>CACXLJ010000025.1 GCA_902768435.1 uncultured Bacteroidales bacterium | reverse complement strand
GACAAAGCCTCCGCTTGGGAAAGTAGAGGCTTTGCTATATGTTTTACAACATGTTACAACAAAAGGGTGAGCCATAACTGAATTATGACACACCCTCCTATTTTTATTGTTGATGTTTTCTTTTTTGGGACTCGAGTTCTTGAGCAATCGAGTAGTCGAGTTCTCGAATAGTCGAATAATCGAATTCTCGAACAATCGAGGTTTTAGCTCAACTTTCAACCCTCAGCCCTAAGCCGGGTTTAGAACTTGTAGTCGATGCCCATGCCGAAGACCTTGTTGGTGCGGGAATACACATCCTGACCGGGCAGGGTAGTGCCGTTGTAACCGCCGGGGTTGCCGGCAGGCACATTCTTGGTGTAGTCGCTGTACATGGTCCAGAAGTAGCCCACATTGAGTTTCACATGCGACGAGAGGTTGATGGCGGCACCGAGGCCCACCGAGTAGCTGTCGCAAGAGAACGAGGTGTTGCTCTGATAATCGTCGCTCAAACCATAGTCGGTGCGCTGTGCGCCGGCGCTCACGGTGAAGGTCTTGTTGATGTCATATTCCACACCTGCCAAGAACTCGTGTGTGCCGTGCTTCAGGGCTTTTTGTTTGCCAATAGTGGTGCCAGGCATGTTTGCCATCTCGGCGTGCTTGTCGTCGAAGAAATGATACTCGAGGGTGGCACGCAGCTTGGGTGTGAACTCATATCCAGCAGCCACTGCCAGCATGGCAGGGATGTCGCTGGGGGTGTTCACACCGTGCTTGAAATCGGCCAGCGAACCTGTGGGATCTTCGAGTTCCTTGGTGTCGTTCTCGATGTTGAGGTTGGTCTTGAACTCATATTTTGCTGCCAGGGTTAGACCCTTGTAGCGGTAGTTGATGCCAATGATGGGAGTGATGCCCCAGCCCGTCTGGTCGCAGTCGAGTCGCAGGTTGAGCAACTTGTTTTCGGTGCCGTTGAGGATGGCCTCGACATAGCCCTTCTGGTTGCCGTTGAAGTAGTTCATGCGCATACCGGCATGTCCCGAGAAGTGGTCGTTGAAGCGATAGGAGAAACCCAGTTGTCCGCCAAAGATGTACTGACGGCCCTTTACGGCGGTGTTAATGTTGTACTGGTCGGGTGTGACCGTGCCGCCTGTTTGCGCCATGATGCCGGCCATGACGCGGCTGTCGAACATGGGCAGGCCGTGCTCAAACGAGCACTTGCCACCACCACCAATCACGCCAATGAAACCCTGAATGGCCCAGGCGTCTTTGCGATAGGCGGCATAGATTGAGGGCAGCACCGGAGCGGCGGCATCGCCCTTGTAGAGTTTGGGCTCGGTGCCGAACAGGGGGAACGATGCCTCGACGTTGCGCGTTTGAAACGCGCTCTGAATGTTGAGCGAGAGAGTCCATCCCTGATCCATCCATGCCACGCCGGCGGGGTTGGTGTAGATGGCGTCTATTTCGTGCGAGGCTCCGCGCGCCATCATGCGCACAAAGGCTATGTGCTGGTTAGTGTTGGTGAGCAGGCCGCCAGCTTGCGCCAAGAGCGAACCCGACAGAAGCGATAATGCTATTAATGTCTTTTTCATTGTTTTTGCTTTTATAGATAATGAATAACTGATGCAAATGTAG
Source organism: uncultured Bacteroidales bacterium (assembly GCA_902768435.1). Taxonomy (GTDB): domain Bacteria; phylum Bacteroidota; class Bacteroidia; order Bacteroidales; family Muribaculaceae; genus Sodaliphilus. Next base: position 32,066 of record CACXLJ010000025.1, on the reverse strand, counting down.
CACCTTTTTTTCATTCGTCAGATATATTTTGACAAGAAAATTTTTGATTTGTTAACATTTGTAATTTTATCCATCTTCGCCTTGTAAATAATTACATTTTTTAAGTGTGAACGGGCTTTTCGCGATGGCTCAAAGCGATTGGTGTGGGCAGGGTAGGGCGGCTGAAAACTGCGGCAAAAAGGCGAAAAAATGCAATTAGCGGGCTGTGTAGTGTGCAATTTCGAAAAAAATGCGTAATTTTGCAAATTGCGATAGAAGTGTAGTGGGCGATGACGCCTATGATTGCTCGCTGCACCTTGGTCGCTAATACAAGAGATTTATTACAGCGAAAACAAACAAATAAGAAATAATGAATATACTGGAATTAAGTGAACAAGAGATTGTGCGCCGCAATAGTCTGGCGCAGTTGCGCGAAATGGGCATTAACCCCTATCCGGCAGCAGAATACAAGGTGAATGCATGGAGCGACGACATCCGTGCCCAGTTCAGCGACGAGAGCGAACCACGCCAGGTGAGCATCGCCGGCCGTGTGATGAGCCGCCGCATCATGGGCAAGGCCTCGTTTATGGAGTTGCAGGACAGCAAGGGCCGCATTCAGGTGTATGTGAGCCGTGACGACCTTTGCCCCGACGAGAACAAAGACCTCTATAATGTGGTGTTCAAGAAGTTGCTTGACATTGGCGACTTTGTGGGCATTGAGGGCTATGTGTTCCGCACCCAGACGGGCGAGATCAGCGTGCACGCTCAGGCGCTCACCGTGCTCAGCAAGAGCCTGAAGCCGCTGCCCATTGTGAAGGTGAAAGACGGTGTTACCTACGACGCCTTCGACGACCCCGAACTGCGTTACCGCCAGCGCTATGTGGACCTCGTGGTGAATGACGGCGTGAAGGACACCTTCCTGAAGCGCGCCCTGGTGGTGAAGACCATGCGCCAGGTGCTCGACGATGCCGGTTACACCGAGGTGGAGACACCCACGCTGCAGAGCATTGCCGGCGGCGCAACGGCCCGCCCCTTCATCACGCACTTCAATGCGCTCGATGTAGACATGTACATGCGCATTGCCACCGAGCTTTACCTGAAGCGCCTCATTGTGGGCGGCTTCGAGGGCGTGTATGAGATTGGCAAGAACTTCCGCAACGAGGGCATGGACCGCAACCACAATCCCGAGTTCACCTGCATGGAACTCTATGTGCAGTATAAGGACTACAATTGGATGATGAGCTTCACCGAACAACTGCTCGAAACCATTTGTACCGCCGTGAACGGAAAACCCGAGAGCGTGGTAGATGGCAAGACCATCAGTTTCAAGGCTCCTTATCGTCGCCTGCCCATCCTTGAGGCCATCAAGGAGAAGACTGGCTATGACCTGGAGGGCAAGAGCGAAGACGAGATTCGTCAAGTGTGCAAGGAACTGAAACTGGAAATCGACGACACCATGGGCAAGGGCAAACTCATCGACGAGATCTTCGGCGAGTTCTGCGAGGGCACCTTTGTGCAGCCCACCTTCATCATCGATTATCCCGTGGAGATGTCTCCGCTCACCAAGATGCACCGCACCAAGCCCGGCCTCACCGAGCGCTTCGAACTCATGGTCAACGGCAAGGAGCTTGCCAATGCCTATAGTGAGCTCAACGACCCCATCGACCAGGAAGAGCGCTTCAAAGAGCAGATGCGCCTGGCCGACAAGGGCGACGATGAGGCAATGATCATTGACCAGGACTTCTTGCGTGCCCTGCAATATGGCATGCCCCCCACGAGCGGCATCGGCATAGGCATTGACCGCCTGGTGATGCTCATGACCGGCCACAGCTACATTCAGGATGTGCTCCTCTTCCCGCAGATGCGTCCCGAAAAGGTGGCGAAGCGCGACAAGGAAGAATCCTTCACGGCGCTTGGCATCCCAGCCGAGTGGGTGGCTCCCATCCAAAAGGCGGGCTATCTCACCATTGAGGCGCTTGGCGCCATTGACAAACCCGGCAAACTCTTCCAGGACCTGCTCGACATCAACAAAAAGTATAAGTTGGGTTACAAGAACCCCGTTGTCGATGAGGTGAAGGCCTGGGTAGAAGCTGCCGCAGCCAAGCAGTGATGGACGACTTTTTTCACTCCATAGAGTTCTACACCCTGGCCCTGCTGGTGGCCTTTGCCCTGCTGGCGCTCATTTTTGGGCAAAAGGATCAGGACCCCATGAGCACCTACATCAAGCCCATGGCTCTTGACGATGGCGGCGACCAGTCGAGCGAACTGCACCTGATTTCGCATGCCGACGGAGCTCTGGAGTTGCGGCACAACGGCTTGATGCTCCTTGACGGCGACACCGTGAACCTGGTGGTAACCGTGAGCGACAGCAAGGTGCGCATGGTGGAGAAGAAAGGGGTGAAAGGCGCGCCCGGTCCCGAAAAGCCTATGGCTGGTTCGGTGATGCTCGATTTCATGAGAGAGCAGAAATATGTTGTTCGCTACGAGAGCGAAGTCACGGGCGAATGGCGGCGTTTCAGCTATGTGAATCGAGAGGGCAATGAAAAGAAAATAGCCTTGAAATACTGATTTTATTGCAGTTGACACAATAAAATAGGCGAAATTGCGTTAAGAGATAAATAACATGACAAAACGATAATAAAAATTTGAAACGATGATTAAGAAATTTTATTTGCTTCTATTGCTCTTGATGCCACTGAGCGTGATGGCACAGACGGGTACAGGATCGTGGACCGTGCATTCACGATTCCTCGCGACTTCGGCCAAGAACATCATTGACACAGAGAATAGTGTTTACTATCTGTTGGGCAATGACCTCTTCTGCCTCAACAAGGTTACCAAGGAGAATGTGTCGTTGAACAAGACCAATAGCTTGTCGGATGTGCTGGTAAACGGCATCTACTACAACTACGACAAGAACTATCTGGTCGTTACCTACGACGATGCCAACATCGATGTGATTACCAGCGATGGCATTCAGTACAATATTCCAAATGTGAAAGAAGCCTTGATTCCAGATGAAAAGGGAATCAATCATGTCACATTCGGCAGTCTTGGTATGTATGTGTCAACAAAGTTTGGTTATCTGCTTATTGATGATAACAACTTCACTGTCAAGGAGTACCACAATTACTCAACGAATATCTATTCGACCGAGGAAGTGGGCGACAAGTTGATTCTCAGCGCTTCGGGCTATTTCTACTATTCAGGAAAAAGTGCCAAACATGAAACATTGTCTAATTTCGGTAAGGCGCAGAACTACGCAGTAGATACAGCTGGCGTGGTTACCAAGACTTACAATGGTAAGACCTATGCTGTCAGCGATTCGAAGTTCTTCCTCAATTCTGCCGGAAATTGCCTCTATATGGTTACGATGGCAACAAACGGCAATAGCACCACCTTCACCCGCACCCAGGTGGTGGCAGCTGTTGCCGACAATGTGCAGAAGACCCCCACAGGCTTCCTCGCCAACTTCATGGCAAACAAATATTATTACACCTTTGATGCCAATGGCGGCAATGCCACCAAGAAGTCGACCAGTTTGAACGAGATGTTCAGCTGTGATCCTAATGGCGACGGCACCATGTGGAGCATCAACACCAATGGCGTGCACAGCAGCGCTGCTGCAAGCACTTATTATAAGATTGATGGCATTTTGATCACCACTGTTCCCTGGTGGATGGCCTACAACAAGAGCGAGCATAAGATGTATCTCAGCAGTACTTCGGACAATGGTATTTTGACTCAAATCTTTTCATCCGCAAGGTGTGAGATGAACACATTCGACGGTTCTGTTTGGGCCGATGCAAAACCTTCAGGTGCTCCTACCACAGCGGGCGATGGCTGGTACTATCCTGAGTTCAATCCTAACGATTCGAGCATGTATTTCATCAGTGGCCGTACGAAGGGTATCTACAGAATCCAGAATGGTGCTGTGACTGCCAATTTAGGAACTGCGTCTCCTATGGTAGATCGCAAGGCCGTCATCAGATTTGACAAGGATGGCAACCTGTGGATTGTGCATTCAAGTAGGAACAACACTACTCCGGTAAAGGTGCTTCCCAGAGCAAAGTTGGCTAATTCCAGTTTCTCAGCAAGTGACTATACTGTGTTTAAGGTGCCCAATGTTGCAGACATCAACTCGTTCAAGTGGTCAAACTTTGCCATCTCCAAAGGCACCGACATCAAGGTGTTCACCACTGGCGACTTGGCTCCCCTTGTGATTTGGGACAATAATGGACAGATTACCGATGGTACCAATTTCCGCTCCAGGTCTTTCAAGAGACTGACGAGTAAGACCGCCAAGACTATCACTTGGGCCTATACCTACGCCTTGAAAGCCGACGACTTTGGCTATGTGTGGATGGGTAACGGCGGCAACCTGGTGCGTTTCAATCCTGCCGAGGCGTTTGACGAGGATTTCCGTGTCGATGATATCTCGGCTGTGATGGGCAACACAATGACCACGGCCATTGAATTTGGCAAGGACAACACCGTGTGGATTGCCACCTACGGAGCCGGTATCTTTGTGCTGAATCAGGATGGTACCGAGGTGCTGCAGAATTTCACCACTGCTAACAGTCCTCTGCCCACTAACTCGATCTACAACATTTGCTACGACCCCGATCGCGAGTCGATGTTTGTGGTGACTCCCACTTGCGTACTTGAGTATAGCTATGAGTTCCGTGGCGGTGAAACCACCTACGACAATGTTGAGATTTATCCTGAGCCTGTCAAGCCCGACTTCACGGGTTATGTGGCCATCAAGCGACTGATTCCCGGCTCGTATGTGAAGATCACCGATGCAGCTGGCAATGTGGTGTGTGAGACCTCCGATGTGGCCGGTACCGCTACTTGGGATGCCTGCAACAGCAATGGCGAGCGCGTTCCCACCGGCACCTACTATGTGTACGCCGCTACCACTCAAAATGTTCCCATGGACAAGCCTGTGGGCAAGATCATGGTGATCAAGTAACGTGATAATCGTTTCAAAATAATAAATATCTCTGTACGAAAGTCCTCATCGTCAATGCGGTGAGGGCTTTTTTTCAATAACTTTGCTTGTGTGCACAATTTATTCAAGAGTTTTTCGTTATAGTAATTAAATAATATATTAAACCGACATCTATCTTGTAGTAAATGACTATGATAAAGAAACTCTTATTGTCAATATCGTTCATCGCAGTCATGACCGGGCAACTTTGTGCCCAGGGTCAGTGGCGCATTCACCCCAAGTTTGTGAGCTCCGAGGCTCAGCAAGTGGTAGAGATGGGCGACCGCGTGTTTTATCTGGTGAGCAACAACCTGTTCTGCTACGACACATCGACGCAGGAAAACGAGGCGTGGAACAAGCAGAACTATCTCTCGGATACCTACATCACCGGCATGTTCTACAACTCCGACAAAGATTACATTGTGGTAACCTACGACAACGGCAACCTTGATGTGATTGAGGAGTCGGGCCGTGTGCGCAACCTTTCTGAAATCAAGAACTCGACGGTGCTGGGCGGCAAGAATGTGAATGGCATCACCTTTGACGACGGCATCTTTTATGCAGCTACCGACTTTGGCTATGTGGTCTTTGACGACCGCAAGTGGGAGGTGAAAGAGTCACGCATCTACACGCAGCGCAGTGCCACGAACAGCGATGTGTGGGTCAATGTCAAGATGCTGTCGGTGGCACATGTGGGCGACTACATTGTGATGGTCAACGACACCATGGCCTACTCGGGCCTGGCATCGGAACGCCGCGAGGCGCTCTCGTCTTACACCACAAGCAAACTCTCGTTGGGCAAGAAGGTGCACCTGTGTCCCATCGAGGGCAGTAGTTTCTTTGCCCTCGGTGACAGGCTTTATCGTGGCACAGTGAGCGCCACAGGCGTGAAGGTGACTTCAGAGGTCAAGGCGAAGGGCGAGAACATCCAGGAGACAGTCGACGGTTTCCTGGTCAACTTCATGAGTCAAGGCTACTACTACACCTTTGACCAAAAGGGTGAGAACCCAAAAAAGGTAGAGGGCGGCAACGAACTCTACTTCAAGAGCAACGATGGCTCGCTGTGGTCGGTGGCCGAAGACGGATTGCACAACAGCGAGGCACCCGAATCCTATTTCAAACCCATCAGCATCAGCATCAGCAACCCCTTCTGGCTCACCTATAACGCAACAAGCCAGAAGATGTATGTCACCAATACCGGCACCTTGGGCCGCATGCTCGACGAGCAGTACGACCCCACCGTGGTCAATGTGTACGATGGCACTCGCTGGACCGATGTCACCCCGTCGCCTATCCTCAAGAATAGCGGTACCTACTGGATGACTTTCGCGCCCGAGGATGCCGAAGAGTATTATGTGGGCTCGTGGTGGAACGGCACCTACAAGGTTAAAGGCACCGATGTGGTGCAGACCTATAACTGGGAGAACTCGCCCATGATTCATGCCCGCGACGGCTACTATTGTCATGCGGTGACCACGCTCGACCGCCAGGGCAACATGTGGGTGGCGCAGACCGATAACGACAAAACGCCCGTGATGATATTGCCCAATGCCAAGCGAAAACTTGCCAGTGTTTCGGTCAACGACTGGATTGACCCCAAACTCACCGATGCCAGGTGCTCTAAGTTTGCCCGCATGCTGGCAACACAGCACAACAACTATATCGTGTACACGCAGGGCAATTTTGCCCCTGTGATGGTGTGGGACTATAAAAGTGACCCCAGCGGCACTATCAATAAGGCAAGCCACGCGACATTCCTCGATCAGGACAACAAGACCTATGAGTGGGGATTCATCTTCGCTCTTGCTGAGGACCGCGACGGCTTGATTTGGATGGGCTGCGACAATGGCGTGATCTCGTTCAATCCCACCCAGGCGTTCTCGCGTGATTTCCGCATTAACCACATCAAGGTGCCGCGTAACGATGGCACCGACCTGGCCGACTATCTGCTCGATGGCACTCAAGTGAATTGCATCACAGTGGATGCCAACAACTGCAAGTGGATTGGCACCAACAATCATGGTCTGTTTTATGTAAATCCCGATGGCTCGCAGGTTATCAGGCAGTTCACCACCGAGAATAGCCAGCTGCTCTCTAACAAGATTTACGACATTTGCTGCAACGAGTCGTCGAATTCGGTGTTCATTACCACCGGCAACGGCCTGATTGAGTATTTCTACGACTCTTCGAGCCCGGTCGAGGGTGACATGAGCAACATTGTGGCTTACCCCAATCCAGTGCGCCCCGACTATGGCGGCGATGTCACCATTACGGGCCTCAAGGACAACTGCTTGGTGAAGATTGCCGACTCGGCAGGCAATGTGGTCACGCAGTTGCGCTCGTCGGGCGGCACTGCCGTGTGGGATGCCCGCACCCCGTCGGGCGACCGTGTGAAGAGCGGCGTCTACTTTGTCTTCGCCTCAACCTCGGGCAGTAGCTCCTCGCTCTCGGCCGTGGCCAAAATCCTCATCATGCGCTAATTTCCCTGATTCCTATGAAGCGTAAAAACCTGTTCTTGCTTGTTTTGCTGGTGGCGCAGTGTGCGTTGGGGGCGGTGAATGAGCCGTTGCCTGCTCCGCCGCCGTTCCTCAAGCCGGGCGATAAGATTGCCGTGCTCTCGCCCTCGGGTGCCCACACCTATAATATAGTGGACTCGGCGTGTGCCGTGTTCGGGCGTTGGGGCTACCAGGGTGTGATTGGGCCCAATGTGGGTGCACGCTGGCATGGCTTTGCCGGCACGGTGGAGCAGCGCAAGAACGACCTGCTGTGGGCGTTGCGCGACACCACCATCAAGGCCATTATGTGTGCCGACGGCGGCTATGGCGTGATTAATGTGCTGTGCGAGGTGCCCATCGAGGAGTTCCGCAACAATCCCAAGTGGATAATAGGCTACAGCGACATCACGGGCCTGCTCAGCACCCAGGTGCGGGCGGGCAATATGGCCATTCACGGCAACATGTGCTACTGGCTGCGCAAGACGCATGGCACCGACCGCCTGTCGCAGATATTGCGCGAGATACTCACAGGCGAGTTCCCCGGCTATGTGATTCGGGGCCACAAGTATAATGTGAAGGGCACGGCTCAGGGCATACTGCTGGGCGGCAACATCTCGGTGTTTACCGACCTGGCCGGCTCGGACTACGATTTCCTGGCCAAGGAATTTATTGCCGACAAAGATGTGATTCTGTTTTTCGAGGACACCAACGAAGACATGCCCCATGTCGACCGCATGCTGCAGCAGCTGCGCATACGCGGCATCATCAATCATGTGAAAGGCGTGATTGTGGGCCGCTTCAAGGGCTACCGCCCGACCAATGGCTGGGGCTCGATGTATGAGTTGCTCAACCACTATTTCAAGGACGGCAGCATACCGGTGTGCTACGATTTCCCCACAGGGCACTTTGCCGACCAGAATTATCCGCTCATCGAGGGCTGCCCTGTGACACTCACGGTGGAGGCCGACAGCGTGACGCTCGATTTCAACAATCCCATAACCATAACTAAATCAAATTAAAACAGCAACGAATATGAAAATAAAGACATTAGCACTATTGATGTTTGCCACGCTGGTCGCTATGCCAGCATTGGCGCAGCAGACTATGCCCCAGTTCCTGAAAAAAGGCGACAAGATTGCCGTCATATCGCCAGGCAGCACGCCCAAAGATTCGGCGGTGAATAAGGCCTGCGAGGTGATAGAGAGTTGGGGCTACAGGCCCGTGCGAGGCAAATATCTGCTTGAGCGATATCACATGTATGCCGGTACCACCGAGCAGCGCACTGCCGACCTGCTGTGGGCCCTGCGCGACCCCAGCATCAAGGCCATCTTGTGCACCCGCGGCGGTTATGGCTCGTCGCAACTGCTCTATGAGATACCGCTCGACACCATTCATAAATACAAGAAGTGGATTATAGGCTATAGCGACATCACCGCGCTGCACAGCGGCATGGTGCGCGCCGGGGGCATGAGCATCCATGGCAATATGGGCGGCCGATTGAGCGACACCGGCGGCACCGATGAGTCGAGCGTTGCGTTGCGCAAATTGCTGGCGGGCGATCTGCCTTGCTACCAGTTCCCGGCTCACCCCTACAATGTGCATGGCACCGCATCGGGCATGCTGCTGGGCGGCAACATGTCGGTGTTCTGCAACATTTCAGGGTCGAAGGACTATGATTTCCTGGATCGCGACTTTGTGGCGGGCAAAGACATCATCCTGTTTATGGAAGATGTGAGCGAGAATTTCCCGCGCGTGTGCAGCATGCTCTATCAGCTCAAGCTCAAGGGCGTTATTGGCCATGTGAAGGGTATCATTCTGGGCCGATTTACCGACTATACCAAGCCCGCAAACGGCTATGAAGACATGAACGACATGCTCCGGGAGTATCTCGGTGCTTACAATATTCCTATCTGCTACGATTTCCCCGCCAGCCACGACGAGGACTGGAACTATCCGCTCATCGAGGGCAGCCAGGTGACCCTCACGGTAAACGATTCGGGCGTAATGCTGGATTTCAGAAACCAGTAGTCAGATGTCAGTTGTCAGCAATCAGTTAACAGTAATCAGTTATCAGTGGTCAGTTAACAGTTAATCTCTACATAAGGTTGTGCAATTGCTATGAGAGCGATTGCACACTTTTTTTTATTCAGGGTTTGGCTGATTAATATTGCCGTTGGTTGAAGCAATTAGGGGGCTGCAAACGATTGCGTTGATGATTGGTTGAAAATAAGTGAATTTTTATACTATGTAATGTGCTAAGTCTCTAACTTTGTGCGCTCTGCGCACATAACCCCGTAATTTGCTGGTTTTGTGCTATGCCAAGATTCAATGTTTTTGACCAAAATACTACATAAATAAAAACAAAACTAATTAGAAAAAATGAAAACTTTAGCAAAATTCAAGTTCTGTCTTACAAGACTGGTTCTGCTTCTGCTCTGCCTCTGGGCCCTCGCCCCACAGGCCACCGCAGATGTAACCATCTGGGTCTATGGAACAACGAGTGCTCCCTGGGTTCATACTTGGACTTCAGGCGTTTCTTCAAGGCAATTGAATGAAGGAACTGTAACTAATGCAACAGGAACATGGTATTATGCCACATTTACAGGTGTTTCTTCAATGACTTTCTGTTTGCAAACACAGATGAACAGTGACAGTGATTGGACAAATCAAACTGTTGATTTAACTGCGACAACGGGTGATAATTACTATTACTATAATGGTTCGGGAAAAAAAGGCATTAACCTCACTGATTGTAAAGGTAAAGGTGCTTATTGTTTCTTAGAAACAAGCCCAACTTATTGGGAGCAGGCAAGTGCCAGGTTTCAGGTATGGGATGGAAGTGCTGATGTTTGGATGACAAAGGTAGGTGGAATCAAAAACGGTAATTCTATCTACTTGTATACAAAAGCTTCAACAGTTACCGATGGCACTACTTTCTATTTCAAACGCATGAGTTCTGATGGCAGTTCAAAATGGAACGAAGGCAGCGCTCCCTACCATATTGGTGGGTATTACACCAATACGGGTTGGAATAGTGTAGCTTATCAGTCGGGCAGTTCTTTTGGTACAATCGTGTGGCCTGAGATGCCGGTGACCAGCACTTATGCTGTGACGGGTATTGCGTCGCCAACTGAGGGCGGTACAGTTACACCAGCTTCAACTGCCGACTTGGTAACAGGCAATACGGTTACCTTGACAGCTACACCTGCCACTGGCTACACATTTAACGGTTGGAGCGTGAGTGGCACGACGAACTATACCGAAAACGGCAATTCGATTACAGTGACTGTTGCATCGAGCAATGTGACGGTGACAGCCAATTTCGCAGCAGTACCCAAGAATTATACCATTCATGTGATAGACTATTATGGTGAGCAACCCACTCTTTATGTTTGGGATAGCGCAGGAAATCTCAATGGCGATTTTCCAGGTACTCTTATGAACCAAACTGAGACTTCGGCAGCTGGTGAAACCTGGTATTATAAGTCATTCTCTACCACAGCCTCAACTATCAATGCTATAGCAAGTTTGGGTGGCAGCAGTTCACAAACTGCCGACATCACCGGCATTGCTCCTGGCGACTATTACATTGTGTTCGATGGTTCTACGAAGACAATCAAATATCAAGGCACTACTATGCCTGAGGGCAAGGTGCAGGCCGAAAAGAATGCTTTCACGGTGTATGTCAAAGCCGATGCTGCGCCCTATATTTATTTGTGGGACGATAACAATGTGGCACTTAATAATAAAACTTGGCCTGGTGTGCTGATGAGTGACACTGAGCAACTTGCCGACGGTACCAATTGGTGGAGGTTTGTAGTTGAGACCTACGATAACGATATCAACCTGCTCTTCCACAACAATGGTGGTGGCAGCAACAACCAGAGTGCCGACATCAAGCAGACCGAGGCGGTGGGTTACTATGTGTATGATGGTAACCAAAAGGCTGTCCAGACTGTTGAGCCCACGGGCAAGATGTATGTGATTGGTCAGGTGGGCGGCAATCCGTGGTCGGCTACGATGGGCAAGGAAATGACGGCTGCAAGCAATGGCACGACATTCACCTTGAATAATGTGCAGATTATTGCAGGTTCGACCTTTGCTTTCGCCTCAAGAATGGCCGATGAAAGCCTGGAGGGCGATGCAGCATGGGCAATGCTTAATAGTTACCGCCTCACTTCGAATCCAGGCGATGGTGGTACATTCTGGGGAGTGACCAATGCCATGACTGACAAGGATAATCCGCGAGCACTTGATCTGCGAATCTGGAATGGTGCCGACAAGAACTTCAGGATGGACGAAACTGCCTACTACGACATTACCGTCGATATAAAGGCGATGACCGTCACCATCAAGCGCCGTTATGGTGCCCTCTATATGTTCTATGGCGACAATAACAGCCCTTACTGGAAACCTAATGCCGGTGTGCCCATGTTCACCACCGACGGCAAGACCTTCATGCTCACCAATGTGGAACTGGATGTGGATGACACCTTCCAGTTTGCCACTCAGCTTGGTACTGACGAAAACACTTGGCCTGCAAATACTTACCGATATGGTGCAAATTCGGCAGGCAACAACAACTGGCTGGTGACCGAAAATCAAATTGATGTAGTGCTCGAGAATGCTTTGAGGGCAGAAACCGGCAAGGACTTCCAGATGGGGTCAGGCACCGCTGGCACCTATCGCGTGATGGTGAACCCCGAAGCCAAAACTGTAGCACTCTATCGCATGGCCGATGTGACGAGCAGCAAGGTTATCATCCATCTGGAGAAAACCAGCAATGTCACTGATCCCAAGATTTGGGCCTATGACAAGGAACGTGATTTGGCAGACACAGCATATATCCATGTAGACCGTCCTAGCCGAATCGAAATTGCGACCAATCGCCATGCGCTGCGTGAGGGACAAGACCCCGACACAATAGTTACCGTTGGCGGTCGCCAATGGTGGACTTGGGAAGTAGGCAAGGCTATTGCCGACTTCTGGTTCACCCGCAATGGCTATGACTATGAAAGTGTGCAGACAACAGAATTTGAGAATGAGAATATGACCGACATCCAGTGGCGCCGTTCGGGCGAAATCTTCTTGACTTGGCCCACTACTGGCACAGCCATGGAGGATTACACACGCGACTACTATCCAGCCGCTGCACAAGAGGCTCCTGAGTGTGCCGTGATGATTGAGGGTCACTTGTACGCCTACTTCACCAACACCCCCGGTTGGGAGCATGTGTTCTGCCATGCCTGGTATACCGATGATCAGGGCTTTAACCACGACCTGCTCACACCGCCATCGCCCTATGAGGGTGTTCCTTGCTATCCTGGTGCTCTGTGCGAAATGATTGGCTATGACAAGGATGGCTATGAAGTGTGGCGCATCGACCTCACCGCTGCAGGTGTAACGACTTACCCCAATGGTGGCATCCTGTTCAACAACGGTATTGACGACAACCACGTGTATGAGCACGACATGAACCACGACTACTATACCGGTACAGGCACACTGGCCGCCAAGGAGCAGAGCAGCGACTTTGCCTACAGCACCGGTGCCTGCTATGACTATTGCGGACTGATTGTGCTGGGACGCTCGCTGAGCAACATTATTCGCAACGGTGTGGTTGACGGTCCTATCTACACCATCGAAGACGATATCGTGGGCGTGTGGGTTGACCCCAACGAAGTGACCGAGATTGAGGTGGATGGCTCAACTCACCGTGTGTACGGCGCCCTCTACTGCAAGGACCTGAACAACTTTGTGACCACCCCCTATGTTGAGAAGTCGATTCAGAAAGACGGTGAAATTGATTATGTGCTTCAGCTTACCAATCTGATGAATGGCAAGAATCGCTATGACCAGAGCAACTGGGTGAAACTCACGCTCTCAACGCTGTATCCTGGAATTGCAACAATGTCGGCCGATGATCAGGTTGACTTGCTGCGTCGCTATACGGGTTATGTGCTGCCTGCCGAGGGCGTGCATGCCCAGCTCGTGAACAATGTGAATCCTGAGATGCGCATTGCACATGCGCTGCCTGAACCCATTGAGGAGAACAAGTATAGGGAGAATCCTAATGTGTTTACCACTGCCAACTTTGTGGGCACACAAGATTGTGAGGAACCGGTGGCAGATTCGGGTCACACTGAGCGTAACACCTACTTCTTCGTGACTCCCAAGCCACAGGAGTATGCCAAGATCACTTGGGCAGTTTATGCCGGCAACGACAAGTTCTATGTGCCGGACTATGGCAGTTATGCCTTAGTTGACGGGCATTATGAGTTTATGAATCAAGGTGACCTTGACGGCTACTTCCCCGTGAAGTGGAATCTCATGCCGCAAGTTCCTAATATCACTCCTGGTGAAGCTTATCGCTTCAATGCCATCATTCGCCTTGCCGATGAGAACAACCCTGCCATAGCTGGCGATGGCCCCACTCGTGCTAATGGTGAGGTGCCTTACAAGCCTTATGGTGGCACAGTGCCCTATATAGTGTATCCTATTGACCTCAATACTACTGACGGTATAATCACAGCTGTGAACGATGTGAACACCACCAAGACGGTGAAGCAGGTGCGCTACTACAACCTGGCTGGTGTGGAAAGCAGCGAACCCTTCGACGGCGTGAATGTGGTCGTGACCACTTACACCGATGGCACCAGAACTGCTGCTAAGGTGGTGAAATAGGTTGTGTAACAACTTGTTACGGTTTGTATAATGGAACAGGATTTGTGCCCTCGGGCGCAAGTCCGGTTTCTTGTTGACAGGCGTTGCACCGATGGTGTTAAAAGTGTAGAAATGCAAACGATTGCGTTAATGGAGTAAAAAATTTTTAGTGGCATTTCTTCTTTTTTATAAATCTATATACTAAATTTGGGCATAGTTAATAAAATTAATACTATTAGACTAAATATATTTACCAATGAAAAAGATTTATACCCTCTTGTTGATGGCTTTGTTGCCAGTCTGTGTATGGTCGGCTGGTTGGCCCACTAATTATGGCGGTGTGATGCTGCAGGGCTTCTACTGGAACAGCTTCGACGACACAAGCTGGGCAAATTTCATGGAAGACATCGACGAGTTGACCGACGCTTTCGACCTGATATGGATTCCCAACACCGGCAAGGTAGATGCCACTGGCACGGCGCAGGGCATGGGTTACACGCCGCTCTACTGGTTTGACCACAACAATTGCTTTGGTACCGAGAACGAGTTGCGCGAAATGATTCAGCAATTCCGTGCTCGCGGCACAGGCTTCATCATGGACGCCGTGCTCAACCACAAGAATGGCGAGACCGATTGGGTTGACTTTGCCAACGAGCGCGTGAAGGGCCGCAACACCGGCAAGATTTACAAGGTGATGTGGGACAATGAAATGCACACACAAATTTGTAGTGGCGACGAGTGCGTGGCTGCCGGCTATCCGGTGCACGGCGCTGCCGATACTGGTGAGAACTTCGACGGCTGCCGCGACCTGGACCACACCAATGTCACCACACAGCTCAATGTCAAGACCTATCTCGACTTCCTGTTGCACGAATTGGGTTATGCAGGTTTCCGCTACGACGAGACCAAGGGTTATGCCCCTGGCTACACGGCCATGTATGACTTTGCTGCCAAACCCATGTTTGCCGTGGGTGAGTACTGGGACGGCAATGCCGATGTGCTACGCTGGTGGCTGGAGTCGACCAAGTATTATGACCAAATTCAGAGCGGTACCTTTGACTACTGCCTGAAGTACCGCATCAACGATGCGTTTAATAACGGCAACTGGGGCGCCCTGAACGATAAGGGGCTGGCAGCCGACGCGAACTACAGCCGCTGGGCCATCACCTTCCTCGACAACCACGACACAGGCCGCGACGGCTACCAGATGGTGAGCAAGAATGTGGCTGCCGCTAATGCGTTCCTGCTGGCTTTGCCTGGAACGCCGTGTCTGTTCCTGCCGCACTGGAAGCAATACAAGAACGAAATCAAGAATTGCATCCTGGGCCGCCGCGCCGCCGGAATTCACAACATGAGTATCATCACTAAGCAGCAAGAGAGCAACGGCGGTTATATTCTCGAGGTTGAGGGCACCAAGGGCAAGGTTTACCTGCAGCTGGGCGGTGCCATTTCCAATGCCATACCTACTGGTTACCAGCTGGTGCAGAGCGGCACGAATTACAAGTTCTTTGTCACCAAGGGTCTTGACTGGCAGCATGCTCCCAAAAACGGCATCTTGCCGGGCACTCCTTATGCAACTCCTTATCCCGGCAATAACAAGATCACAGTCTTTGTCAAGGCGCAAGACCCCAACAGCAGTCGCCTCTATGCCTGGGATAGTAACGAGAACTACATCGACCGCCCCTGGCCGGGAACAGTGCTCAACGAGCTGCCTTACACCTATGTGGGCGGAGCCAAGTGGTACTACAAGACCTTTGACCAGTCGAAGGTGAATGTGATCTTGAACAACAGCTACTCGGGCAGCACATGCCAGACGGCCGACATCAAGAATATCACTCAAAACATATTCCTCGATTACCCCTGGACCGACGGCAACTGCAGCATTTACTCAAATGTGACCACCAAATATGCGCCTTATGCCAACTATGAGATACCTGCAACTGCCGAAGTGCAGGAAGGCAAGGTGTACTGCTATCTTGAGACCAACGAAATTACAACTCCCTATATCTACACTTGGGACTGCCTTGACAACCGTTACTCGGCCAACTGGAACGGCACCAAGATGACGCAGGTGGGCGTTGCTCCCAACGGCAAGAAGATTTATCGCTGGACGGGTGGCGACTACAATGTGGACAGCATTCCGCAGTTTGTGATCTTTAACGACGGCAAGAACAACGGCAAGCAGACCGCTGACCTCGACTTCGTGAACGGCGGATACTACACGCTCGATGGCCTGATTGCTACCGTGCCTGGCCATGAAGATCCCGTGGAGATTGCCGATGTGTATGTCATGGGTGATGTGAACGATGTGGGTGGCTGGTATGCCAACAAGGGTTACAAGATGACCTCGACCGATGGCGTGATTTACACGGCCAATGTGGTGACCCGTGGTCAGAATTCCGGCTACAGTTACTTCAGTTTCAGCAAGCAGCTTGCCGATGCACCCACCGACTGGGAATCGATTGCACGCTACCGCTTTGGTGCCTATACTACCGAAGAAAACCTGCTGGTGACCAACGACATGGTGGGCACCGAACTGCCATTGGGAGCCGACGGCTCAACCAGCGCCTTCCAGATTGGTGCCGGTGAATGGAAGTTTACCTTGAACCTGAACGAGCGCACCCTGGTGATTGATTATCTCAATCTCATTCGGGGCGATGTGAACGGCGACGGCAAGGTGAATGTGAGCGATGTGACCAAACTGGTGAATGTGATTTTGGGCATTGAGTCGGTCGACGCCATGATTGCCGATGTGAACGGCGATGGGCGTGTGAATGTGAGCGACCTCGCCACCATTATCAACATTATTTTGGGAATCGCCTGATTAATACTGAATCAAACATAAACTTTTAAAATATAACAGCAATGAAAAAAATTTTCTTATCACTCTTAACAGCAGCCATGCTGCCTCTTATGAGCAATGCAGCAGTGGGCTGGCCCGCCAACTATGGCGGCGTGATGCTGCAAGGCTTCTCCTGGGACAATTATGTCGACACTCAGTGGAGCAATATGGAGAAGCAAGTCGATGAACTCTCATCTACATTCGACATCATTTGGGTTCCCCAGTCGGGTAACTGTAACACGGGTTGGAATGTGATGGGTTACATGCCCGTTTACTGGTTCAACCATAACAGCAGTTTTGGTACCGAGCGTGCTTTGCGTTCCATGATTAGCGCATTTAAGGCTAAAGGCACCAGTATCATCGAGGATGTGGTGATTAATCACCGCAGCAGTCTGGGTGAGGACGGATCATGGGTTGACTTCCCTGCCGAGGTCTACAATGGCACGACCTATCAGCTGCTCCCGACCGATGTGTGTGCCGACGATGATGGTGGCAAAACCAAGACTTGGGCCACCCAGCATGGTATAACATTGAGCGGCAACAACGATACTGGCGAGGGCTGGGACGGCTGCCGTGACCTTGACCACAAGAGCGAAAACGTGCGCAAGAATGTGAAGGCATATCTCGACTTTCTGCTCAACGACCTGGGTTATGCCGGATTCCGTTACGACATGGTGCGCGGTTACAGCGCATCCTACACCGGCGAGTACAACAGCACTGCCAACCCCACCTACTCGGTGGGCGAGCTTTGGGATGGCAATGTGAACACCTTGCAGAACTGGCTCAATGCCACCAAGGTGAACAATGTGATTCAGAGCGCATGCTTCGACTTCGCC
This sequence comes from uncultured Bacteroidales bacterium, assembly GCA_902768435.1. GTDB lineage: Bacteria > Bacteroidota > Bacteroidia > Bacteroidales > Muribaculaceae > Sodaliphilus. The sequence goes on along the minus strand of CACXLJ010000025.1, from coordinate 14,258 downwards.
TTCCGCTACACGGTGCGCGACGCCATCAATCAGAACAACTGGACCAAGGTGGGTAACACCAGTCTTGCCCGCAATGCGAATTATCGCCAGTTTGCAGTGACCTTCGTGGAGAACCACGATATGCAAGACCGTGGTAATGTGACTAACTACACGCCCGACCCCATCAAGAAGGATACATTGGCAGCCAATGCATTCCTGCTGGCAATGCCTGGCACTCCTTGCGTGTTCCTCACACACTGGAAAGCCTACAAGAAAGAAATCAAGTCGATGGTTGAAGCCCGCAAGCTAGCCGGCGTTACCAACATGAGTAACACTGCGCCTTTCCGCAGCTCAACCACCTACTATGCTGCCAACACCACCGGTTCTAGAGGCAAACTGCTGGCAGTGGTGGGCAACACCTCGATCTTGACCAATCCCGGTACTACCTGGGTGAATATCTTGAGTGGTTACCACTACAGCTACTTCCTGTCGAAAGATGTTGAATCGGCTTGGATTGATGTGCCCAGCGGCACTTATGAGACAGCCTTCCCCGTGAAGTTGATTGCTGTGTCGAACTCGGCCACTCAACTGGTCTATACCCTCGATGGCTCTACTCCCAAAGCCAGCAGTCCCAAGGTGAACAGCGGCGCAAGTATCAACATCACTCAAGACTGCACGCTCACGGTGGGTCTGCTCAGTGGCAGCAATGTGACCGGCATCATGAAGCACGAGTACAAGATTCAACCCTTCGTGCCTCACACCGCTACCGTTTACTTGAAGGCTCCGGGATGGAAGGATGTATACTTCTATTCTTGGGACAAGGGCAATGTGCAGTTGCTTGGCAACTGGCCTGGAACAAAACAGACTGAGTATAAGTATATCAACGGAACCAAGTTCTACTATCACACCTTCGATATTCCCACCAGCGACTATTACTTCAACATCATCTTCGACCAGGGCGACCAGAGTGTGGATCCTGACTTGAAACAGACTGTTGATATTGGTCCGATTAATCAGGATGTCTATTATGAGATTGCTGAATTGGTCAATGGCAAGTATACCGTTAACGATATCACCTCACAATATGAGGGCGGCACTGTGGGTCTGCCAGGTGATGTGAACGGCGACGGCAAGGTGAATGTGAGCGATGTGAGTGCCTTGATCAACATGATTCTAGGTTTGTCTGCCATGGATCAGTCAGCAGGCGATGTGAATGGTGATGGACGCGTGAATGTGAGCGACGTGTCGGCATTGATCAACATCATTCTTGGTATTGCATAAAGCACTCCTATCATAATTATGAATCTAACACTCAAGAATCTTTTCATAACAGCGTGTGCTGCAATGTGCCGATGTGCACATTGCGGCACATTGCTTAAACGCGGTCTGCCCTTGGTGCTGGCCCTGGTGCTGTCGCTGCCTGCCGCCGCCATGCGTGGCGATGTGAACAACGATGGCCGCGTGAATGTGAGCGATGTGACCAAGCTCGTCAATGTGATTTTGAGCATTGAGTCGGTCGACAACACGATAGCCGATGTGAACGGCGATGTTCGTGTGAATGTGAGCGATGTGACTTACTTGATCAATATCATTATTGGCGTTATTGTGGTTGATGATGACGAAGACCTGAAACTGGTGGGTGGCGATGTGTCGATGCTTACCAAGTATGAGGAAAAAGGCTCTATCTACTACGACAAGAACGGCACTCGCATCAACGATGTGCTGGCTTACTACAAGCAGCAGGGAATGAATGCCCTGCGTGTGCGATTGTTTGTGAATCCTGCCCATGCTACTGCAACGCAGGTGGGCGAGGGTGTGATTCAAGACCTTGACTATGTGAAGGCATTGGGCAAGCGCATCAAGGACGCGGGCTTCAAGTTTGTGCTCGACCTGCACTACAGTGACTCGTGGGCCGATCCAGGCAAGCAGACGCTGCCTGCCGACTGGGCAAACTTGAGCGTTGACCAGCTGGAACAGAAAGTTGAGGACTACACACGCGAAGTGCTGCAGACGCTTGTAGCCGCCGGTGCTCGCCCCGACTATGTGCAGGTGGGCAACGAGGTGACTTATGGCATGTTGTGGCCCACAGGGCATTGCTGGCCCTCGGGAGCCGACTATAGTGGTGGTGGCACTTGGGAAAACTTTGCTCGCTACCTGAATGCCGGCAGCCGAGCCGTGCGTGAGGAGTGTCCCCGAGCCAAGATCATTATTCACATTGAGTTGAGCCGTTATACTAATGCAATAGCTTTCTTTACTCAAGCTGCCGAGCACAATGTAGACTTCGACATCATGGGCTTGAGTTATTATCCGGCCTATCATGCTCAGACTGGTACCATCTTTGGCACCCTAACCACGGTGCTCTCCAGCCTGCAGGGAAGTTTCCCCAACACTCCAGTAATGATTATGGAAACGGCCTATGGCTATGCTTGGAATCTGCCCGACACCAAGTATGATTTCACATCTTCCTATCCTTACTCCGAGGCAGGGCAGGCCAAGTTTGCCAGGGATTTGGTAACCACCCTCAATGCCCGCAGCAATGTGAAGGGTATCTTCTGGTGGTGGCCCGAGGCTAATGAGTATGGCAACAACTCCTATCAGGTGACTACCAACTGGTGGAACGGCAGCCTGATTGACAACCGCAACGGCCGCATGCAACAGGCCTTCTACGAGTTGCTCAACTTCAAGTAACCCATGGCCTAATAAGGGATTACAATAGACTTGGTTTTTGATATCTCTCAATCCTTGAGATTTTACTAATAAAGCAATCGGCCCTCAACTGCGAGGGCCGATTGCTTTATCATTTAGAAGTTTATCTTTAAAATATGGATTCAATGGTTTTGTCTACTATCTCGTTGAAATATTTTTCTTTAATAGAACCAAGTTTGCGCACAACATCACGTTCGGTATAGCCCGAAATAATGTGACATTTAACATAACTTTTCTTTGCAAATGTACATCCGTTGAGCATGTTGTCATGAAGAGGATAAGAGTATTGGCGACTATAGTCAAATTCCTTTGAGGATATAAGGACTAGGTAAAAAAAACCTTCGGTATCGTGAAGATCATTGTTTGACACGATGAGGGCTGGATGTGGTTTGTTGGAACCATCAGGAAACAGAAAGTTCACTTCAACTATGTCTTTTTGGGCATATTTCATAGGTAGCGCGAGATGATATTGGCCATATTGGTTTTAGAGGTATGAATAAAAGCTTCTACCTCTTTGCGATGCTCCTCTTCTTCGGCCTCAGTTCGGGTTTGCGTTTCTATATCCTTTTGTACAAACAATCCCGTGCGAAGCAGGTCAGCAAGTTTGCGTCTTGCCAGTGCATTGTTTTGGTCGTATGATAAAGTAACTGTACACATACCGTTATTGTTTGAATAGTTTTTTGCAAAGGTAGTTGTTTTTTTGAAATGATTGCAATTTTTGCCTGAAAAAACAATCGACCCTCAGGAGCTGAGGGCCGATTGCGGCAAATATATATTCTCGTTTTATTATTAATTCAAAACGGGAAGGAACGGCTTATTTCTTGCGGTTCGACAGTGCATGAGCGGTGGGTGCTGCGATGAAGAGCGAAGCACAAGTACCGATGATGACACCGAGAATCATGGCGAAGATGAAGCTTCGGATTGACTCGCCACCCAGGATGAAGATGACAACGAGCACGAGCAAGGTGCTGATAGATGTCATCATGGTACGGCTCAATGTGCTGTTCAAAGCGCGGTTGAACACGTCTTTCGATTCCATCTTGGGATAGAGTTTCTTGTATTCACGCACACGGTCGAATACCACCACGGTATCGTTCACCTGATAACCAATCACGGTGAGGATAGCTGCGATAAACGTCTGGTCGATCTCCATAGAGAACGGGAACAGTCCGTGGAGTGTGTAGAAGCCAATTACCACCAGAGCGGTGAATGCCACAGCTGCGAGAGCGCCAATCGAGAATGCCACGTTGCGGAAACGGAGCAGGATGTAGAGAGCCATGGCGAGCAGTGACCAGAATACAGCCCAGATGGCCTCGGTCTTCATGTCAGATGCGATGCTCGGGCCCACAACCTCGGTTTGCACGATACCCACGTTCTCGTTGCTCACGCTGAAGTCTTCGAAGGTCATGCCTTTGAGCTCGCTCTTGAGTCCCTCGTAGAGTTTCTTTGAGATTTCCTCGTCGAGTGCGGCGTCGTTGCTGTCGATCTTGTAGTTGGTAGAGATGCGCACCTTGGTGTCGTTGTCGATGGTGATGACCGAGACATTGGCACCGTCGAAGAGCGGAATCAGGTTCTGTTCGAGTTGCTCGGTGCTCACGGGTTGTGCAAATTGCACCACATAGTTGCGGCCGCCCGAGAAGTCGATACCCTGGCTCAAGCCACGGCCCGGGATGAAGAACATGGCCACGATCACAGCCACAATCACAGCCACAGCAGTGAGGGCAGTTTTGCGCTTGCTGATGAAGTCGAACTTGGTGTTCTGCATCCAGTTCTTTGCCCAGCTGGTGGTGAAGGTGGTGGAGGCATAGCCAAAGCGGTTCTTGTTAATCCAGTGCTCGAGAATGAGGCGTGTCACAAACACGGCTGTGAAGAACGAGCAGCAAATACCGATGATCAGGGTGACAGCGAAACCGCGAATCGGGCCTGAACCCAGATAAGCCAGGATGGCACCGGTGATGATGGTTGTCAGGTTACCGTCGAAGATGGCCGAGAAGGCGTTTTTGTAACCATCGGCTACGGCGGCCTTCATGCCCTTGCCGGCGCGCATTTCTTCCTTGATGCGCTCGAAGATGAGCACGTTGGCGTCCACAGCCATACCAAGCGAGAGCACGATACCAGCAATACCTGGCAGTGTGAGCACGCTCTGGAACGAGGCGAGGATACCCATGGTGAAGAACAGGTTGAGCACCAGACCGATGTTGGCAATCATACCGGCCTTGACACCATAGACGAGAATCATCATGAGCATCAACAGAATCAGAGCCACAACAAACGAGATTAAACCCTTGTTGATAGACTCTTGACCCAGCGAAGGACCAATCACACTCTCACTTGCCACATCTACCTTGGCCACCATCTTACCTGACTGGAGCACGTTGGCAAGGTCGTTTGCCTCCTCAACGCTGAAGTTACCGGTAATCTGCGAACGGCCACCGTCGATTTTGGTATTCACATTAGGATAAGAGTAAACCTGATCATCGAGCACGATGGCGATGGCGCGGTTGATGTTGTCGCCAGTGAGTTTAGACCACTGCTGTGCGCCTTCGTCGTTCATCTCCATGGTCACAATCTGCCCCTGCATGTTGTCGAATTCGCCCTGAGCCTTGGTCACCACATCGCCAGTCATGGCGGGAGTGCCGTCGGGGCGTTTCTTCAGAGCAACGAGTGTGAACAGATTGGTCTTCTCGTCTTGCGGTTTCACGGTCCAGCACAGTTTCAGGTCGGGACGCAGTGTGCTGCCATATTGCTTGATGAGCTGGTTCACACGTGCAGTGTCGCTTGCAGCGGTTTGTCCCACCACGCAGGAGTTAGCTCCTTGAGCCATGCTGGCTGGCGTGATGTTGAGCATCTGAGCCAGAGTGCGTCCGGTGGCGGGCTTGGCGGCAGGCTTCTTGTTGGCGGCAGCCGGTTTTGCAGCCTTGGTGGCAGTGTCGGCCTTGGCGTCGGCTGCAGGTTTGTCGGCCTCTGCCTTGTCGGCAGGAGCAGCTTCGGCGGCAGGCTCATCTTCGGCAGGCTCTTCAACCACGGTGCCTGCAGCGGCAGCGAGCAGGTTGTTGATGTCCTCACTGATTTCGCTTAGCTTATAGGTCTCGTAGAATTCGAGGTTGGCAGTACCCTGTAACAGTTTCTTCACACGCTCGGGTTCCTTGATGCCCGGGAGTTCGAGCAGGATGCGTCCGGTGCTCTGCAGTTTTTGGATGTTGGGAGCCACCACACCAAAGCGGTCGATACGGGTGCGCAACACCTTATATGAATTGTCAACCATGTTGTCAACTTCCTTCTTCAGGATGTTCTGCACTTGAGCGTCGGTTGCACCGGGCAGATCGCGCACGGCAGGCACCTCACGGAAGAGTTGAGCCAGATTGCGGCCTCCCAGCTTCTTATACTGGTCGCAGAACGATGCCACATAGTCGTCTTGTGATGCACGGTCCTTTTCCACGTTGGCGATGGCCTGGTTGAACGTCTTGTCATTACTGTTGTTAGACAATGCGCGCAAGATGTCGGGAACCGAGATTTGTAGGGTCACATTCATACCGCCCTTCAAGTCAAGACCGAGTCCCAATTGTTTTTCACGCACTTCCTGGAAAGTGTAATAACCGAGATACACTTTCTCCTTCGCAATAGAGTCCATAAAGCTATTGTAGGTAGCCTTGTAGGTGCTGTCGCTCATGTCGGGAGTCTTGAGCTTGGCCACAGCAAGTGCTTTGTCCTGTGCCTTGTTCTCGATGCGGTTAGCAACAAATGAGAACGACAGGTAGAAAGCGCAAACAAGGATAAGTGCAATAGTTATGACCTTAATAAAACCTTTAGTTTGCATGTGTTAAATTGTTTATAATATTTGTATGTTTTTGTTCAATGTCATATCACCCTAATCAGCCGTTTCAGGACCAACTGGGGATAATCAGCCTGCAAATTTACTACAAAATATTCAAGTAAAAAAATATTTGGTTGCAGTTTTTGATAATCTCGTGTCGAAAAGACTCATAACAGCACCGTTTTAACTCGTTTTTTTGTAAGTATTTCTAAAATGCGTTATCTTTGGACTATAATAACTGAAGTTGAAATGAAAAACAAAGAAATTAGCCGTAGGGCTGTGGTAATGGGCGCCACGTCGGGCATAGGGCTCGAGGTGGTGCGCGAGTTGTGCCGCCGTGGGTGGCAGGTGGGCATTGCCGGCCGCCGCGAGGATGTGCTGGCGAAAATCCAGGCCGAAACCGATGGCGTGATAGCGCGGGCTTGTATCGACATCACTCATGCCGATGCTCCCGATGAGTTGTTGCACTTCATTGCCGACATGGGCGGCATCGACCTCTACTTCCACAGTTCAGGCATTGGTTATCAAAATCCCATACTTGACACTGACAAGGAGTTGCGCACCGTTGAAACCAACGCGCTGGGATTCACGCGCATGGTGAACGCCGCTTTCAACTATTTTGCTCAGTGTGAACGCCTGGGGCACATCGCTGTGATTAGCAGCATTGCACGCACCAAGGGACTTGGGGCGGCACCGGCCTACTCGGCCACCAAGCGCTATGTGAGCCACTACATGGAGTGCCTGCAGCAGCTGTGCGCCATCAGGCACTTGCGACACATCAGGCTGCACGACATCAGACCTGGTTTTGTGCGCACTCCGCTCATTGCCGACGGTAACAGCTATCCCATGCAGCTCGATGCGAGCCATGTGGCGCGCAGCATTGTGCGTGGCATTGAGCGCAACCGCTCGATTATCACCATTGACTGGCGTTACCGGCTGCTGGTTGCCGGCTGGCAACTCATTCCCCGCTGGTTGTGGGTGCGATTGCCCATCTCCACCGCCAAGTGAATCGTCAATTCTGGCGCAATCTCATTTTTTCACATGACCTTTATTAAGTAAAAATAAGAAACTATTTTTTGCGTTACACTATATTTATAGTAATTTTGCTAAAAATACGATTATTGATGACAACCCATATAAAAAAAATGCTCCTGCTTGCTGCCATGACCCTTATTGTGTCGTGTGCAACGCAGGGTGGCAAGACCTCGGCAAGTGTGAGCGCAAGTGCAAGCGCAAGTGCCGATAATTCCGTGAACCAAGTGAAATTTAATGCTGATAGCGCCTTTGGCCATGTCGAGAAGCAGTGCGCCTTTGGGCCTCGCGTGCCTGGCACCGATGCCCACAAGGCATGTGCTCGCTATCTTGAGGACTACCTTCGTGCACATTGCGACGAAGTTGTGGTGCAGCGACCCACACTCACCACCTTCGACAACACCCGTCTCGAGGCGGTGAACCTCGTCGGCATCATTAACCCGCAGGCCGAGCGCCGCATTTTGCTCGTGGCGCACTGGGACTGCCGCCCCTGGGCCGATAGCGATCCCGATCCAGCCAAGGTGAATGAACCGGTGATGGGCGCTAACGATGGCGCCAGCGGCACGGCTGTGCTGCTTGAACTGGCACGCGTGCTGCATGCGCAGAAACCCGAGGTTGGCGTGGACCTGCTCCTCACCGATGTGGAGGACTGGGGCGCCGAGGACAACGAAGACAGTTGGGCCTTGGGTACCCAATATTGGGTTGAGAACAAGCACAAGGAAGCGTATAAGCCGCTGTTCGGCATCTTGCTCGACATGGTGGGCGCCAAGGGTGCCACCTTCCATCGCGAGGCGTTCTCCGACATGTATGCCTCCAATGTGGTCGACGAGGTGTGGCGTGTGGCAGCCGAACAGGGATTCTCGCAGTTTTTCATCGACAGCATGGGCGGCGGCGCTACCGACGACCATGTGTGCATCAACAAGGGCGGTATTCCTTGTATCGACATTGTTGACATGCGCACTTCGACCACAGGTTTCTACCCCGGATGGCACACGACGCACGACACGGTCGACCAGATCGACCGCGCCACCCTTCAGGCGGTGGGGCAGACGATTGCGGCCCTTATTTATGAATACTGATTAAAAACAATAAACTATGAAATTGAACCGATTTTTCATGACATGCGGCGCTTTGGCGCTCGTTGCAAGCACAACAGGCATTATGCAAGCTAAAATCAATTATCCCAAGGCAAAGAAGGTGGATGTTGTTGACGACTACTTCGGCACTAAGGTGGCCGACCCCTATCGCTGGCTCGAAGACGACAACAGCGCCGAGACCAAGCAGTGGGTCGATGCCGAGAACAAGATCACACGCGATTACCTCGACAAAATCCCCTTCCGCAAAGACCTGAAGAAGCGACTCACCGAACTGGCCAACTACCAGAAGATGGGCACCCCATTCTATGTGAAAGATAAAATCTATTACTTCTATAACGACGGTCTGCAGAACCAGAGCGTGCTCTATGTCAAGGACAAAATCGATGGTGAGGGGCGCATGGTGTTTGACCCCAATACCCTGAGCGCCGACGGCACCGTGGCCCTGCAGAGCCTGAACTTCTCGAAAGACGGCCGCTATGCCGCCTACACCATCACCCGCAACGGTAGCGACTGGAACGAGATTCTGGTGCACGACCTTGTGGCCGACAAGATGCTCGACGACCACATCGTGTGGGCCAAGTTTACCGATGCACAGTGGCTGGGCGACGGCTTCTTCTACAGCGCTTATGACCAGCCCGAGGACGCCAAGAGTTCGAAGAACGAGTGGCACAAGGTGATGTATCACAAGCTGGGCACACCGCAAAGTGAGGACTATCTGGAATTCCGCAGCTACGAAGACCCGCTGCTGTTCCACCAGGTGGGTGTTGACGAAGACGAGCGTTATGTGTTCATCCTGCAAAGTGCTGGCGAGGGCAACGCTCTCTATGTGAAGGACCTCAAGAGCCTTAACCCGCACTATGTGAAGATTGCACAGGATGGCGAATATTCATTTGGCCCCATCGGTGTGGATAACGGCAAGATTTATGTTATGACCAACCAGAACGCCCCCTGCTACAAGGTTCTCGCCTATGATGCCAATAATCTGGGTGCCAAGAATTTCACCGAGTTCATTCCCGAGAAACAGTGGGTGCTGAGCGGTATTCAGATGAGCGACCACAAGTTCATCGTTACCTACGACAAGGATGCCAGCAACCATGCTTATCTCTACGATGCCAATGGCAAGGAGATGCACGAAATCAAGTTGCCGGCTCTGGGTTCGGTGGGTTTCAGTAGCAAGAACACGCGCAAAGAGGTGTTCTACAATTTCACTTCCTACACTTTCCCCTCAACCGTCTACAGCTACAATGCTGCTACCAACGAGTCGAAGGTGTTCTTCCAGCCAGCTATCGCTCTCAATCCGGCCGACTATCAAATCGATCAGGTGTTCTATCCCAGCAAGGACGGCACCAAGATACCTATGTTCCTTATATATAAAAAAGGTATGAAGAAGGATGGCAGGCGCCCCGTTTTCCTCTATGGCTACGGCGGCTTCAATGCCAGCATGAACCCGGGCTTCAGCTATTCGCGCACGCCGTTCGCCATGATTGACCAGGGCGGCATTTGCGCCTACACCAACCTGCGTGGCGGTGGTGAGTATGGCGAACAGTGGCACGAGGCAGGCACCAAGATGAAGAAGCAGAATGTGTTCGACGACTTCATCGCCGCTGCCGAGTGGCTCATTGCCGAGGGCTACACCTGCAAGGGCAAGATTGCCTGCAACGGTGCCAGCAATGGCGGTCTGCTCGTAGGTGCCGTGGTGAATCAGCGTCCCGACCTCTTCGGCGCTGCTGTGCCTCAGGTGGGTGTAATGGACATGCTTCGTTATCACCTGTTTACCATCGGTTGGAACTGGGCTCCCGACTATGGCCGCAGCGACGACAGCGAGGCCATGTTCAAGTACCTGAAGGGTTACTCGCCCCTGCACACCATCAAGAACGATGGCACCAAGTATCCGCCCATCCTGGTCACCACCAGCGACCATGACGACCGTGTGGTGCCGGCACACTCGTTCAAGTATGCCGCTCAGCTGCAAGCCAGCAACACAGGCGATGCCGTGAAACTCATCCGCATCGATGTGAATGCCGGTCATGGTCATGGCAAGCCGGTGAGCAAGGTCATTGAGGAGTACACCGACATTCAGGCCTTTATCATGCACAACCTGGGTGTGAACTACAAATACAAGAAAACTAAAGTGTCAAAATAATTCACTACAACTATGAATACAGATAACAACGGCCTTTATGTAATCACGGGCGCTACCGATACTATGGGGCGCGTCATTTCGCGCCGGCTTGCCGCTCAAGGCAAACCCATAGTCTTGGCCTGCTTCAATGTGGAGAAGAGTCGGGAATTTGCGCGCGAACTTGTCGAGAGTACGGGCAACACCGACATTACCACGCTGCATCTCGACCTTGGCTCCTTTGCCTCGGTCAAGAACTTTGTGCGCGAACTCGAGTCGCTTGGCCGGCCTGTCAGGACGCTCATCAACAACGCCAGTTACATCTCGCACCACAGCGAGAAGTCGCCCGACGGCTACGAGAAACTGGTGCAGGTCAACTTCCTGAGCACCGTGCTCCTGTCGCAGCTGTGCCAGAAACTCATGGGCGAGGGGAGTGGCATCATTTTCACCACTTCGCTCACGCGCAACCTGGTTTCGTTGCCTTATGAGTTTCCGGCAGTGAACAATTTCATGCCCATTGCAGCCTTTGCCCAGAGCAAGTTGGCGCTCACGCTGTTTGCCATCTACATGTCAACCGTGTTGCGTTCGCGCCACATCAATGTGAACTGCGTGGATGCCGGCATCATCAACTTGAGCATGGCACGCGTGAACCGCTGGTTTGAGAAATTTGACATTCTCATCACTCGCCGCGACAAGACCGAAGTGGGTGCACGCACCATGATGCGCGCCATTGAGTCAAACGACACGGGCTTCATCTTCAAGGGACAAGACCGCCAGATGAAGATCACCCAGTTGCTCAAGAACCGCGAGGTGTTCGCCAAATTGTGTACCGACACCATGCGTGTGATGAAAAAGCATTTGGAATGAGCCGCCGACCTAAAATCAAGAACCTGCTCTTCGACATGGGCGGGGTCATTGTCGACCTCGACCGCAACCGTTGCTTGCAGGCATTGCTCGACATAGGGCTTGAAGATGCCGATAACCTCATCGGACTTTACATCCAAGATGGTGTTTTTGCCGATCTTGAGGCGGGACAAATCAGTGCTGCCGACTTCAGGGCCGAGGTGCACAAGGACCTGCCTCCCGAGGTGACCGACGAGCAACTCGATGCAGCCTTCAGCAGTTTCATTGTCGACATTCCCCGTCGTCGGCTTGAGTGTCTGCGTCGGTTGCGCAAGCGCTATGGCGTGTATTTGCTGTCGAACACCAACCCCATCATGTACGACGGCATTTTGGCCGAACTTTTCAAGCAGGAGGGCCTCACAGTCGATGACTATTTCGACGGCATCACCGTGTCGTACAAGGCGGGCTGCAGCAAGCCCTATCGTGGCATCTTCGATTATGCAGTCGAGACGATGGGCATCGTGCCCGAGGAGACGCTTTTCCTTGACGATGGGCCCGATAACATCGAGGCGGCACGCCAGCTCGGTTTCAATGCGCTGCTGGTGCCTCCTGGAACCGAGTTTGAAGACCTCTTGAAATCTTATTTGTAATCATGGCGAACCCGACCGACATCATACCACAGGGAACCGAACTGGTAGCGGCCATCGGCATGTTCGATGGGGTGCATCTTGGGCACCTCACGCTGCTCGATGCGGTGAAACGCGAAGCTGCGGCCCGTGGAATGGCTTCGGCGGTGTTCACTTTCAAGCAACACCCGCGGCAAGTGCTCCATCCCGAACACGAGGTGAAGATGCTCATGTCGCTCTCCGACAAGTTGCAAACCATCTCGCAACAAGGCATCGACTACATCGTGCCGCTTGAATTCACTCACGAATTGTCTCAACTCAGTGCGCTCGAGTTTATGCGCATGTTGCACACCTATGGCGTGAAAGTGCTGCTCATGGGCTATAATCACCGCTTTGGGCACGACCGCTCAAGTTCCTTTGCCGACTATGTGCGCTGGGGAACCGAGTTGGGCATCGATGTGGTCAAAGCGCCCGAGTATCTGGGCCAGTATGCGCCGGTGAGTTCGTCCATCATCCGCAACCTCATCACCGCTGGCAAGGTTGATGATGCCCTGCGTTGCATGGGTCGGCCTTACTCGTTGAGCGGGCATGTGGTGCACGGTTTTCGCAATGGCACGGCCTTGGGCTTCCCCACCGCCAATGTGGGCGAGATAGCGCCCGATGCCCTCATTCCGCACAATGGTGCCTATGCCGTGATGGTCTTGCTCAAGGGCAAGTGGTGGCAAGGCATGGTGAATGTGGGTTACCGCCCCACGCTGAGCGAGGGCAAGAGGCTGAGCATCGAGGTGAATGTGTTTGACTTCGAGGGCGATGTGTATGGCGACCCCATCACCCTCCAGTTCATCCAGTTCTTGCGACTTGAGTTCAAGATGGTGAGCTTCGACGAACTGCGCCACCAGCTCGAACTTGACCGCGACAAGGCCCGCGCCATCCTTAAAGCCTATAGCCAATAGCAGTTAGCCTCTAGTTTATAACCCCACACCTCATATCTCATAACCCCATAACCCCATAACCCTCAACTCTCAACCCTCAACCCTCAACCGCGAGCTTGCTCGCATTACAACCCTCAACCACAAAAATGGAAGTTATCAATCTCTGTAATCAAAACTCACTGGTAGGGCAGTTCATGAGCGAACTGCGCGACTGCAACCGGCAGCAGGAACGCCTGCGTTTCCGTGCCAACATTCACCGCATTGGTCAGATTATGGCCTATGAAATCTCTAAGCGACTCGAGTATAAGGAAGTGGAAACCATTACCCCGTTGGGCACGGCCAAGACCAATGTGCTGGCCGACAAGGTGGTGCTTACCACCATTTTGCGTGCCGGACTACCGTTCCACGAGGGTTTCCTCACATTTTTTGACCAGGCCGAGAATGGTTTTGTGTCGGCCTACCGCAAGTATATTGAGAAGACCAACGACTTCAAGGTGCACATCGAGTATATCGCCTGCCCGCGCATCGACGACAAGGTCGTGGTCATTGCCGATCCCATGCTTGCCACGGGTTCGTCGATGGAACTTGCCTATCAGGCACTCATGACCAAGGGACATCCCAAGCATGTGCATCTGGCAAGCGTCATCGCCACCGACCAGGCCATCGACTTCATCAGTGAGCGGCTCCCCAAGGACAACATCACCCTATGGACAGCCGACATCGACCATTTACTCAACGAGCACAGCTACATCGTCCCCGGCCTCGGCGACGCCGGCGACCTCCTCTACGGCGAAAAAGAGTAATCTCCTCCAAAACGCAATAGTTCACATTCTTCATGTTATTGATGTGATGAAACGCTGGTCTGGCATATTGCTCTTGTTCTTCACCGCCCTGTTGTGGGGCTGTGGGGGTGGGCATGATGCGCGTGTCACGGCCGTGCTCGACCACGCCGACACGCTGCTGCGCACCAGCGACACTGCCGCGCACAGTGCTGCCTTGCGCCAGATGGTGGCGCTCGACACCGCCCGCGCCTTGCAGTCCGACGAGATGCTGCGTGCCCGCCATGCCCTGCTCCTCGCCCAAGCGCGTTACAAGTGCTATGTAACGGAG
>CACXLJ010000024.1 GCA_902768435.1 uncultured Bacteroidales bacterium | reverse complement strand
CATGTGATGGTGCCACCACCGACGACCGGGGCACTATGACCAGTGTCACATCGTCAAATAGCGGCATAATCGACGTTAACTACGACAACACGCAGGTGAGTGTCGTGGCCCACAAGGTGGGTACCACCACGCTCACCATCAAGTTCAAGACCAAAGACGGCGTCAACACAACCTATACCTACAATGTCACCGTCAATCCCACTGTATGGGCCGCTGGTAAAACCAGGGACAACAAGCCTATCTTGTGGCGCAACTGGGAGGACAAGAGCGGCTGGCTGAGTGGCCGAGACAATTATACCAGCGCTAACGAGGTGATTGTGCGCGGCAGCACAGCCTATGTGATGATGCGCAAAGATGTATCAAATTCTAATACTTCCTATTACTCTGGTACAGCTGCGATTCTGAAGGCTACAGGAGCCCATGGAGGCGGATACTTCAATGTCTATAAAGATGGCCTCACCGGTGCCTCAAAAATTTATTGTAGATATACAAAACCCAATGCCACCCGTTACATAGCCGGTATTCCTCACATGTGGGTCGACAAGAACAATAATGTTTACTACACTACTGCCCACAGGGAGAATTATACTGACGAATTCAACTGCATCGTGAGCACCGATATCTATAAAAACAGGTCTGTCCTGTTTTGTGCTGATTCACGGATTATCAACGACCTCGTCACCGATGACAGCGGCAACCTATATTTTGCGGGTATTTATTCCAACTTTGGTGTCTGGGATGAAGTGCTCGGCCAGCCTTATATATTTCTCGGTGATGCCACCGGTTATTTTGCCAGACTAACAACAAGCAATAGCTGCTTTGTTACGGATTGGAATCGCTATCTGCTTAACCGATTGTTTGTGAAGGATGGGTCGGTCTATGTTGATGCCTTTGGATTCTATGAACGAGACAGTAATTATAATACTTATTACTGGTCGTTTGGAAAGAATGTGTTCCTGAGATATACAGCATCGGGAGGATTGCAACTCTACACAGGCCAAGTGAGTGAAAATGGCCTATCGATGGGAGGCTCAAACTATAATTCCAGCGGAACATTGATTAATCCGGGCAACTTCCTTCTTGAAGGTAACAAGTTCTATTACAGCGGCGGCATCCGCACCTATCAGCTTGGCGCAAGCCAGACAGCCGCCTACACATCCTACCCAAGCGAATACTCGCCGATAAGGTTCGACATAAAGAACGGCTACATTGGCATGGTGCTCGACACCGGCACCAACTCGGCACGCAAGGTAATGGCAAGCACTCTCAACAGCTACAATGACGGCAAAGTTATGGAGAACTCGGCAGCTTCCACCATCTACGATGTGTGGCTGCAGACCAGCCTGGATGACTAATTGCACATTCTGGTGTATAGATTATGGTTAATAGACAATATAATTAATTCACTAAAATAACTACAACATGAAAAAGATATTTTGCATTAGGAAAACGTTGCGAAAGTGGCTGATGCTGCTGGTGGCAATCACGAGTGTGACAGCGGCACAGGCCTATGAGTATGTGACACTCAACGGCTCAAGCAGCTACACCGGCGATTACCTGCAATCCACATGCTCGGGCAAGCATGTGAAAATCAGCGCCGGAGCCACTACGCTCAACGTGTCGAGCAACCTAAGCATGAAGGAGATTTTTGCTCCCGATAACGACCTGACCATTGTGCTGAGCAATCACGCCAAGTTCTACATCGACCAGGAAACAGGCGTGACCATGAGCACCATGAATGTGAAGAGCCTCACCATCAGGGGAGAAGGCTATGTCTACATCACTGGCAACGACAACACCCTGGGGCTGCATGGCGGCAAACTCGAAGTGAACAACTCAACCGCGAGTATAACTTCGCGCAACGGTAATGCCATTGTGGCGAAGGGAGGCTCTGAAGTGCTGATCAATAACAGTACGGTATCCATTTCGGCGCCCCAGGGAGCTGTGACAGGTTGGCCCAACACTTCCAATGAGAATCTTGATTACTTTGAAGTAGCCGGCAGCCAGAGCCATGTAACGGTGAAAGGATACATGGGTATGGGTAATGTCTACAACCAAATCATGCAATTCAACGTCACCGGTGGCTACTTCAGCCTGTCAAAGCTCACTAATGACGGAGCCGACGGCATCCGCGCCGGGGAGGCAAATCTCACCGGTGGTGAAATCTATATAAACCACAAGGGCTATAATTCAACCACAGTAACGGCGGGATTATATGTCAACTCACTCAATGCCCAAAACTGCAAGATTGAAGTTAACACCACCTCCAGCGCAGCCATCTACGCCGAGGGTAGTATGACCATCAACAACTGTAAGGTGAGAGCCTTAGCCAACAATAACGGAAACGGCTTGTGGGCCCGCAACTTGATTGACATCAAGGGCAACCAGATGAGTCAAAGCCTGCTCGCAACGGGCAGGAACGGCATCGTGTCGCCCGGAACCATCAATATCAGTTGCCGTAACCTCATTGCACGCGGATATTCGCAGAACGGCATTCTTGGACACATTATAAACTTAAATCCACAAAGCGACTTCTCATGGGAAATCTACTCTGAAGGTGGGGTCAATCCCCTTGAAGCCACAAGCTGGTCGGTGTATGGCGCAAACACACCCCAAATCAATCTGGTGCGACCTGTGGGAGCGCAAGGCTCGGTATCGGGCCGCACCGGAACTTATCCCGGCGTGCTCATCAACAATGGCACCAGCTTTGGCGCCAGTGCAACCATACCATTCACCGACTATGTGAAACTGCACCGTCCGTACATGTCACATATCACCGGAGTGAACAACCCCTTCCTGCTGAGGGAGAGCGGCACATACACCAAGATTGTGCTGCCGGGCGACACCATGAAGGTGAACATGACTCCGCTCAATCCTTATCGCAACTACGAGAACTGCGTGATGACACTCAGGCTCTACCGCCGACCCTATGAAGAACAGAGCAGCGACCTGATTCATGAGGAAGTGATTACCGGCGACACCTGGAGCTACACCTTCACGCAACAGGATGTGGATGCCTTCATCACCGCCGAGGTATCGCTCGACGGCTACCAGGGCACACTCACAACAAAGCAATACTATGTTCACAAGCTTGAGAACTGGGACTACCCCGTCAAGCCCACACTCACCTATGTCACCGGCAACGTGAGGGTGACCAACGCACGCAGCACTCAAGAATACATCTTGCTCACGCCGTCGCAGTTCACCCAGTTCCTCTACAATCCTGAGGATGCCAGCTGGTGGGCCAACTCCATCAAGCCCACAAGCAACGGCACCATCTCGATGAGTGGCGGTACGCTGGGAGTTGCAAATTATGTGGCTACTCGTTACAAGGAAACTGAGACACGGTTGCCGGGCGGGCGTTATGAAGACGAATCAATCCTGCTCGACAATGTGACCGTGACAAAAGGATTGTCGCTGACCGTGACCCCGCAGAGCAGCGGCAACTTCGCCGAGATGGAGTACCTCGATGGCCATGTGACCTACACCACCAAGAAGAATGGTGTGCTCAAGCTGGTCATCAATCCATTGCCCGGCAATGCCACCGACTTTGCCGGCATTCGCGGTAAGGACTTCTATATCACCTACAACACCACGGCAGGCTCCAATGTTTGCCAGCTTTATGCCAACGCTGCCTGCACCACCCCGTTGAGCGACAACACGCGCTACAAGACGGTCTATCTCAAGCCCATTCTGAGCGGTTGCAACCAGCTCGCGCTCGGCATGGAACTTGTTCCCGACAATGGCGGTCCCGACGACGTGGTGGCTTCTACCCAACTCTACCTCAATGTGAGTGAGGACAACGGCAGCTTCATGCCCTACAAGTTAGTTGTCAACAATGGCGATACCCTTGTCAACTACAACAATAGGGTTGAGGGCATTCCCTTCACCGTGTTCCCGAGACGCGCCACCCTGCCCGGCAATGTGACGGTAACCTACCGCGCGGTGCAAGGCCCGTTCCCCAGCGTAGCCTCACAGACCTCGCGTCGTCCGAGCTTCACCGTCGACAAGGAGAACCGCACCATCACCCTGATTCCCAACACGAGCGATATGCTCACGAACCACACCTATTTCTTCACTGTGTCACACAAGGTGAACAATGTGAGCTATGGCTACGGCTATCTGACAGTGAGAGTAGTGGAAAGACCCATCTACAGCCTCAGCATCAGTCCTGAGGAGGCCGAAGTGCCCCTTGGTGGCAAGCTGCAACTGGACATCACCAGTGACCTGCCCGACGCTTGGCGTCAGTATGGCAACAGCACCATCACCAGCAGCAACCCCGATGTGGCAACCGTGGCCTATGTCACCACCACCGGCATTGAGACCTATGTGGTGACCATGACCGACAACCCCGAAATGATAGGCGAATCGGCCACCATCACCTTCAGCGCCGGCGGCAAGGAAGCAAGCTGCGTGGTAACCGTCAGCGGCGATAAATACCCGCTATGGATTGCCGGAACGCAAGTCAATAGCGTGAACAAGGACGATGTGCTGGGCAACGGCACCGTGACCTTCGAAGGTGGCTCCACCGGTGGCATGCTCACGCTTAATGGAGCAACTATCACCAGCAGCAGTGCCACTACTGCGGCCCTGAGAAGCGAAATACCGGGTCTGGTCATCAACACGACAGGCACTAATAAGCTGTCGGCTTCGAAAGAAGTTGTTTCGCTCGTTGAATCAGCACAGATAGGCGGTAACGGAGAACTGACTGTGACATCGACAGGTGGCTCGGGGCTGATTGTGGCACTTGCAGGATACAAGGACTTAACCATCAATGAATCGGTCAAGGTGAAAGCCGGCAATAATTCTTCTGATGGCATTGGTGTGATTTCGTTGGGGAACTTGAGCGTCAACAGTCCGGATGCCCAACTCAGAGGCTTTGGCAAATTTGCATCGTTGGGTTATAGCGAGTTGCTTGCAGGCACTATCACCGAGCCACAAGGCGGCCAGCCGGTTTACTATTCCAGTTTGGATAACTACTTCGTTGGTGATGCCAACGGCAACATCGTCAGGAATGCGTGGGTGACCATCAGTGGCAATCCAACCTTCTTGCGTGGCGATGTGAATGGTGACGGAAAGGTGAATGTGAGTGATGTCACCGCCCTGATTAACATGATTTTGGGCATCACGCCCATGAATCAGGCTCGTGGCGATGTGAACGGTGACAGTCGCGTGAACGTGAGTGATGTGACCGCACTCATCAACATCATCCTGGGCATTGGTTGACTGTAAACAAGGAATTAATAACCTACATAATACTTAACTATATGAAAAAAATAACAGCACTCTTATTGACTTGCCTCGTGGCGCTGGCGGCCTTTAGCGCGATGGCTATCGATACCAGCGACTTTGTGATCGACGAGGGTAAGCCCGCGGGTGATGTGAACAATGACGAACGCGTGAATGTGAGCGATGTGAGCGCACTCATCAACATGATTCTGGGCAGCACCGCCATGGACCAGAGCCGTGCCGATGTGAACGGCGACGGCCGTGTGAATGTGAGCGATGTCACAGAACTCATCAACATCATACTGGGCAACACCATTGGTGGCAGCACTGGCGGCTCGGTGATAACCATGGCCGATTTCATCCCCAATTCGGGTTCCACATCGGGTACTACGCCCCTGCATCAGTGGGCCGAGGGCGACGTGATTTTCATTGCCGTTGACCCCGACTACAGTGATGAAGCTTGCCAGAATGTGTATGCCATGGTGCGCACCGGCGGCAAGTGGGTATTGCGAGATGTGAATGGCAACAACAAACAGGGCTTCAAGACCTCGGGAGGCACACTGTGTGCAGCCTACGTGCAGCATGCCGATTTGGAGAATTCCTACTATAACCACATCCCACTCACTGGCGATGTAGCGTGTGTAAACAAAGCTGCCAACTATTCCGTAACACTTAAGGACAACAAGTTTTATATTACGATCCGCGATCTTATTCTTTATCACTTTGTATCGAGGGTCGATGTCTATGCCGCCAATGAGGGTGACTACTTCTACGGCAGCGTCACCCACCTGGACGCACTCACCAGAATCATGCGGCTGTCGCAATATACATACGGTTCCTTCGAGAAGAGTTCTCGTGCACCCGTCATCGACATCGATAGCCAGCATCGCGGCCATGCTTACGGTGTGTGGGAGAAAGGAACACGCACCAGCGGCTGGCTAACGCTCAACTATGCCAAGAGTAATGGATATGCCTACTGGTGGAACTACACACAGGACGAGCTCAAGCAAGGTTGCTACCTGACCAGCATCTACTCGCCTTGGCAAAACGGATGGAACCGTGACCTCTCGATGCGGTACTACAACTATGACGATAGAACATCTTACCGCCTTAATGCTGGCTCAACCTACCAAAATGTCAACATCAATGTGGGCACCAACATCATTTTCAGACCCTACGATGGCAACAACTCCGACGACCGGGGCACGATGACCAGCGTCACATCGTCAAATAACGGCATAATCGACGTTAACTACGACAACACGCAGGTGAATGTCACGGCCCACAAGGTGGGAACCACCACCCTCAACATCAAGTTTAAAACCAAGGACAACATCAACTGCACCTACACCTATGAGGTGAAAGTGGGGCCCACCGTTTGGATGGTAGGAAGCAAGGATGACCACCCCGCCATTTGGCGCAATACACAGCGTCGAGCGACTTTTTACAACAATGATGTGAGTGACTATAACTCAATAGATAAAATTTTTGTTCATGGCAACACAGCACACATATTGCTCACCAATTCCACCTACAATATCAGCGCAAAAACTGCGATATTCAAAACCACAGGAGCCAGCACTGGCGGCGTATTCGGAAAATATATCGATGGCTTGAAATGGGCAGTAAGAGGTGTTAACAACAATTATACTACGACTGTCTTTCCAAAATTATGGGTTGACAAAAACAATAATGTGTATTATACCAGTGGTGACGAAGTGAACTCTGAGCGCATCATAACAACACTATACAAGAACAAATCTGCAATTTATTATGCAAATCCTTTTGTGATAGATGATATATTGGTTGATGACAACACAGGTAAAATTTACCTTGCAGGTTTAGTGTCTAACCTTGCTTACGGATCTCTTGGAGCTGATATGACCAGTTCACTAATTGTTGTTGATGGAACCTCGGCCTATTATTATCCTTTCCAACGCACTTGGATCAAGAAATTGAGTTTAAGCACTGATGGTTCTGTCTATGCCTTTGGTGAAACATTCTATAAATACTATAATAGCTATCAAGATCATTTAACCAAAGCTATTATTTTGAAATACACTACTTCCTCTGGATTAAATCTTTTTGCTGGCGATTACTCTGCTACAGGCGATTCTAGCGCAGTGTGGGAAGGTGCCTTCAGGTTTTATTTGCAAAAATGGAATCTTCCACCATTTATTTATTACAATAGTGCTTTTTATTATGGCGACTCTAATTATCTTTCCAGAGTATTGTGCTATAAGTTTGGTGCCAGCAGGACAATCTATGCCGACGACGAGTCATTGAATATCAACAGGACTAATTATTTTAACATTAAAGATGGCATAATGTATTTGGCCAACAAAAGCGATAATAAAATGTATCTTTATTCAGGACCCTGCCAAAATTTTAATTCCAACACTGTAACCATCCAAGCGTTGGAAGATTCTAATGGCGCAATCATCAGAGATGTTTATGTTCAAACAAACCTTGATGATTAGAACAAAGATCTTTGCAACAGAGAAATAACAACAAAATCTTAATGATATGAAAAAATTAACAGCATTATTACTGACTTGCCTCGTGGCGCTGGCAGCCTGTGTGACCGCATGGGCTGCCGAGGGCTATGCGATCTACACCAGCAGCAATGCTACCCTCACTTTTTATTACGGAACCCGTCCCTCGGGTGCTTATGCCTTGAATTCAGATTTAGAACGCCCTGCTTGGCATAGTGACGGCACTTGCAATCAGGTGGAGCGTGTTGTATTCGACCCGTCGTTTGCTCAGGCTCGCCCCACCAGCACCGCTTACTGGTTTTATGAGATGAGAAAACTCACCAGCATCACAGGTTTGAATTATCTCAATACCGATAATGTGACCACGATGAGATTCATGTTCGGCTACTGCAAAAAACTCAGTAGCATAGATCTGAGCCATTTCAATACTTCGAAAGTGACCGATTTCATCGGTGTGTTTTACGAGTGTAGGGAGTTGAAAAGCCTCGACGTGAGCCATTTGAACACCAGCCAGGCTACCGACATGAGCAGCATGTTCTCTTGTTGCAGCGGCCTCCAGACTCTCGATGTGAGCCGTTTTAACACCAGCAAGGTGACTAACATGAAAATGATGTTCTATGATTGCCGCAGTCTCACGAAGCTGAGTCTGAGAAACTTCAATACGGCTAATGTCACTTCGATGTTTTACATGTTCTATTTGTGTGAGAATTTGCAAGCGCTCGACCTGAGCAGTTTCAACACCGCCAAGGTGACCGATATGCGTTGCATGTTTGAGTCTTGCGAGCATCTCGCCGTCGTCTTTGTAGGCGGAAAATGGAGCACCGCCGCGGTGACCACCGAAAAATCGGAGTATATGTTTGGCGATTGTTATAACATTATGGGCTATATGGGCACCACTTATGATGAGAATCATATCGACAAAGCCTATGCCCACATCGATGGTGGCAGTTCAGATCCGGGCTATTTCTCCTGGATAAGGTATGTCTTTGGCGATGTGAACGGCGACGGCTTTGTGAATGTGAGTGATGTGTCTGTTCTCATAAATATGATATTAGGCACCATGCCTACCGACCTGTTCCTCGCCGATGTGAACGGCGACGGCAATGTGAATGTGAGCGATGTGAGCGCACTCATCAACATTATCATGGGCATATGATGGATTAACCCGAAATTGGGTTAAAGACAAATTGGCTTAAATACAAAAGCAAGAGGGCAAGCCACATGGGCGTGCCCTCTTGTTTTATGGATTGCACTGTAACAGCAGTGGGTTATTCTTGAGCCTGTGCGATTTCGGCAGGGCGGAAGGCCTCGAGGTCTTCGGCACTGAAGTGCATGATGTAGCAGTGGTGTCCGAGCACCTCTTCCTCGGCATGGCGAACATACACATTGGCGCTCTTGGCAAACAGCTCGGGAGCGCGGCTTGCGTCGTCGATGATGAGCAGCGACATCATGATGTCGCCGGTCATGTTGTAGAGGCGGCGTGCCAGGAAGTCGTGCACATCGTTGTCGTTAGCTTCCTTAACCTTGGCAAGTGCCTGCTCGTAGAGTTTCACCAGACCTTCGACGCGTGCCTTGAGGGGCTTCATCTCCTCGGCTACCTCGTTTTGCAGCATCTCCTGCATGATTGAGAGGTAGGTGCCGTTGGTCACATAGCGAATAGCAGCCACCACCTGCAGCTGGGTTGTACCCTCGTAGATGGAGAAGATGCGGGCGTCGCGATACAGTCGCTGGCACTTGTACTCCATGATGAAACCGCTGCCGCCGTGCACCGAGATGGCGTCGTAGGCGTTCTGGTTAGCATACTCCGAGTTCATACCCTTGGCGAGCGGAGTGAAGGCGTCGGCCAGGCGGGTATATTTCTTCATCTCCTGACGCTCCTCGGGGGTGAGGGTGCGGTCGCGGGCGATGTCCTCGAGTGCCTTGTAGATATCGACATAGCGGGCAGTCTGATAGAGCAGCGAACGGCCGGCATCGAGTTTGGCTTTCATGCGCGAGAGCATGTCATAAACGGCGGGGAAGGTAATAATCTTCTTGCCAAACTGGGCACGCTCCTTGGCATAGGCGAGTGCCTCGTTGTAGGCTTCCTGTTCCACACCCACACTCTGGGCTGCGATGCCCAGGCGTGCGCCGTTCATGAGCGCCATCACATACTTGATGAGGCCTAGGCGAGTGCTGCCGCACAGTTCGGCGCGTGCGTTCTTGTAGACGAGTTCGCAGGTGGGACTGCCGTGGATGCCCAGCTTGTTCTCGATGTGGCGCACATCCACGCCGCCGTCGCGCTTGTCGTAGATGAACATTGACAGACCGCGGCCGTCGGTGGTGCCTTCCTCAGAGCGGGCGAGCACCAGGTGGATGTCGCTGTCGCCATTGGTGATGAAGCGCTTCACGCCGTTCAGACGCCAGCAGTTGTTCTCCTCGTCGCGGGTGGCCTTGAGCATGACGCGCTGCAGGTCGCTACCGGCATCGGGCTCGGTGAGGTCCATCGACATCGACTCGCCTGCACACACGCGGGGAATGAATTTCTGGCGCTGTTCCTCATTGCCAAACTCATAGAGTGTGTCGATGCAGCTCTGGAGCGACCAGATGTTCTGGAAACCGGCATCGGCGGCTGCAATGAGTTCGGAGAGCATCGAGAATACAGTGTTAGGCAGGTTGAGACCGCCGTAGCGGCGAGGCATCGAAACGCCGTGAAGGCCTGCCTTGCGGGTAGCGTCGATGTTCTCGAATGTCTTGCTGGCATAAATCATGCGGCCGTTCTCCAAGTGGGGACCTTCCTGGTCCACAGCCTCGGAGTTGGGCTCAAGTATGTTGGCAGCCACATCGCCACAGATGTCGAGGATGCGCTTATAGTTCTCGATGGCGTCGTCGTAGTTCACGGGGGCGTCGTCGAACTTGTCCTTGTCTTCATAGTTGCGTTCCTTGAGGTCCACAATGCGCTTCATGAGCGGGTGGTTGAGGTGGAACGCGATTTCGGGATGGTCGGTATAGTAGTTAGCCATAATTCTTGGTTTTATTTGCTGTTCTGCTTATAGTACTTGATGAGTTTGGGAACCACTTCTTCAACAGTGCCCACGATCACATAGTCGGCAATCTTGTTGATGGGTGCGTCGGGGTCGTTGTTGATCGAGATGATGATGCCTGCATCTTGCATGCCGGCGATGTGCTGAATCTGACCCGAGATGCCGCAAGCGATGTAGACCTTGGGGTGCACAGTGACACCCGTCTGGCCCACCTGACGGTCGTGGTCGACCCAACCGGCATCGACGGCGGCACGCGATGCGCCCACCTCGCCGTGCAGTTCCTTGGCAAGCTGGAACAGCTGGTCGAAACCTTCCTTGCTGCCCACACCATAGCCACCGGCTACCACGATTGAAGCGCCCTTGAGGTTGTGCTTGGCAGCCTCGACATGGCGTTCAAGAACTTTCACCACATAACTCTCTTGTGGCACATACTTGTCGACTTGGGGATAGACAACCTCGCCACGGGCTTTGCCGTTGTAGAGTGCCTTCTGCATCACGCCGCTGCGCACGGTTGCCATTTGGGGGCGGTGCTCAGGGTTGACGATGGTGGCGACGATGTTGCCGCCGAAGGCAGGACGAATTTGATAGAGCAGATTGTCGAAGTGCTCGCCGGTCTTGGGATCGTCGTAGTCGCCAATTTCCAGTTCGGTGCAGTCGGCAGTGAGGCCGCTGGTGAGCGATGACGACACGCGGGGACCGAGGTCACGGCCAATCACGGTAGCACCCATGAGGCAAATCTGGGGCTGCTCCTCTTTGAAGAGATTCACCATGATGTCGGTGTGGGGAGCCGAGGTGTAGGGGAAGAGTCCCTCGCCATCGAAAACAAAGAGTTTGTCAACACCATAGGGCAGAATTTGCTCTTCAACAGCACCCTTGATGCCGGTGCCTGCCACCACGGCGTGGAGTTCCACGCCCAGCTGGTTGGCGAGCTTGCGCCCCTTGGTGAGTAATTCTTGAGATACTTCGGCAACAGTAGTGCCTTCGATTTCGCAATAAACAAATACGTTATTCATAACTTCTACCATTAACCGATTATCTTTTCATCTAACAATTCACGAATCACGCCCTCGACATCGGCATCGCTGCCTGTGAGGGTCTTGCTCTCTTTGGCCTGGAAGACGATGTTCTTCACCGTCTTTACCTTGGTGGGCGAGCCACTGAGACCACATTGTGCGGGATCACCGTCGACATCGGCCACGCTCCACTCGTTGAGGGTGAGGTAGGGACGCTCGTCGTAGAGTTCCTTCCAGGGCTCGTCGCCAGTGCGTTCCATGGGGCAGGTGGCATATTTGTACTTCATCACCAGCTTGGCGTTGCAGGGGCGGCAGGGAGCGGCGCTGCCGTTCACGGTAATCACCACGGGCAGGGGTGCTTCGACCACCTCTACACCGCCATCGATGTGGCGGCGAATGGTGGCCACGCCGTTTTCCACTTTCAGGATTTCTTCGGCATAGGTCACCTGATTGAGACCCAACTTTTGGGCAACCTGGGGACCCACCTGTGCGGTGTCGCCGTCGATGGCCTGGCGTCCGCCAATCACGATGTCGACTTTGCCAATCTTCTTGATGGCAGTGGCAAGGGCATAACTGGTGGCGAGGGTGTCGGCGCCGGCAAAGAGTCGGTCGGTCAGCAACCAACCAGTGTCGGCTCCGCGGAACAGACCCTGACGGATGATTTCACCAGCCCTTGGGGGACCCATGGTGAGCATGCCCACTGTAGAGCCGGGATGCTGCTCCTTGAGCCTGAGCGCCTGCTCGAGGGCATTCAAGTCTTCGGGGTTGAAGATGGCAGGCAGGGCGGCACGGTTAATGGTGCCGTCGGCCTTCATTGCATCTTTGCCGACATTGCGGGTATCGGGCACCTGCTTGGCCAGCACAATGATGTTTAAACTCATAGTCAAAAATATTTAAGTTTATATTATATATCTTGATAAAAAATCGTGCAAAATTACTAAAATGCGTGCACAAGTGCAAAAGTTAGCGCTCCATTAAAGTTTATTCACAAATATTTCAGACAATTGTCGCGGTTATGAAAAGTCAGACAATTGGTGACAATGAGTTTGTTATTGCAAGAATATTTTTAATAGTCATCAATAGTCATTAATTGTCTGATTGAATGCTGTTTAGAGTTTTGAGGAGCTGGTCGCCGAGGTGGATGGTGTAGCCTTGCTGCTTGAAATAGACATTTCCTGATTTGTCGCAAATGAGGAAAACGGGCAGGCTTGCAGGCTGCAGATGCAGGGCGTTGATGGCTTGAGAGAGCGCGTCGGCGGTGTCAATGCCCCATGTAACGGTAGCGGGGAGGTTGGCGAACTCGGCACGGTTGAGTCGGTTCATCTCGTCGGCGTTGCGTGTGAGGAGTGTGATGGGCAGTTGTTTCTCGTTGAACTGTGTGGCACAAATTGCAATGTCGCGCAGGGCGTGGTTGGTGGGCTCGTGGTTGGGCGCAATGAAGCCTATGACGCACAGCCCCTGGCTTGGCAACAGTGCGGTTTCATTGCCTGTTTTCAGGTCAAGGTAACGGCTGGCGGTGTTGATGCTGCCCAAAACATGCACCAGTGTGGTTTCGTTGCGCAGATTGAGGTCGACTTCGGCAATTTCGTCGGGATTGATGGTGAAGCAGGTGGTATGAGCCAGTACGCTGCCGTTGCTCAGGCGGTTGCCAGTGGTAAGCAGATAGGTGCCAGCCTCGAGTACCGTGCCCTTGCTGAAAGTGTTGCTCCAGGTGGCATCTTCGGGGTAGGTGAGCAGTTGCGGCGAACCGTTGACGATACGGCTCAGGGTGAAATGGGTGTAGTAGGCGAGGTCGGAGCGTTCCTGATTGGGTGTGAATTTGAATCGGAGAATGCCGTATTTTGCCGGTTTGCTGAATAGCCCCTCTTCAAATTTCACCTCTCGCCATCCTCCGCCATGAAAGGGGGAGTAGAACTCGATCTTGCCGTTCACCTCATTGATGCGCGTGGGCATGCCCAGGCTGCGTGCGGCGCTCACAAAGAAGATGGCGCGGCCCAGGGCGTCAGTCTTGCGGGTGCGGTAGACGCTGATGGGCTGCTGACGGAGTCCCTGCGGGTTGTGCTGCTCATCAATGGTTATGTTTTCTTGGGTCCAGGTTATCAGATCGAAGAAATCTTTGATTTTATCGCGAAACTCGTTGCGGAAAAAGGCTTTATAGGGCGTGAGCCACTCGTTCTCGACTCGAGGGCACATGACATAGCGGCAATAGAGTTCTCTGGTGTCGGTGGTTTCTGTGATATTATCCATGAGCACATCGAGGGTGATGTCGCGCAGGTCCTTCTCGCTGATGACCTCGAGCAACCGCTGTGCCATGACCTTGTTGGGGCTTTGCGCCAGGAATTGCTGAATTGTGCGGTAGTTTCCACGCCACGCTTCGACAGGCATTGTGGCTTCGTAGGCATGTCGAATGGAGTCTTCCTGCGCCTTGCGACGATCGTTCTCTTCGCGTTGCTCGGGTGTGACCATCGGCGGGGTGAACTGCGATGGCGGTGGCACGATGTCGAGGTCTAAGGCAGTGGGCAAATGATTGTCTTTCAGAATGATGGTTTCGGTATGGTTTTCTCGCCACGACACTTTCTTGAGTGCCACGAGGTCGCCCTTGGTGACCCAGACAAGCAGATCGCCCTTGCCCGCTGTGAGCCAAGTTGAGCCATTGTGGTCGGTGGTTTTCTTTGCCATGGTGTAGAACTCGGCGTAGTTGTAGAGTTTAAACTCCACGAGGGCGTCGGCAACGGGCGCTCCACTGGCATCGACCACGCTGATGTCGACCCGTGAGGTGGGAGCATAATTGCTGGTGACATTGATTTCGGTATAGCACGGAGTTCGGCTCATTACCTCCTCGGGACCGTGGTAGTCGCCCACCACCTTGGTGTGCATGAGCATGGCGCGCGAGGCACTCTCGTTGAACCAGCCCAAGTCGAGCACCGGCTCGGGTTCGCAAGCGCCGAGGAAGTGCCAGCGACCGTCGGCCCAGGCCTCAACCCATGCGTGGTTATCGTCGGTGTGCGCCCAGCGCGGGGTGTAGACCTGACGGGCTGGGATGGCCACCGAGCGCAGTGCCGCCACCAGAAATGTCGATTCCTCGCCGCAACGGCCATAGGCGGTCTTGACGGTTGCCAGCGGGCTGCTGGTGCGGGCATCGCTGGGGCGATAACTCACCTTCTCGTGGCACCAGTGGTTCACTTCCAGTATGGCCTGTTCCATTGAGAGGCCTTTTATCCTGTCCTTGAGTTCGTTGTAGAACACTTCTCTTGCCATGTCGAGGTTCTCGTTGTTCACCCTCACGGGCAGCACAAAGTGGCGAAAAATGTCGTCGGGAATGTTCCATTGCAGCTCGTGCAACGCCTCGAGCGAGAAGCGGCAATTGTTCTCGTAGAAAGCCTCGCTATAGTCGGCCTTGTCGGGTGTGGCGAGATAGGGCGCGAGCCATGCAGCGTAACGCTTGGCCTCGGCATCGTATTGGTCGGCATAGAGTCGGCACGGTAGCAGGAACAGCAGTGCCGTCAGAAATGAGGTCAGGTAAGTTCTCATGATGGAAAAGCGTGTTATTGAGGGTCGGATTTCTTGCCCCAGAGGTGCTCCATGCGTTCACGCATGCGGGCCTCTGACGGGTTCTCCTGCGGTTGCCACAGGGTGGGGTGGTGCAACTCTTCGGGCATATACTCCTGATAGACGAAGTGACCCGGGAAATCGTGGGCATACTTGTAGTCCTTGCCATAGCCCAGTTCCTCCATGAGTTGGGTGGGAGAGTTGCGCAAGTGCAGGGGTACGGGCGCATTGCCGGTCTGCTGCACGAGTTGCTGGGCGGCGCCGATGGCGAGGTAGGCGCTGTTGCTCTTGGCTGAGGTTGCCAGGTAGATGGCGCACTCGCTCAGCGGTATGCGGCCTTCGGGCCAGCCTATCTTGTTGATGATGTCGAAAGTGGCATTGGCGAGCAGCAGGGCGTTGGGGTTGGCCAGTCCTATGTCCTCGGCGGCGAGGATACACAGGCGTCGCGCAATGAACTTGGGGTCTTCGCCGCCCTCGATGAGGCGTGCGAGCCAGTAAACGGCGGCATCGGGGTCGCTGCCACGAATGCTCTTGATGAAGGCCGAAATGATGTCGTAGTGCATCTCGCCATTCTTGTCGAAGGCGAGCGGATTCTGTTGCAGCCGGCTGGTCACAATCTCGTCGTTGACCACAAAGGGTTCGTTTGTGCCGAGCGACTGCATGATGAGGTCGAGGATGTTGAGCAGTTTGCGTGCATCTCCGCCCGAGAAGCGCAGCAGTGCCTCGGTCTGCTCCACGCGTATTTCGCGCCCCTCAAACATCTTGTCGGTCTTCAGGGCATGGTCGAGCAGGCGAAGCAGGTCGTCCTTGTCGAGTGGGTTGAGTACATAGATTTGTGCGCGCGAGAGGAGCGGCCTGATGACCTCGAACGAGGGATTCTCGGTGGTGGCGCCAATGAGCGTGACGGTGCCATTCTCGACAGCGCCGAGAAGGGAGTCTTGCTGCGACTTGTTGAAGCGGTGAATTTCGTCGATAAACAGCACGGGCCTGCCCTGGGTGAACATGCTTGTGGCGTCTTTGCGGCAGCGGTCGAGTACCTCGCGCACCTCTTTGACGCCGCTCGTCACGGCCGAGAGGGTGTAGAAGGGCACCTTGGTCTGCTCGGCAATGATGCGTGCCAGGGTGGTCTTGCCCACTCCCGGCGGTCCCCACAGAATGAAGGAGGAGATGTTGCCGCTCTCGATCATGCGGCGAATCACGGCACCCTCGCCCACAAGGTGCTGTTGACCAATGTAATCGTCGAGCGACTTGGGACGCAATCTTTCGGCTAATGGCTGGTACATGCTGCTGCTGGTTTTTGGTTTGTGCTTCTTGTTTGGAATGCGAATTTAGCGTTTTTTTCAGGAAGTACCAAATAAAAAAGGATTGAGTTATGCAAGAAAAAGAGCAAATGCCTATGAGAAAATGTGGGAAAAATTTGCTTTTTTCAATTTAATGCACTATCTTTGCTATCGATAAAACGATCATTGAAAAATTGTCCACATCAAAGCAGATTGGGATACTCTTCAAACAATTATGAAATGCCGAGTAAGGCGTCTTCGTCAATGGCGGGCCTCGACCCCTCGGGGTGTCTTCTGCGACCGGAGGATTACAAAGATGCTGACGCCCTCAAATCCTGTATTTATCGGAGTTTCATCCATCATCCTTTGATGTGGCTTCTTATAGACAGAGCCGACGCTACCGCGCCGGCTCTTGTTGTTTTATGCCCAATAGTCAATGTCAGAAAAACTTGCGAAAAACTACTGTTTTTGGTCGTTTTTCGTTAGATAAGTTGCGGAAACGGGTAAAAAAATGGCACATTCCGCAGGTTATCGGGGTGAAGATAATTGTGAGGAAAAATGCCAACATTATTATGAGGTTGTTTGGAATTTTGATAAGATTAGCATACATTTGTAACAAGAAACTTAAGAGTTGAGAATGATGCAGTTTCAGGTGACTTGATGCGAGAAAATCAATCTATAATAACAATCAATCTATAATAACAAACAATTAATATGAATATGAAATATTATTTTCCGTTTGGCGAGCCCGTTCATCCATTGGTTCAAGAAGATAGAAGTCCCAAAAAGGTTTTCGTGCTTGGCGTGTATGCAAGTGCAGTTCATGCGCGATGGAAAAAAGATGGTAAAGTGGTGTGCCCTGCTCTTGCAGTGGCAAGCGAACCACGGATTTTTTGGGATGGGAACCCGCAAGAAGCGTCAGAGATTATTGGCAGAATTCATATCCCAGAAGAACTGGGTACACTTGAACCTGCAGGCAGTCATCTTAATGGTCCGTCGGCAAAAGTTTTAGATGATCACATTCTTGCTCCATTGGGATGGGTGCGTGAAGATGCGTGGTTGTGTGACCTCTTGCCTGAAACAAGGTTGAATCCAGGCCAGTTGAGAGTGATAGAGAAGGAGTATAATCCAAAAATCAGCCAGTATGGTCTGAATGCTGTGACTGTTCCAAAAAGGCCGACACTTTTTTGTGGCAAATCACGCAGTGAGGAGATTGTTTCAGAATTGGAAGAATCACAGGCAAAGTTGTTGATTCTGCTTGGTGATATCCCAATTCGGCAGTTTATTAATCGGGTGGCTGATGTGAAATTTAAGACTTTGCAGGAATATGTGGATTTGCACGGTTATGGCAAATGCTCGCCGGTTGTTATCCATGGAAAAGAATACCGATTGCTTCCTTTGGCTCATCCTCGGCAGATAGGTGCTTTAGGTGCTCATAGCGAGAAGTGGTACAGGCTCCATGAGGAGTGGGAGAATAACCTCTAAACAGTGGTTGCCTCGTTGTGTGGTAGTAAGACAGTTGGGTTTAGGACAAAGAAAAGGCTGAGCTTGGGGGCTCAGCCTTTTTGGGCTTGAAATCACGGGCCCGATGAGTGGCATCGGGTGGAGAGGTGTGATTTATTTCTTGAGTTGGATGGTCTTGACCACAGGCATGATCACCTTCTCGGCATCGGCAGCCTTGGCAACAGGATACTTGAACGAGCCAGCAACACCGGCCTTCTCGCCCAGATAAACCACAAAGCAGGTCATGGCATCCTCGCCAAGCACGCCCTTGAAGGTCATGATGTTGTCGTTGATGACGGGTTCGTCAAACTTGTAATCTTTGAACATGGGGTTGGCGCCCATATTCTCGGCATACCTCTTGAAGTCTTCGGGTTTGCAGGGAAAATCGCTGAAAGTTGCGTCCATCTTGATTTCGCCACTGGTGGTGTCGGCAGCATTGATAGTACCGTCACTGGTGTAGGTGGTCTTCATCCACTCGGGGAATTGCATGGTGAAGTTAGCACCCTCGAAGGCCTGTCCCTTGAACTCTTCTTCTTGAGTTGCTTGAGAACCTTCGCCACCTTTGTTGCCTTTGTCACACGAAACAAATGTAAGGGCTGCAACAGCCATCAACATCAGAAATAACTTTTTCATAAAAAAACAATTTTTAAAAATGAATAGAATTAGTTTACACTGCAAATTTAAACACAAATCTTCAAAAAACAATCAATTTAATTTATTTTTTAGGCGCAAAATGTAAATCAGAAATATGCCAACAGATAACTCACACAGTACTTGATTACTTCAAAATGTTTGTGTAACTTTGCCGTAAAGTTAAAACCCCGAGCGAAAAATCTTGATTGAATCGGGATAAAGAGATTGCAGATGACAGAGAAATTGCTTTCACAATATGATGTGGTGATTGTGGGCGGCGGCGTGACGGGTGCTGGTGTGGCGCGTGACTGCGCCATGCGCGGCATGAGCACGCTGCTTGTGGAGAGTCATGACTTGACCTATGGCACCACGGGCCGCAATCACGGGCTGATGCACAGCGGCGCGCGTTATGCGGTGACCGACCTGGAGAATGCCCGCGAATGCATCGAAGAGAACAAGATATTGTGCCGAATTGCCCGGCATTGCGTTGAACCCACCGGCGGCCTGTTTATCTCGTTGCCCGAAGACGACCTTGCCTACCAGGCTCGACTGGTAGAGTCGTGCCACGAGGCGGGCATCAACGCCGAGGTGATTGACGCTGCCGAGGCGCGACGCATTGAGCCTGCAGTGAATCCAACCCTTGTGAGTGCAGTGCTGGTGCCCGATGCCTCGATCGACCCCTTCAAGCTCACCATGAGCAATGTGCTTGATGCACAGCTGCACGGTGCCACGGTGCTCACCTATCACGAGGTGGTGGCCATTCACCGCGACCAGAACACCGTGACTGCAGTGACTTTGCGCGACAACCTCAGTGGCGAACAGAAACGGGTGGATGCCGGCGTGGTGATCAATGCAGCAGGCATCTGGAGCTGCTTGATTGCCAAACTGGCAGGGGTGGAACTCAAGATGCTCCCTGCCCGCGGGGCGTTGCTGTTGCTGGGCCAGCGCGTGAACAAGATGGTGATTAACCGATGCCGCAAGCCTGCCAATGCCGACATACTGGTGCCAACCGGCAATGTGTGCGTGCTGGGCACCACGAGCCGCCGCGTGCCTATCGAGGAGATTGAGGATATGAGCGTTACGGTTGAAGAGGCTCAAATGCTGCTCACCGAGGGCGTGAAACTGGCGCCTGCCATTGCTCACACGCGCGTGCTCAGGGCCTACGCGGGGGTGCGTCCTCTTGTTGCCGACGATGATGACCCCACAGGCCGCAATGTGAGCCGAGGCATCTCGTGCATCGACCACAGCGAGCGCGATGGCGTGGAGAACTTTATCACCATCACTGGCGGAAAAATGATGACTTACAGGCTCATGGCGCAAATGGCGACCGACCTGGCCTGCAAGAAACTGCACTTGCGCCGGCGTTGCGCCACGGCCACAACCGCCTTGCCTGGCAGCGACAGCGCAGCCGCTTCAACATCGACCACATGGCACGACTTTACCATATCGAAACCTTGGCGACACGACAAGAACAACCGCTTGCTGTGCACCTGCGAGGGCGTGACCGAGCACGAGGTGGAGACCATCTTGAACGAGGACGACGATGTGGACTTCGATGCCCTGAGGCGCCGCACCCGCCTGGGCATGGGGCCTTGCCAAGGCCGAATATGTGCCTGTCGTGTGGCTCGCAAGATGTGCGCCCGTCAGGGTGAAGACGAGGCGATGAAGCGTCTTGTTAACTTCATGAACGAACGCTGGAAAGGCATGCGTCCCGTGACATGGAGCAACACATTGAGCGAAGCCTATAACACAGCGCTGGTGTATCAGGACCTGTGTGGTGTGGATCAGATTATGAAAACTATAAAAGACAAAGAAATATGAGGTACGATGTGTTAGTAATAGGAGCAGGCCTGAGTGGCATGACCTGTGCCATAGCGCTGGCACAAGCGGGCAAGCGTGTGGCTGTCCTTGCTCCGGGCTCGGGCACATTGCCCATGCACAGCGGCAGTTTCGACCTGCTCGGCTATGACAGCGAGGGCAATGTGGTGGAGCGCCCCTTTGAGGCAATCGGCAAACTCGACCCCAGTCACCCTTATGCTAAAGTCGTAGCTACTCATGGCGCACAACGCATCGGGCAACTTGCCGAGCAAGCCTATGAAATGATTAGCCAACTGGCCGTTGCGCCACCAAGCCGTGGCGAAGTTGCTGCGCAACCATGCCCCGTCGTTAACCAGTATAGGCTTACTCCCATGGGCGCACTCAAGCCCACCTGGCTCACGCCAGTTCACCTGACGGCATTCAGCAAGCCCAGTCTTGCGGGCCGGCAATTTGTGGTCGCTTACTACAAGCCATTTCTTGATTTTCCCGTTGAGTTCCTCGCCGAGGGCTTGCGAAAGGCAGGCGCCGAAGTGCATGTGAAAGAACTTGAACTCAATATCACCTCGGTGGGCAAAGCTGCCCTTAAAGCGCCAGCGCTTGCCCGCCAAAAACAGGGCGAAGCATTGCTCAAGCAACTTGATGGCTTTGAGGGACAATGCCCTGTGCTGGTACCGCACATCTTCGGAGACATTGAATTGACTGAAATGAATGAGCGGCTGGATAGACGGTTGAGCGTGGTGCCCACCTTGCCACCCACCTGTGCCGGTCATGAACTGTCGGACCACCTGCGGTCGCTGTTCACCTCGCTTGGCGGAACGCTGCTTGAAGGCGACCGTGCAATGAGTGCCATTATCGAGAACGACCGCATCGTGGCCGTGAAATCGTCGAAACATGTGACGCACGACCTGCTGCAGGCCGACCACTATGTGATAGCGTCGGGTTCGTTTGGGGTGAAAGGCCTTGAGGCGCGTTATGACCGCGTGGCAGAGCCTATATTTGACCTCGATATTGATGCTCTCGATGATCCTCAGCAATGGACCACGAGCGATGTGCTGAGTCTGCAGCCGTACACCAACTTTGGCGTGCGCACCGACGAGCGTTTCCGCACATCGAAGCATGGGCGTACCATCGAGAACCTCTATGCCGTGGGCAGCATTTTGAGCAATACCAACTCGATTAAGCTCGCGTGTCGCCAGGGCGTGTCGATGCTCACCGCCCTGCAAGTGGCAAACGGCATTCTGGAACAAGATTGAAACGATGCCGAAACATTTTAATGGTCGTGGGTGTTGCACAAGTTCGGGAAGCTTTGTAAATTTGCAAGTTAAAACATGGCTGTGACTGAAACGAAGGCTTCAGAAACACCCGACCATAATGAAACTTGATATGGCAGACACTAATAAACAATATGACGAGGTGGTGGCACAGTGCCGCGACCTGTTTGTGCTGAAGATGAGTGACTACGGCCCCTCATGGCGCATTGAGCAGCCCAAGACCATCACCGACCAGATTTTCATCAATGCCAAGCGCATACGCACCATCATGCTCAATGGCGAGGCAAAGGTGGATGACGACATCTACAGCGAATTCATAGGCATTGTGAACTATGGCGTGATAGGCCTCATTCAGCTTGAACATGGCTTTAGCGACACCATCGACATGAGTAGCGAACAGGCGGTGGAGCTCTATGACAAATACATTGCCGAGACCAAGAACCTGATGATGGCCAAGAACACCGACTATGGTGAGGCATGGCGCGACATGCGCACCAGCAGCTATGTAGATTTCATCCTGACTAAGGTGCAGCGTACCAAGTCGATCGAAAACAATGCCGGCAAGACGCTGGTGTCGGAGGGCATTGCCGCCAACTATCAGGACATGATTAACTATGCCGTGTTTGCGCTCATCAGGCACAACGAGGGCAGTGAAATGTGACGCTTGAAATAAAGACCTTTTAGAAATGAAACTGTTCAAGTTCAATATGCCCGAGTGGGGCGAGGCCTTGGCTGCGAGCAAGTGGAACACCGTGATAGTGTGGGTGCTGCGAGTTCTGGTCGGCCTGACCTTTATTTACTCGGGATTTGCCAAGGCCATTGACCCGTGGGGCGGCATGTATAAGCTTACCGAGTACTTCAATGTGCTGGGTTTCGATCAGCTGGTGCCGGCCTCTTTGGCATTTGCTTTCATCCTAGCTGCCATCGAGTTCATGCTCGGGCTTTTTGTGCTGGTGGGAGCCTACCGCCGTAGCGCACCGGTGCTGCTGCTGTGCATGATGGCTGTGATGCTGCCGCTCACGCTGTGGCTGGCCATTACCGATGCTGTGCCCGACTGCGGATGCTTTGGCGATGCTGTGCACATGAGCAACTGGGGCACATTCTTCAAGAACCTGCTCATAGTGCCGGCGCTCATTTACTTGGTCATGTTCAACAAGCGTGTGCATGGCATATATGGACCAGCGGTCAACTGGGTGGTGGGTGTTATTGCCCTTGCCTATGTGGCTGTGATAGCCTACAATGGCTACTTTAAGCAACCGCTCATCGATTATCGTCCCTATCCTGTGGGCGCAAAACTGGGCGTGCAGCCCGAAGCGCAGCCTGCCGATGACGAATATGTGTTCATTTATGAGAAAGACGGGGTACAGAAGGAGTTCTCGATCGACAGCGTGCCCGACGATGAGAGCGAGTGGACCTATGTGGACCGCCGCGTGAAAGGCGACAACAGGCCGCAGGGCAGGGTGCTCGAACAGCCGCTTGCCGTGTTTGAAAACGGGACCGATGTGACCGAAGATGTGCTTACCAGCGAAGGTGATGTGCTGCTCTACCTGTTTCCCGACCTGCCCGGCGTGAACATTGCCTACACCTTTGAGATTAACAATCTCACCGAGAAGGCGCAGAAACAGGGTGCCCAGGTGGCGGCCCTCGCTTCGGCCACCGAACGCGAGATTGAAGAGTGGCGCGACATTTCGATGGCGGCATATAATACCTATAACATGGACGACACCGACATCAAGATGATTGCCCGCGGTAATCCGGCAGTGGTGTTGATGCACGATGGCAAGATTGTGTGGAAACGCACGCTGGCTTCGCTCGACCATGATATGCTGCGCGACGCCAATCTGCCCTTGGCAAAGTTGAATGACGACTATGACCCCAGCGCAATTCTCAAGCGCGCCGGCTGGCTCTTGCTGCTGGCACTGCTGGCATTGCTGGTGCTGAACCGCACCCATGTGCTGGTGGGCCTGCTGTGGCGCAAAGGGCGAGGCGAGAAAGCCGAGGAAGCCACTGAGGCAGCTGAAGCCACTGAGGTATCCGAGAGCTCCGAGGTCTCTGAGAACTCCGAGAACTCGGAGGATTGAGGGCCTTTACGACACATTGCGCTCGCTTTTATTTGGTAAATTGTAGCGAAGCAATTAACTTTGCACCGTTTTTTGAGTCTAACATACAAAAAATACAAACATATTTATAAGTAATTATAATGAGAAAAAACATTGTTGCGGGTAACTGGAAGATGAACACTACCGTTCCCGAAGGCGTGAATCTGGCAAAAGAAGTGAACGACGCTGTGGCTGCTGCCAAGGGTCTGAAATGTGAAGTGGTGATAGGTGTGCCTTTCACTCACCTCACTGCCGTTAAGGCCGTTATCGACATCAACAAAGTGGGCCTTGCTGCCGAGAACTGCGCTAACCATGTGAAAGGCGCCTATACCGGTGAGGTGAGCGCTCCCATGGTGGCCTCGACAGGTGCCAACTATGTGATTCTGGGTCACTCAGAGCGTCGTGAGTACTTCAACGAGACCAACGAGATGCTCAAGGAGAAAGTTGACCTGGCTCTGGAAAACGGACTGAAGGTGATCTTCTGCTGCGGCGAGAGCCTTGAACTGCGCGAGGCTGGCAACTATGCCGACTTCATCAAGGCCGAGATCAGCGAATCGCTGTTCCACCTCACTGCCGAGCAGATGGCCGATATCGTGATCGCTTACGAACCCATCTGGGCAATTGGTACCGGCAAGACCGCTACCAGCGACCAGGCTCAGGAAGTTCACGCCATGATTCGTGCCCTCATCGCCGAGAAATATGGCGACAAGGTGGCCGACGACATGACCATCCTCTACGGCGGAAGCTGCAAGCCCAGCAATGCCCCCGAACTCTTCGCCAAACCCGACATCGATGGCGGACTGATTGGTGGCGCTTCGCTCAAGGCTGCCGACTTCATGGGCATCGTCACAGCGTTTTGATGACGAAAAGCCCAGGTTTTATTTGTATCAAAGGTAAATTTTATTATCTTTGTCGCGAGTTGTATATAATGTAACACATTGTACTATGGTTAAATTGCATTTACATCGTTTGATGGCAGTGGCCCTCCTGGCCTGTGCGCTTGCATGGGGCACGGCGTCGTATGCCCAAGTAACCGTCAATGCGCCCTCTGGGCTCACTAACCGCCAGAGTACCACAACACAAAAGAAACAAGACGACAAGCCCAAGGTGACCGAAACACGCAAGAGTGAACCCAAGGCATCGTCGCAAGAAAAACACGAATCTACCGAAACGAAGTCGAGCAGTAGCGACCAGTCGTCGAAGACTTCTACGACAACACGCAAGACATCGACAGACTTCAAACTGTCGAATCAGTCGGTGCGCAAGCGTGCGGCAGGCTATCGCATTCAGGTGTACTTCAGCAGCAGCCGGCAAGGCCGCAACGAGGCCCGCGCCCGCGCCCGTGAAGTGGCCCTGAAGTATCCGCACTACCGCACTTACATCTCTTATGTGGCTCCACAGTGGAGATTGCGCATTGGCGACTTCAAGTCGAAGCAAGAAGCCCAGAAAGCACTGCGCAAGGTGCGGAGGTCGTTCCCTCAATACCTGTCCGACATCATTTTGGTGACCGATAACATTAATGTTTGGGAGTAATGATTAAACAGTTTGTCTATAATCAAGAAAGGGTTGACAAAATAGCCCATCACTATCAAGAAATCCTTAAACTCATTGGCGAGGACCCCACTCGTGAGGGCCTCGTGAAAACTCCTCAGCGTGCCGCCAAGGCTCTGCTCGAGAACACGCTGGGCTATCAGCAAGATAACGAAGCCATCATCAAATCGGCCATTTTTGAGCATCCGGGCTCTGAAATGGTGATTGTGAAAGACATTGAATTCTACTCCCAGTGTGAGCATCATGTGCTGCCATTCTTCGGCAAGATGTCGGTGGGTTATCTGCCCGACGGACAGATTGTAGGCCTGAGCAAGCTCGCACGCGTGGTGGAGGGTTTTGCCCGCCGTTTGCAGGTGCAGGAGCGTCTCACCCAGCAGGTGTGCGACATTGTGTACGACAATCTGGCCACCCGTGGCGTGATTGTGGTGTGTGAAGCGCAGCACCTGTGCATGAAGATGCGCGGAGTGGAGAAGCAGGAGTCGACTACCGTCACGATGCAGTATCGTGGTGCATTTGAGGATGTTACGGTGCGCAATGAGTTCTTCTCGCTTTTGGGGCAAAGAAAATAATTCATCTTTTCTGAAAAATTTTTGCTCATATTTTTGCTCAATTCAGGAAAAGGCATTAACTTTGTACCCGCAATTGAAAATTGCACGACTGCGAAAGTAGCTCAGTTGGTAGAGCGCGACCTTGCCAAGGTCGAGGTCGCGGGTCCGAGTCCCGTCTTTCGCTCCAAGTTCTTTGAAACACAATTATTCGCGAAAGTAGCTCAGTTGGTAGAGCGCGACCTTGCCAAGGTCGAGGTCGCGGGTCCGAGTCCCGTCTTTCGCTCAGGTTTTAAACCTCATGTCCAGGTGGCGGAATTGGTAGACGCGCTACTTTGAGGGGGTAGTGCCCGATTGGGCGTGTGAGTTCGACTCTCATCTTGGACACCTAAATTTCACGAAAGGCGCTGACAATCAGCGCCTTTCGTGTTTTATACCCCTATTTCTGCACCGAAATTGCACCGATACTATTACCATATACTTTTCAACTGGGTCATTTTTCCAAATTGCACCGATATTGCACCAATACATATAACGACACACAGAATATTTAGATAATTTTAAAAAGTCAATTCGTTATTATGACTCTTTGTACTAATTAGAACTGAGGTTACAACGACTATTTGAAAACATATTGCCTATAAATAATTGTCCTATCAGTTGGTTATCTTTCTTCATTATCCATCATCGCCCGAATGATGATGTCGAAATTTCGTTGAGGATTGCGTCGATGGCTCACTCGGAAATTATATTCGTCCAGATAACCTTGCAAATGCTTAAACGAATACCGTTGTTTAAATTCATCATCAATCCAGTGCTTGAAGCCGGCGAAATATCTGTCGAGATGTTCCCATCCGTAATGGACAGTTAACGACCCATACTCTTTCGCAAGTTTCTTAAATCCTCGTTCCCCTCCATCAGCTATAGTTATGTGAGCAGATGACGAAACATGTCCATTTATCATCTGCCTGACAAAATCGGGTTTTATTCCATCAACAATTTGACTAATCGCTTTAACCACTATCGGTTTTTTGACTTCAACAGCTATAAGTATACGCAGTTTCGATTTGTGTATTAGCCAGTAAAAATCGTATTCACGTTCAGCTTGAATGTCAAAGAAACCGATGCCAACATCACCCTGCAGTTTTCGAGGCGCTATCCTCCCCATTACCGATTGAACTTTATATTTAAACATCAGACTTGTTGTCTGAGTTATTCCAAATTGATGCGACAATTCCACCGATGTGTTCCCTTTGTTTGAAGTTGCCATTAACTGAATGATTTGAAATGCGGTTAGTATGGAAAACTTCAGTCGATGAAAAATAGTTCCAGCAGTTACACTCTCATCATACTTGCAACGATTGCATCTGCGAGAATGTGGTGAGCGGCCCTTGTGAAAAGTCGTGTTGCCGCATTTGCGACATATATACTGATTGCCTTTCCACTTGATGGCGGCAAGATAGGCAAAGCAATCTTCTTCGCCTTGGAAGCGATTATTAAACGTTTTCATGTGTTAGCACAATGTTATTGCTTGTAAATAAATGCTGCAAAGTTAATAAATTAATTTGATTGGGCGCATTATCTATATATGTAAAAACT
This sequence comes from uncultured Bacteroidales bacterium, assembly GCA_902768435.1. GTDB lineage: Bacteria > Bacteroidota > Bacteroidia > Bacteroidales > Muribaculaceae > Sodaliphilus. The sequence goes on along the minus strand of CACXLJ010000024.1, from coordinate 8,844 downwards.
TGTCTTTTAGTAATTCAAGCCCTCAGATTACTTTTGCAGCGTCACATTTGGCAACGCACTGGAGGCGCCAACCTACCAAAGACGATGCCGATGTGAACGCCCAATCGCAGTGTATGGCGCACCGAGTGGATTGGTTCTAATAATGAATAACATTAATATAATTAGAACAATGCTAAACGAAGCAGGATCAAACATCATTCTTCAAGTCAGCGCAGAGGACTTGAAGGCATTTGCCCAGGAGATTTTAATCGAGGCAAAGTCTATCGCCATGATTCAGGCGGAGGCCGCTGCCAGCAGCGACCAGTTGTTGACTATCGACGAGGCTGCAAAGTTGCTATCGGTGTCAAAGATGACGCTCTACCGTTGGGACCAGAACGGCATCCTCAAGAAGGTAGAGATTGGCGGCAAGCGCCGCTACCGCAAGAGTGACATCGAACGTTTGGCCGGTTGTAAAATGTGATTGCCCTATGGATAACAAGATTTTACAACCCAAGACTGGCAAGTTCCGTCTTCATGAAGACGTCGAGCTGCCCATCGATGGCCTGCCCCAGTTCTTACAGGAGTACATCAACGAGATTGTACGCGTGTACCACTGCCCAAGAGAGTTCCCCACTGTAGCAGTGTTCAGCGTGATTGCGTCTGCCATAGGCAAACGTGTCAAGGTTACCGATCACAAGTACACCAATCCACTCATGCTTTGGTTTGTGAACGTTGCCATCAGCGGTTCGAACAAGACCCAGCCGGTGAAGGAAGTGCTGCGCCCGTTGCGTGAAATCAATCACGACAACTATGTCGCCTACAATTCCGAGTATGAAACTTGGCGAGCCGACAAAGACCATGACGATAGCAATCCGCCGGCATTTAACCAACTGCTCGTCGGAGACTGCACCGAAGAGGCGAGAATCAAGATTCTTCAGAGCTGTTCCCACGGTATCTTGGGCTACTATCCTGAAATAAAAGGCTATTTTGACGACATGGAACGCTACAACAAGGGTGGCTTCGTGGACAAACTGCTGCGCATGTTTGACAACGATGAAGTATACCTCAACCGCAAGGGAGAGTTGAAGCCCATCGTCATCAAGGACGCGTTCATGAATATCCTCGGTGATATCCAGCCCGGGTTGCTGAATGCTACCTTCGGCAGCCCGCAATTCATGGAGAATGGCTTGAATCAGCGTTTCCTGTTCACAATGCCGCAAATCGAAGAGTTCCCCGACCGGGAAACCGAATCGATGGACCATGACCTTGTTGTGAGCTGGCGCGATGTGGTCATGCAAATCTACAAAATGGATTTGACTGACTGGGGTTTGCTTACCCTCTCGCCAGAGTGCGACAAGCTCTACTCTGAGTACTTCAACCAGTTGCAGCGCAAGAAAGCCGAAGTGAAAGCTAGCACCGGAGACGGTTACATGCTCTCAATATTCAGCAAGCTTCAGATCCAAGCGATGCGTCTGGCTGGTATTGTTCATCTGGCGGGTCTGATAAACTCGCCAATCAACTACAACTACCGCCAGGTATCAGCCGAAGACATGGAGTACACCATTCGCTGTATGAACTATTTCGAGAAGTCGGCCATTGCAGTCTATGAGCTTATCTGTGGTGGCTGTTTGGGAAGTCCCTTAAAAGGCTCTACACAAGCCGAGATCATCCGTGACTTCCACGAGAAAGTGGGAATTACCAATCTCACCAAGTTCGCTGAAGGCATAAGTAAGACAAAGGGGTATATTTCGCCACTTCTTAAAGGCTGCAAGCGTAAATTGCCAGGCAAATAAACATGAGAAAAACAGGTAAACGTAAACACGGAAACGCGCATTAATCTGCTATCACATAGCGTTTTTGACCACGATTCAGTGTTTACCTAGGCAAATAACAACTATTGATTATCAATAAGTTAGATTGCACGGTTTCCTCGGAAATGTTTACTTGTTTTCAATATCACACTAAAATCAAGGTAAACGTCTAAGTTGACTATAAAATACAGTAAGACAATACAATATGAGCAATTTGGGCGTTTACCGTTTACCTCGAATTGAAAAAAACGGCTAATATGAAGACAAATAAAAAAGACTCGATTTTCGACAGAAAAATCAGCTGGTTCACGTCGATGCGTGACGTGGAGCCTAAGGACACTACTCTCGGAGAGTTCCTTGCCAAAGGTGAGGAATACAGAGAGTTGATAGAGCGACTCCACTCGTGCAAGAATGCCGATGAACGGAAGTATCTCAAGGGTCAATTGCCTCAAGCAACCATCAGCGGCGTTTTTCAAGGGTCACGAAAAGCGGACAATCTCACTGCTCATAGCGGACTGATTTGCGTCGATATTGACGCGAAAGACAATCCAGATGTGAATGACTTTGCGCATCTCAAGGAGAATGTCTTGAGCCAGATTGACGAAGTGGCCTATGCGGCCCACTCTGTAGGCGGCAAAGGTTACTTCGTCATCCTGAAGCTGGCTTATCCCAGCAGACATGCAGCTCAGTTTCGTGAGTTGAAGAAAGACTTTGCCAAGTACGGCATTACCATTGATGGTGCCTGTAGTGATGTGAGTCGGTTGCGATGCCTCAGTTATGACTGCTCTCCATTCATCAATGAAAATGCCTCTTTATATAAAGGTATAGAGGAAGAGCCAAAGCGCATTGTCCGACCATTTCGCTCGTTCAGAGATGGTTTCATCGATGACACAGACGAGCGTGTCTATATGGCTTGCATGGATATAAAGCGCAGTCACATTGACATGACTGAGAATTATGATGATTGGATTAATATCGGCTTCTCGCTGGCTTCACTGGGTGAGGAAGGCCGTGAATACTTCCACATCGTCAGCAGTCAGAACGGGAAATACAACGAGCGGGAAACCAACCGAAAGTTTGATGGTTTCCTGCGAGGCAATGGCCGCATCAGTATCGGCACATTCTTCCATTATTGCAAGCTTTTTGGTGTGCTTTGAGATAACATCACTGATAGATGTTACACCATCCCTTTCTGCAAACCGCTGTCACTTTCGGGCGACAGCGGTTTGCCCGATAGGCGATGATGTGCCGTGTTCGCCTCTGTCCAAATTTCCGAAAAATTTTAACATTTCGGTTCTCGTTCCCGAGGGGGCGTAAAACCAGTGTACATCGGCACTCTTTCGGAATTTTTGGAGCTGATTTTTTCTTAAATGGTCGATTTGTAAAGGATTGAAAAAGTTAGACCATTGCAAATCAGCACTTTAAGGATTGAAAAGGACATTTCCTTTCCAGACTTCTCTCTTGAGAGCCCCCGACGGCCTGCAGAGCGTTTCCGTAATAGTTCCTCAAAAGAGCGGAATATGCAGGGCATTGTGCGGTGATGACACTGGCGTGCGTGAGAGAACCAACACGCAGTATTGGTTTCGCTCACGCTTGCCAATTCCGCTTTTTCGAGATTTTCGGCAAGTCGAAAATCGTCCGACAAAATCGTGGCGAACATCGCCTTGATTTTGTGTTTAGGCGATGTCGATGTGCGGTGAAGCGAAGGCAAGGGAGCAAATGAGCGACAGCGCAGGAGTATGTCATCAGCTCACAGCGCGGACACCCCCGAACGCAGTGAGAGTGTTGGGCTTACAGGGAATGGGAATGGAGAACCAACCGATTGACGGCGGTGAGTGTGCCCTGGTCCGCCACAGGCGTTGCAGGACAGGCTTGACTGAGCATTGGGCTGCAGCGTAGCGCAAGCCGTATGCGCTCCTGCAATCGCCGTGAGTGGCGAGCCATAGCCGCAGGCGCAAGCACTTTCGCAGCCGGATTGAGGTGCAGGGCGCAATGGTAATGACCGAAAGAGCCGGACACGCGGGGTGTCCGTGCGACCAGTGAGCCGATAAGACACTCTCCGGAGCGTAGCGATTGCAGCGGACGCAGACGTAGCGGAACTGCCCAGCGACATCGGGGGCTGTGGGTGGGAAATTAGACAATGTGTTCACACTTCTCTGCCCGAATAGGCACTTGTTGGCGTGGGCAGCGACTGGAGAAAAAAGCGAGAGTGAAACGAGCCGCAGATTGGCGGCAGTGTGGTGCGAGTGTCCTTTCCCCTTGACCGGCGCAAACGCTTTTGCGCAAAACGAAGAACCATATAGTAGCGCTTGCGGCTCACCGCCGGCGACCGACCGCAGGGCGGTTTGCCGATGGTCAGGCAGGAACTCGTCTTCCTGCGAGCCGCTTGGACTGGGCAAATGTAGTGAAAGCGAATGAGTGTGTACAGGCTCACCATAGGCGTTGAGCAACGACTTGTCGAGCATTGGGCTTGCGGAGTGATCAGCATCGGGTGTCAGCGGAACTTGTGAAGCCGATACCCGACGCAGCGTAGTGAGCCGTATGCGCTTGGGAAACGCCGTCAATAGTGAGCCGAAAGCCGAAAGCGGCACACTTTCAGCAGCGCAGCGGAGTGCAGAACAGTCCAACCTGCGCCACGATTGATGAGCGGTAAGGCGCGAAGCACATAACGCAAACAACCGCAGCGCAGCGGAGGTTGGCTTGCGTGTGAAGGCTGCCGCTTGAAAGGACACCCCATAAGCGCAGTCTTGGGGTGTCCCTGCAAGCACGAGGTCAGCCTGTTGTGCCTTGTGTCCTGTGAGCGAATGGAGTTCGTAGTGTGAGGGTCAAGCGGAAAATCAGGACACAGCGAGGTGGTCTCAGTGCAAGCCGAGACTTCCGAGCGTCAAGCACCAAGTACTGCCGACAATCAAGTGCCGAACTTTTTGTGCAGGGAGCGTAGTCCGCGCCGTGTGTGCCGTGTGAGGGCGCTTCTATGGCTTTGTCACCGACAAAGAAGCAAAGGGCGGGTTTGTGGGGTTGGTCGCAATGCGTGAGGAGTGCAGCGACGAGCACCTTGGGTGGACATGATTATTTCTGGTCGCCGTATTTCTTCTCGAACAGTTCTCGATGTTCTTCTCCCCACTTGAGCATCGCATCAATGATAGGGATGAGCGACATGCCAAGCGGCGAGATGGCATACTCGCTGCGTGGTGGAAGTTCCGGGTAGATGGTTTTGGTCACCAAGCCATCATCCACCATTTCTTTCAATTGCATGTCGAGAACACGAGGCGTGGCTTCAGGCAAAGCCTTGTGCAGCTCGCTGGGGCGCATGCTGGTGTAGCGTAGCTCGTCAAGTATGCATGATTTCCACTTTGAATCAATCAAACTGATTGTCAGCCTCAACGGGCAACTGAGGTCAACAGGGATTTTTCTTTTGTACATATATTGTTTGTTTATTAATCTGCCGCAAAGTTAACCATATTGTTTGAAAAACATGATATATGGAAAAATAATTCAGTACCTGAAAAATTTTTCGGTACTTGCACAACGTGTGATTAGTGCCTAACTTTGCAGCGGATTTATAAAACTTAAAAACAAAACAATATGAGATCTCCCATTGCAGAGTATGCGGCAGTCGAAGCAGCCGCAATGAAGTTCGTCAAGAGTGTTGCCGAGGGCAACAGCAAGTACGCCAAAGAGTTGTTCACCGACGATGCCGTGCTTTTCGGCTTTCTTGACGGTGAACTGGAGCATGGCTCCATCGAGCAGTTCTACCACAATGTCGACACCGTTGGAGCCGGTGCCGATTTCAAGGCCCGTGTCGATGTCGTTTCTATCGAGGAGACTGTGGCTGTGGTGCGTGTGCTCGAGGAGAAATGGGGCGGCCGCATCGACTTCACCGACTATCTGCTTTTGATGAAGATGAACGGTGAATGGAAGTGCGTGGCTAAAGCCTACAACCAGAACTCCGACACTATCAAGAAATAATAGAGTGACATTTAAAACACAATGCGACCTGCCAAATGGTGGGTCGTATTGTGTATATGTATCTAAAGACAAAGGCCGCGCCTCACGGCGAAGCCTTCACCATTAACATAAACCTTAAAAACTTCATTTCATGAAAAAATTATTTACCTCTTTCTTTCAGCCAAATGATGATAATGGTGCCCACGAGCAGACCTGTGAGCAGGAGCCACGGCCACCACGTCGGGAGGCTTCATTATACCCACGTTGTCACGGGCGTAATGGTCTGCCTTGTCGATTGAGCGGTGAGCCGACAGTGTGTCCCTTGTCGATTGAGCGGTGAGCCGACAGTGTGTCCACCTGTTCAGCCCGACGCGCAGCGTCGCGCTGAACGATGTCGGCTTTGCCCAATCGTGCGTGTTTTCCCCGCAGGACAACCGAGCGTGAGCGCAGGTAGTGATTTTTCCTTAAAACGAAAGTTTTTTTACGTACCATTTGGTTATTTGGCATATTTTCGTTTGGTTGTTTGGCGCATTTTCGTTTGGTTGTTTGGCGTATTAGCGTTGATCTATTTGGATAGACATAATCTTTTGATGAACAATCAGACTCAACGTCGATTAATACCAAGTTATTCCGTTTATTCCAGTTTCATCCCGCCAGCATCAACGATTTAGTCTCTCACGTTCCGCCACAAAAAAAGAGAACCGCTCGGGCGGCTCTCTCGGTGTGGTGTGCGGTGCTACGGCTTAGCAGCAGAGGAAAACGTAACCATCTTGGAAATCGTAATCATAGCGGAAGAGGTCATCAGCATAACGCTCGAAATCAAAATAATCCTTCACGCTCTCGGGCAGATTGTCGAACATTCCGCACTCCTCGACGATGTGACGGGCGAAATCTTCTTCGCTATCCCATTCGCCTTGATAGGCATCACGGAAATCCTCAACGCTGATGCGGCTATCGCATCTGACATCCAAAAATGCCTCATAGGCTTCGCGCTCATCCTCATCGAGTTCGGCAAACTCTTGGATAAGGTCAAAAATGTCCTCGCTGAAAATGTCCTCAGAATACCATTCCTCGGGGAAATTCTCGTAATCTTGGCACATCAGCTCGGGGTCAGCCTCATCACGATGCAGGAAACGGCACACGGCGCAAAACTCATCATAGTCCGCAAAGGTGGTCAAATCCAACCACATCCCAAAGATGGAACCACAATTATATTTGTGGTAAGTGCCCACATACACGGCAGGATTGCCAGTGTGGTAATCGTACTTGTAATCATCAAGGTCAAATTCTTCGACCTCATCATCAACCTCAACATTATTGAGATTGGAGGAGCTGGAGCTGAAGCTTTTTACAACTTGCTCTTGTGCTTGAGTGCTGTCAGCACCGCTAGCAGAATTGATAGAAAGGGATTTTGTACTCATAATTGTGAAAATTTAAAGATTAAACATTATTGATCTTGTTCTCGCTTTCGCTTCGCTTTTTACGGTGCTTCATAAAGTGAGGCAGGAAAGCGGACGACCGCAAGGCTTGCCCGAAAATTACTACCTGCAGGGTTGGAGAATTTTCGTGGCAACTCGACATGGGCCTTGCAGTAAGCGGCTGCCCTTAACTTTGCAGCGGAAAAACGAGGCGAGAAAGCGAGGGAGAAACAAGTCAATGGGTTTTAATCAATTTTCAGATGAGTACACCTTTCTACCTGCAAGCGGTGTAGACATCAAAGTGCCCGGGCAACAAGAGCGAAAAATAAGCCGTGAGGTTACGAACTTACCAACAGACAACAATTCGTGTCGTGGGTGTCCTTGCGTCCTGGGTGCTGGTCGTGGGGGGAAATCTGCGATTAAGCGAGAGCAGATCCAAACTCGTTTGGTTTCTGCCGAGCATGAGCAGATTATGCAAATTCAGTTCCGCCACAAACGAGAAAACCGCCTTTGTGGCGGCTATCTCGTAACGTGGTGGGCGGTGCGATTTATCGCTCTCCTTCCTTTGCTCGTGCTACGATCTCCGAGAAGGCATTGAGTTCGAGAATTAACAACTTGGCATATTCCTCGCATTGCAAGGCAAACTCGCCCATTTTTGCGCCCACAGGGCGGTACTTTGCCATTACGCTCTCGGCTTCGGCTAAATGTCCGTGCAATTTGTCTAAATCGCTTGATGTCATTTGTTCAAAAATCATAACTCGGTGGTGTTTGTGGTGGGCGATTGCTCGCCCACCTTGTTAAACTTCTAATTACTTGCTCTCTTTCTTTGCGCTCTTGCGTGTGGCTTTCTTGGCTGGCTCAACTTTTTCGGCTACTTTGGTAGGCTCATCGCAAATGGCGACTCGCTTGCCCGCTCTCACGAGGCGAGGTAAATAGGAGTCCAGGGCATGGTGCGGAAAACCTGCCATTTGTGCGGTGATGTCCTTGCGGCTTGTGCGTGTGAGGGTGATGCCCAAAACATCGCTAATTGTCTTAGCGTCAATGTCGTAAGACTCATAGAAATCGCCACAGCGGAACAGCAAAATGCTGTCGGGGTGCTTGGCTTTCATGCTTTCCCATGCCTTTGCCAGTGCGCTCGGCTCGCTCGCTTGCTCGGCTTGGGGTGCGCTCTCGCTCTCTGCGCTCGGCTCGGCTTGTGCCTTGCTTGCGCTGACGTCCGCCATTAGCTTCATGTAAATGGCTTTCGGGATGATTGCACCGGTGCGCTTGCGAAGCATAAAACAATAGCGTAACGCCTTGATAGGCAGGGAAAAGTAAAACTCACTCTCGGCGACCTTTGCGCCATTCTCGTGCTGATACACATGCCACATTTGGGCACCGCTTTTAACCTCTCGCTTGCTTGCTAAAATCAAATTTGCCATAATTGTAAAATTTAGGGATTTATGAATGATCTTAAATAACTCTCTTATTGCTCGCTATAGACATTGCAGTAACTGACCTGCACACCTACCGACATTGCCATGTCTGCGGCTTGCTCGCTTGCCTCGCTTGCGCTCACGGCCTCGACCTCGAAAGTGTGAATTACATTCTCGAAGTCAATCACATCGACCACATAATTATTGTATGCGGTAGAGCGGAAACCTTTTTTACTAACTCCGCTTGCAGCTGTGTCAGGAGTGCTGAAGAAC
>CACXLJ010000023.1 GCA_902768435.1 uncultured Bacteroidales bacterium | reverse complement strand
TTTGAGTTCTTCTTCGTAGATAATGCGGATGTCGTACCCTTCTGCTCTGAGGGCCTCAATCTTCTTCACTTTTGCAGGGCCTGCACCTTGCCCCATCACAACGACATTGGTTCGTTTCGAAATAGCTGTATCAACATCTGCGCCTAGTGCCTGCAACAGTTTGCCCAACTCATTGCGTTTGGGATAGGCAGCAAAGGTGCCAGTGATGACCACTTTGGCGTGGAAGAACGGCGTGTCCTGGTTCTGCACCTGGTCATCGGCAATCGGTATCAGTGTGGCATGCTCGAACTTTTTTGTTCTTGATGCCGCAATCACTTCGCTCAAACCACCCTTGAATGTGGTGGCCATGATTGCACCCTGGCAAGCGAGGAAGACTTTAGCACATGCGTCTGCATCATCGAGTGCATCGTGATGGGCACCCATGTTGATGCCGAACTGGGCGCAACAGGCAGTGAGCGACAGCCCGGTCATCTCGTATGTGCAGTAGTTATTGGCCGTATCAATTCCGGTGAGACCATAGTAATTCATGCAGCGTTGCATGATGTTGATGTCGGCTCCCCGGTTGTGGCATACGATGGGTAGCACGCCAATGAACTGCACCAACTGTGGAAACAACTGGGCGAAGGTTGGGGCCGAAACAACCATCTCTGGTGTTATACCATGAATGTGGGTGTTGTTACGCTCCCGACCATCGAGAATGGGATTGATCAGCGAGTAGAACTTCTGCTGAATGTTTCCATCAATCACTTTCACCAGCCCGACAGCGCAAGCACTGGTGAGTTCGGCTGTCATCGTCTCGAAGTCGATGGCCACAAAATTCTTTATATCCATAGAAATAACCTTTAATGTGGCGCAAAGGTACAAAAAATGGAGTGGCAAAGTTTTGGAACCGCCAAACATTTTCGCGAAAAAATTACATTCTGGGCTGTAAATGTACCGCGAAGCGGGTCACGTCTCTGCGAGAAAGTGAAGTTAATCAACTTCCGTAAATCAGATTGTACTCATCTGGATAGATAACACGAAAGTCATCGTCAAGAATTGATTTGTCATATACACAAACTTGCACAGGAGGTTTCATTTCAAAATATGAGGTGTAACCATCCTTAAAAAACAAGCGATGTGACTTGATATTATATCCACCAGCCATAGATTCTCGGCCTTCAATGCGTACACCTTTATATTCTGTCAAAATACCTAACCGTCTCATGTGCATCAAAACTGTCTTTACTAAGACGGGCTCTTTATATGCTTTCTCTATTGTTATTGCATATTGGTTAATTACATCCATCATTTCTACATCTCCAACCAAGTCCAAGATGTCAGGGTTTCCATAAATGAAAGCCGTTTGCCTACATATCATATAATTACCTGAGTATGAGACCTTGCCCCATCTATGTGCGAAATCAATAAAGTGATGCCAAAAATAATAGCCGTCCCCTAACCATGCATCCTTTCTTGTGCATTTATAGGGGCCGTGCTGTTCAACCTCATCAGGGTTGTTTCTGTCTTCAAGCGTTTGATAAAGAATGTCAGCCATTCAACACCGTAGAGTTCGCTTTGAGGTGATCTTTCAAAGAAACGAGATTCAGAGTAGGCAGAATTAAGGGTCGCACATTGGCCTGTAACGTGATGGTACTGACCATTGAGCGGATATAAGGAAAGAGTATGGCAATGCTGTTACCATAAAAGAATTCAGGAATCTCATCAAAATTAAGATTATTTCTAAATTCAAATTCAGCAATGCAATTGACAAATACAATGTCCTTGTCATTGCAAGTGGCTTTAAAGGCGAATGACAAGATAAATGTTTTTTTAGCTTGATCAAACAAACCTGACGGGGCAAAATTCATGTCCAATGCCACGCCAGGATCTAAATTGTCAAGATTAAGAACCACTTGATTGAAGTGGTAATTGCTCAGAGAAAACACTGCATTTTCTGCCATATCAAGCTGCTAAGTTAAATTCTACAGTCATGTCATATTCAACACTAAAAGACGTGTCTTGAACATAACTGTAGTCGATTTTATTAAATTCAATCCGCTGCATGGCGGCTTCAAGGACATCACGCATCTTAGGCCCTGAAACATTATACTGCTTCAGTTCCTCCCAGTCCGCTTTGAGCTGTTCCTCAGTTGCAGATGCGAGATAAGCATTCAATTTTTCAAGTATAGGATGCATAGTTCGTTGGTTTTTAGTGAATAATAGATGTTGTTATCGGAGGACCTCCTTGTCAGGATCCTTGTTTTAGTCTGCAAATATAAGCACTATCAATCAATCAATCACAAAATTTTAATAATATTTTGCACTTTTGTGTTGTAGAACATATTAATGTGGCAGATGAGTCTCAGTCTGACAGTACATCAAAAAAGAGTATGCCTTGTTTATACAGATAATCAGAATTAGTCGCCCATACTTCCACATCGGATTCCATGAATGGGGCTATGGACTTTTGTGGGCTTCTTGTAACCATAAGTGAGCGAACAAACTTTTCTCGCAGTTCCTCATCAGTAGGCACAATAATAATCAAATCTATCAACAAGCCTTTTTCGGTCTTACTGCCAATGAGGCTCTTCTTTCGCTCAACAAGTTGCAATGCTTCTGTAAATGTCATAGTTATAGTAATATTGAATTGTTTATAAAGATTATTATTTCAGAAGTCGTCGTTTGTTTGTTGTGCTGCAACAAAGCCGGAATCTCCTGCATGGTGCTGTCAACCCATTTGAGCATGTAGGGCTTGACGCACTTGTAGAGAAGTCTCGCGACGAAGCGTTCAATTTGGGGATGGTTTCTACACTATTAAAATTTAACTCCATAATTCTGCGAATTTGTTACCGCAAAATTATGGAGTTATGCTGTTGTCTTAAAAGACAAGAATGCTATAGACTAAGATGGTATAGTTTCTCCATGTTGCCATTCTTGTCAGCGGACATCATCATATCTTGAAATTTCTGTGCGTTGTAACTATCTTTTTCAAATAGTGGTTCCCAGTCTTCTTTTACTGCCATCATAAAGGCTTGAACTTTTTCCTTAGGCTGGTCTTTATAAAAATCATAATATTCTTCTATGATTTTACTTATAGCCTTAACATCATCAGCCTCATATTTAGCATAAATAGAGGATGTAAATTCTTGGGCATCGACCTTAGCATCGCCTTTTTGAACGATAGTTTGTGCCTGTTCTTGATTATCTTTATTTGCTGTATTGCTCGAGCATCCAACTATGATGTAAGAGAATACCAGGATGAAAGTAATAATTAAATTTTTCATAAGTTGTGAGATTTGAATACCGCAAAGGTACAACAATTTTCTCAAAGGAATATCTCGATGCCATTGATTTCGAAAATGCAGACATCCCGCACTTGGCGGATCTGCCGGCTGTCGAGCAATTTCATCTGGCGTGTGTCTTGATAGAAATTATAGCGCAGCGGCACGCAGTTCCGCCATTCCTGGATTTTAATAATCTGCTCTCGCTTGGCAATTCTTGAGCGAGCTCAAATTGCTCTCGCTTACATGCAGATTTCACCGCTTTTCGTCCACAGCTTGATGTCGACGGGGTCACCTGCCTTTAGCATCTTGCGCAGGGTGGTTATGTGGATGTATTGTGCCATATCAGTTATAGGTTGGGTTGAAAGGAGCGGTGAATATTCTGTCGTGGTCGACCGAGAGGTAATCAGTAGGAAGATAGGTTCGCCTGTCTTGGTACTGGTAGGTGAACTTAACAGTGTTGAGTTCGCCGTCCTCGTCGTGGATTTCGCAGGTGAAATCGGTGATTAGGACAATCGGCATATACTGCGGATTGTAGCTTCCGAAATCATCCTCCGAAAAACCTTATGCCGCAAATAGTGTGTGGTGAAATTAAAAAAAAACAGAATAATTCAGTCAAATTAAGTTATATAATTTATGTGGGCAAACTGGGCTTGCTTGAGAGGAGGGGTGATGTGGAGTTTTGGGAGTTAAGTGTGGTGTTGCACGAGGTGGTGGGAGTTGCGCACCAGGGCGAGGATTTCGTTGTCGGGCATGTCGGCGTGCAGGGTGATGCTTATCCAGTGCTTTTTGTTGCCGTTATAGGGTTCGGTGACTGCTATGTAGCGCTCTTTGAGTTGGGCGATGCGCTCTGGTTCGCACTTGATGGTGATGGCACTGAAATCGTCGATGTTGAAGTAGCAATACATGTGCCCGTTTACATAGAAAACGAGTATGGTGAATTTGCCTTTTGAGAATTTCTCAAAGGGTGTTCCCTCGGTGGTATCGGGCAGCGACAGACAATATTCCCTGAAATCCTCTATGTTCATTTCGTTTGTTTAAGGCGCAGTTCGCCAATGTTGCTGATACTGAGCGGTGAAGTGGGGAAGTCGGCCTCGCTGAGTTGCTTGATTTCTTTTGCCACACGGTTGCTGGCGTCGGTGCGAGGCCCCACGCGCGGCTGCTGGATGAACGAGTGAATCTTGCCGCTACGGAAGGTGCCGTCGGCGTTAATGGTGACGGTGATGACTGGCGCATAGCCCGTGATGCCAGCCACCGAGATGCCGCTGGGTGTGGCAAAATTGCCCAGACTGTAGGCAATGAAATGTCCCTTGTAGACCTCCACGCCCCGCACCACATGGGGACCGTGGCCATAGACGATGTCGGCACCGCAATCGATGCACAGGTGAGCGAAGTGCCTGAGGTTGCCCCGATTCTCGCCATACTGCGTTTCGATGCCGTTGGGCACATGGCGGAAGGCTGCACCCTCGCCGCCGCCGTGGAACGAGACAATCACCACATCGGCACTGTCACGCAGTAGACCGACGATGCGCCGCACTGCCTTCTCGTCGCTCATGTGTGTCGTCTGGCGGTTATAGCCAAAGGCGGCATAGCCATAGCGCACGCCGTTGATTTCCTTGATCATATACTCGTGTCCCGGATTGCCGGCATATCCCACACCGACTCTGTCGAGTGCCCGCCGGGAATTGTTTTGCCCCTCGAGTCCAAAATCGAACGAGTGGTTATTGGCCATGCTCACAAAGTCGTAGCCCGCATCGCGCAGCAGTGCGGCATAGCGGGTGGGCATCAAGAAAGCGTAGACATTGCCGGCACCAGAACTTATCTTGGTGCGCTTAAACTCGTTGGGCGTTCCCTTGTCGGCCATGGCGCCTTCGAGGTTGCCGACGGCCACGCTGGCATTGCTCAGCACCGGGGCAACATCGCTGAAGATGTCCTTGCCGTCGTTTTGCGGCAGTTTGGTTGTGGGGAAAGTGGTACCCATCATGATGTCGCCAGTCATGGCGATGGTTACCGAGTCGAATGCCGCTTTCTTGCCTGCAGTGTCGATGGTCTGGGCCGAATTGGGTTGTGAGGTCGATGCCTTTTGATCGCTGCCGTCTTGGGCGCACGAGGCGATGACGAGGCTCGCGGTGAGCAGGTGGAGTAGGGTGATGAATGCTTGCATAGTTTTGAATGAATGGCAAAGTATATAATGAAAATGTGTTGCAAAGTTACTGATAAAATTTATCTTGCTTCAATTTTGTGGGTGTGATTTTAAACTTTTTGCGGGGATTTGGGCGTAAAATGTGAAAAATTTCGCTATATTTGCAAAAAATAATTACAAACAATAAACAACCGAATTGCTATGAAAAAAAGTATTTGTGTTGCGGCCATGGTGGCAGCCATGCTGTTGCCATTCTCGTGCAAGGCCAATAAACCCGCTGCTCCCGAAGCCAGCGGGGCAGCCAAGGTGGAAACCATAAAGAGTGATTTCTCGTTTTTGAAGAAACTGGGCATCGACCCCGCCGACAGCCTGCTCATGGGCACTCGGCTCGAGACAGCCGACGACAAGATTGTGATGTTGGGGCTCAACGAGAAGCAGCGCAAGGCCTTGCTCGGTGATGTGTTTGAAGGCGAAGATGCCGACTATGGCAACTTCTGTATTATAGGTGTGCGTGCTTTGCCTGGCGACTATACCCTTGTGGTCTATCACATTGAGTTTGGTGATGGCAGCGACGGACTGGTGGCTATTTATGACCGTAACGGCAAACTGATCGACTGCTGCCAGACGGGGCCGTGGGACTTCAAGATGCCAGATTTAATGAACGATGACTACACCGCCGGCGTGATGCGCGAAGAACACAATGTGCTCGACATGGTGTCGAATAACAGTTTCAAGATTACAAACAGTGTGAGCAAATATGATGTTGTGGCGGTTCCGCTTGATGGCGAAGATGAGGGCGTGAGCGGTTTCAAGAAGGTGAAAGACCAGATGAGCATCACCAAGGAGTATGATTTCACTGTTGACAAGAATGGCCACCTCAATATGGAAACCCCTAAGGTGCTTGACAAGAAAGGCGCAACGGCCCATGATTTGCTGCTTGACGAGATTGATGGAATGTTCAAGGCTCCCAAGTATGATGTGAGCATTCTCGACAAGGTGAACGCCATTGCCGCAAAACCCGAGGTCAAGGCCTCGATGGGCAGTGAAGAAGATGAAGTAGGCTACAGGCTGGAGGCGATAATCAACAGGGTGTTTGCCATGAATCCGCAAGGCTTGCTCAAGTGGCTGGCTTCGCACCGCGACCTCACGAAAAACCATGTGGTCGCCATCTTCGAATCGCTCTTCTCGGAGGGTGCAGTCGACAAATATCTCCTATATCAGCAAATTCAGAAGATGCCTGCCGGAGCCGACAAAGACTACTTGGAAAAACTCACTGGCCAGTGGGGACCTGCCGGCGCAGTGGGCTGATTGTCAGATGAAAGCCAACAAATGAAAAACGGACTTGCTGAGTCCTGAACCTTAATTCTCCTGCCTTACAACACCTTGTAGACAGGAGAATTTTTCACTTTTTGCAAAAAAAATTCATGCACTTGCAACCTTTTTGTGACCGTGTTGCATCTAATGCATGAAAACGCCGCTGAAATGGCAAAAGTGAAACCAAATAAAAACAGAAAGATATGAAACGAATTATTTATGTAATCATGAGCATGACGATGATGTTGATCGTCGGTACTCAAACGATTCAGGCCGAGAAATCGACGGTATTGCACCGTGGCGACACGCTGGCCGTAGTGAAAGGAGAAGACACAGTGTTTATCATGGGTGGCGAAGCAAGCCTTGCCGAACAGGTGGTGAGCCTCCTCGACGACACGCTGGCTGGCGCACACCTTGAGCGTGGTCATGGCAACCCTCATGTGCAGGTTGACCCTGTCACTGCCAAGCAGCGCGAGAAACTCGTCGAAGAAATGCAGCGCAGCGTGCAGACGATGGTGATAGTGATTGTAGGCACCCTGGTGGTGGGCGTGATACTGATCATCTTGATAGTGGAGTGGTTCAAGCACAAACGCCGCAAAGAGAAATATGAAATCATCTCGAAAGCCATTGAGAACAACTATCCGTTGAACGATGTGATGATTGATGACTTTGGCAACAAGGCCATGGAACAGCCTCCCGTGTTCATGCCACATCAGCAAGCCTCGGTTCAACCTCCCATGCCCAGTCAGGCACCCATGAATCAGATGAATCAACCGCCCGTGCAGCCTGTGGCAGGTCAAGTCAACTGGAATGCTTATAACTCGGCGTTCACCATGATGGCAGTGGGTATTGGGTTCATGGTATTCTTTGCCTTCGCCGGTGGCTGGCCCCTGATAGGTGTGTTCCTGATGGTGTTCCTGATTGGCGCTTTCAAGGCATTCATGGTGTGGCAACAGCAAAAGCAAGCGATGAGGATGTTCCAGCAGCCGCAACAGCAAATGCCGGCAGCGCCCACAATGCCTCAGTCTCCCATGCCTGAGCCCCCCGTCAACAATCGTGCAGCGAATAACAATCCTCAAGGCCCTGCCGTGAATCAATAATTCCTGACAGCGAGAACAATGTTAAGCCGAATCGAAGAAATCAAGCTTGTGTCGCAATGCGTGCTTACTGGTGATAAGCGCGCATTCGGCAGGCTCGTCGAGGCCTATCAGCAGCGTGTGCGCAGGTTCTTCCTGAACCTGACCATGGGCGACGAAGACCTCACCGACGACCTCTCGCAAGAGACCTTCATCAAGGCTTATCTGAACATCAACAATTTCAAGGGATTGTCGAGTTTCAGCACTTGGCTGTTCAGGATTGGGTACAACGAGTTCTACAGTTATGTCAGAGCCCGTCGCGAGGAGCGCTACGACCAGTTGCCCGACGAAGGCGACGAGCAGAGCGCCGTGAACCAGACCGATGCCCAGCTCACCGTGCAGAAGGCGCTTAACGCCTTGAACCGTGTGGAACGCGCGGCGGTGGTGATGTTCTATATCGAAGATATGCCCATCAAGAAGATCTCGGCAGTGATGCAGATACCGCAGGGCACCGTGAAGTCGCACTTGCACCGTGCCAAGGACAAGATGGCTAAATATGTGTGAAATGAAAATGAATGTAACGCTAAAAAAATGAAGAATCATGAAACGAAATGCTGAAGATGAAAGACTGGCAAAATTGCTCAAGGCCAATGCGCCCGATGTGAAGCCCAACGAGTGGTTCACGCCTCGCGTGATGAACAAGTTGCCCGAGCGTCGCCGCAGTTTCCGCTGGCAAATGCCCCTCGTCTATGGGGTGGCATTTGTGGTGTGCCTTGTCTTGTGCGTGAAATTTATGATGGGTTACAGCCAATCGGCCATCACCGTGCGCGATGTGCTCTACTTTGCGGTGATGATTGCTGTCACTCTATTCATGGGTTGCCAGCTGGTGCTCGATGTGGTGCGTGACGAGTGAGCAGTGAACCAAGGCTTGCCTTGGCTTGTGCGATATAACAAACCGGCAAGGTTTGCATGTGATTCTATTGCCAAAATGCGGCTATAGAATCATTTTTTTTGTTATTCAAGAAAAAAAGTGTATATTTGTAACTCAATCTTAAAAACAACTTAATGAAGGTTTTTACATAACCCTATAAGATATAAAACCAATAAACAATTATATTATGAAAAGAATACTACTTTGGGTTGTGCTACTATCGCTCTTGAGCACAACAGCCGTGCGTGCCGATGAGGCTCAAAAACGCGAGATGCGCACCGTGTGGGTGGCTACCGTGTCGAATATCGACTGGCCGCAGACACGCGGGACCTCGGCATCAGTCATCGCCAAGCAAAAGAAACAGCTTACCGACCTGCTCGACGGTTTTGTGAAAGCCAACATGAACGGCATTTGCCTGCAGGTGCGCCCTATGGCCGATGCACTCTATCAGTCGAGCTATGAGCCGTGGTCGAGTTATGTGAGTGGCACCCGCGGCGTGAATCCCGGCTGGGACCCCTTGGCATTTGCCGTTGAGGAGTGTCACAAGCGCGGTTTGGAATGCCATGCGTGGATCAACCCCTATCGCTTCAGCAACAGTAGCGGCAACGACTGCAACACCCCCCAGGATGTGGCCATGAAGAATTCGGGCCTGCTCATGCAAGTGGGCAGTAGGGTGGTGTTCAATCCTGGCCTTGAGGGTTCGCGCCAGCATCTGCTCAAGGTGTGCAAGGAGATCATTGAGAACTACGAGATCGACGGCATCATCTTTGACGACTACTTCTATCCGGGCGACGGCACGCCCACCGACAGCAGCGCACCCGACTATGACCTGTGGAACAACAGCAATGTTGACATGACCATAGCCGACTGGCGCCGCAACAATGTGAACCTGATGGTGCAGGACATGTATAACATGGTGCAACAAACCAAGCCCTATGTGAAATTCGGCATTGGCCCTGCCGGTGTGGCAGGTACAGCGAGTACGAGCGCAGGTGCCCATGGCGTTATTCCTTGCCCCACAGGCAGCGACTGGCAGTATAACCAGATTTACAGCGACCCGCTGGCCTGGCTCGAGCAAGGCACCATCGACTACATCTCGCCACAACTCTACTGGAAAACCAATCACACGACCAATCCCTTTGGCCCTCTCACGCAGTGGTGGAGCTATATCGCCAACCACTATGGCCGTCATCACTATGCAAGCCACAACATCTATTTCATGGCTGGCACCAACACGCTGGAGGACTGGCAGGAGATTTGCCAGCAGATTCAATACAGCCGTGACTATAACTTGGACAATGCCCCGGGCGTGAACTTCTACTCGGCCAAGTATATCGATGGGCCCACCTGCTCGGGACTTGCCGATTATCTCGCCAGCACTCTTTTCACGCACAAGGCCTTGATTCCCGCCATGACCTGGAAACCCAAGACCAATTACAGCGCTCCGCAGAATCTTGCCCTGAACGGCAATGTGCTGTCGTGGACAGGGGTGAACACCTCGCTTGTGCGCTACTCGATTTATGCTATTCCACAAGAACTCTCGATCGACGATGTGCGCAGCGAGAAATTCGACGGCATCAGGAGCGACTATCTGCTCAATGTGTCGTACACCCCTAACTATACTTTGCCCGATGAGTACTGCTCGGGTTACTGGTATGCCGTGTGTGTGGTCGATGGATGGGGCAATGAGTTCGACGCTGCCTATTTGAATGCGCCGGTCGACCCTGCCGAGAAAGTGACCCTGATTTCGCCCTTGGGCGGCGTTGAGGTCAGTTGGGACCAGCAGTTCACCTGGACCTCGGTGACCAATGCCACTTATCGCATTCAGGTGGCCACAGACCCCGCTTTCAGCAACATTGTGATTGAAAAGTCGGACCTGACGACCCCCGAGGTGGCGCTCGACCTCGATGCGCTTGAAGTGTCGACCACCCATTACTGGCGCGTGGTGACACACCAGACCGGCTATGTTGACAGTTACTCTGATGCGGGCGAGTTCACGACAGGCGTTCGTGAGCCATCGCCAAAGACAATCCTCATATCGCCTGCCAATGCAAGCGAACAGACCGCTGACTTCAATTTTGTGTTCAGCAAGGTTGATGATGCTGAGAGCTATAGGGTAGAAGTGGCCAAGGACCGAAACTTCAACACCTTGGTTTATTCGAGTAGCGATGTGGTTGAAAACGGTGACCAGATGACTCACAGCATGGCAGTGAACCAGTTGGGACTGGGCACCTACTACTGGCGTGTGGTGACCCGTGCCCATCATTGCACCGAAATGGTGAGTTCGTGGCGCTACTTCAAGGTCACAGCCATGCCAGTGGGCGAAACCGAAGCGGGTTATGTGATAAAGAAAGACATCGACAATAGCACCTATGCCTTGTACAACGGCATGCAATTGAACAACCTGTGGGTGCGTTCGGTGAAAAGTGAGTACGACAACATCACCTTTGACAGCAATGGCCTCCTGAACCGTGGTTTTGCCGTGAAGGGCAACCGCATTTATCAGGCGGGTAGGGCCGAGGGCAGCAGCACTGCCGCTACCTATCTGCGCGTGTATAATGCCTCGACGGGCGAGCACATGCGCGATGTGCAGCTTTCGCCCGATGTGAGTGTGGCCTATTATCCGGTGAACGATGTGCTCACCGATGCTGCCGGAAACCTGGTGGTGACCAACCTGACACTCAACATAGGCTCCACGCCGCTCATGATTTACCAGGTGAACGAGGAAACCGGCGATGCCGTGCTGCGTGCGCGCCTCACCACTCAGTCGGTCACCTCCAAGCCCCGCATCGACCATTGCAATGTGCTGGGCGATGTGAGCAGCGGCAATTTCTATGTGTTTGCTGCCACAGCAAGCGGCGATGAACTCATTCGCTGGACCATCTCGGGCGGCAATGTGACCAGTGCCCAGGTGAAGAAGGTGGCAGGATTTGCGCCGTCGAGCAACACCACCTTTGGCATAGCGCCCCGCATCTATCCCGTGAGCGAGAACATTGTGTATGTGAATGGCGGCGCCACCTATCTTACCCGTTATAACTTCGCGACCGGCGCCATCGACGGCAGTTTCAGTGCCGGCGAACTGGTGAGCAGCCACAACCAGGCCAATGGCGCAGCAATTTTTGAATTTGGCGGCAACAATTACATGCTCTACAGCTATGGCGACTTCAATGCGCCCGACGGTCACCAGTTCATGCTGGCCGAGAATACTCAGAACACCCAGTTCTCGGGTTTCTCCAAGATGTGGCTTTTCCCGAAACAGGGCATTGGCGGTGTGAACAGTTCTACTTGGGGCGCACCTTGCCTGGCAGTGCCTGGCGGCGACAAGTTCACCATGAACCTCTACCTCTATGTGCCGGGCAATGGCCTGGCGGCCTACGAACTCAAGATGCGCCGTGGCGATGTGAACCGTGATGGCCTTGTGAATGTGTCGGATATCAGTGCGCTCGTCAATATGATCTTGGCGATAACACCAGTCGACGAGTTTCATGGTGATGTGAATGGTGATGGTCGCATTGATGTTTCGGATGTCACGGTACTTATCGGCATCATCATGGGGCTGGCGCAATGATGGAATTTTTTATGTTATTGTTAAAAATTCACATTTTTTTGGGATATTGAAAAAATTATAGTAAGTTTGTAACATAAAATTTGATTTTCGACTTAGTTTCAGTAACCTTAAATAATGCTATTATGAGTTCTAAAACTGTGTCGAATATTTATTTATATATAACACACTGATTTAAAACTAAATATTAAATAACTAAACTTACTTTTTTATGAGAAAACAGTTACTGCTACTGTTAGTTTCGGTCTGTTCGGTGTTGGCTTATGCCCGCACTGTTACCGGCATCGTGACCTCGGCTTCGGACAAGGAACCCATTATCGGGGCCTCGGTCAAGGTGCATGGTACCAGTAAGGGAACAACCACCGACATTGACGGAAACTACACAATCAACGTCAACGACAACGACGTGCTTGACTTTTCTTATGTGGGAATGAATCCTGTTTCCATCAAGGTTGGTAACCAGTCGGTTATCAATGTGGAACTGACGGATAATTCTCAAGTGCTCGGCGAGGTTGTTGTCACTGCAATGGGTCAGACTCAGGAAAAGAAGAAACTGAACTTTGCGGTGCAATCGCTCAATGCCGACGAGGTAACTGCCGGTAGCACCACCAACTTTGCCAGCTCGCTGCAAGGCAAGGTGGCAGGTTTGCAGGTGGCTACAGGCGGTGGCTCGCCCAACTCTTCGACACAGGTTATCATCCGCGCCATCTCGTCGGTGAATAACTCGCAGAGCAACGAGCCGCTCATGATTGTGGATGGTGTGGCTATTCGTGGCAAGGGTGCCACACTGGCCGACATCAATGCCAACGACATCGAGAACATGACCGTGCTGAAAGGTGCGGCGGCATCGGCGCTTTATGGTCAGGAGGCTGCCAACGGTGTGATCATGATCACCACCAAGAGCGGCAGCAAGGATGGCAGCATTCGAGTCGCCGGTTCGGCTACGGTCGAAATCAGCACTCCCATGCGTGTGCCCAAGACCCAGAGCACCTTTATTCCCGGCACCAAGGGCATGTACAAGGAAAACAGTTCCAGCGGCGGTTGGGGTCCCTACCTCGGCGCCAATGATGTTTACTACGACAATGTGGGCAAATTCCTGGGCACCGGTCTGCTGCAGAAGTATGACTTGAGCGTGAGTGGCGGTACCGAGAAGTTTAACGCCTATGCTTCGTTGGCCTACATGGACCACGACGGTGTTGTTCCCAAAGACTACAAGAAACAGCTCACCGTCTTCCTCAAGAGTTCGTTCAAACCCTCGAAGCAGGTGAGCATGCAGTTCTCGATGAACTATGTTGACTCGCAATCGCGTGGTTTCGGTAACTCCATGTCGACCATCTATAACTGGGGCATCAACAAGGACATGAGCAACTATGAGACCCTTGAAGGACATGTCAACTGGCGTGCCCGCTATGAGAATTGGGACATCATGACCGACAAGGAGCGCATCAATGCCGGCGTGTCGCCTTATTATGGCCGCTACAATGACAAGAGTGAGACCAAGAACAGCCGTGTGATGCTCAACGGCCAAATCTCATACGAGCCTATCAAAGACCTGGTGTTTACCGGAAGAATTGGTTATGATAAGGGACACAGCAGTTATGAGTCCTATACGGTGCCTCGTTTCTATGACGATGACTTTATCAACCCCAACGACGAGGAATTGCAAATGGCATTGAGTGGCAGCCAGAGTCTGTTTGGCTCTTATAGTTTCCAACCCTCACGAGGTGAACAATTAACAACTCAATTCCTTACAACTTATCAGCGCACCTTTGCAAAGGACTATACACTGAACGCCCTGTTCGGTATCGAATACAAGGAGGGCAGCGGTTATGAGGCATCGATGTATGGTGAAAACTTCCAGTTGGGTGGTGACTTCTACAGTTTTATGAACACTGATTTTCACAATGGTGACCTTCTCATTGCCAATCGCCCCACGCTCTTCCGCTCGCAGTGGAACAAATACGGCTACTTCGGTGAGTTGAGGTTTGACTACAAGGGCATGGCACAACTTTCAGTGACTGCCCGTTACGATGGTTCGTCGCGCTTTAAACAGGTCGATGCCACCTACTTCTATCCCTCGGTAACGGGTGGTATCATCTTCAGTGAACTCTTCGGCCTGGCCAACAACTGGTTCTCTTATGGTAAGATTCGCGGCAACTGGGCAAAGGTGGGTAAAGACAGCCCCGCCTACCTGTTTACCGACACCTATAAACAATGGACCCTGTTCCCCGACGGCGGTTATGGTATCGACCCCACAGTGTCGCGCGCCATCACGCTCGAGCCCGAGATGACCAATTCGTGGGAGATTGGTGCCGACTTGCGCTTCTTTAACCAGCGCACCCGACTTGATGTAGCCTATTACTCGACCACGGTCGATAACCAGATTGTATCGGTGCGTGTGTCGCCCGCATCAGGAACCATTCTCCAGACCCGCAACGAGGGTACTATCGAGAACTATGGTGTGGAGGCTACCTTGGCACAAGACATCTTCAAGACTGCAGACTTTGACTGGACGGCAACGATCAACTTCTCGTTCAACCGTGGTCGTGTGAAGAAACTGCCCGACGATGTCATCGAGATTCAAGGCACGCAATATGGCGACATCTTCCCTGTTGCCCGCCTCAATGGCTCTTCCACAGGTATCTCGGGTAAGGACTATCGCCGTGATCCCAACGGCAATGTGATATGCGATGAGAATGGTTATCCCGTGATTGACCCCGCCAAGGGCATCTACATCGGTAACCGCGAGCCCGACTTCCTTTTGGGTTTTGGCTCAACATTCCGTTACAAACATGCCACCCTTTCGTTCTTGCTTGACGGACGCTGTGGCGGCGATGTTGTGAATGTTACCGGACGCAGCCTCATCACCAACGGCAAGGCCCGCTGGTATGACCGCTACCGCAACCGCGAAGTTATCTTCAACGGTGTGCAGGAGGTGGTGGGACCTGATGGCGAAATGACCTATGTGAAGAATACCACGCCCATCATTCTTGACCAGAACTTTATTGCGACCTACTTCAGCACGGTATCGTCGAACTTCATTGAAGATGGCTCGTACATTCGCTTGAGTTATGTTACACTGGGTTACGACTTTACACACTTGTTCAAAAAGAGTTGGCCCATCAAGGGCTTAAGTGCAACCTTCACAGGCCGCAACCTGTTCCTGCTTACAAAATACACCGGCAACGACCCCGCCATCATGGCAGCCGTGAGCGGTGGTACCGGCGGTATGGGCATCGACAACTACAATGTGCCCGTCTCGCGCAGTTTCAATTTCACTCTTAAAGCAACGTTCTAAAATGATTACAACTATGAAAAAGATAAAATTTATTGCTGCAACGTTGTTGATGGGATTCCTCACCGTGGGTTGTACTGATATCCTCGATGACAATGTGCATCCCGACAAAGCGCATGTGATTGATGCAAAGGATGGGTTGCCGGTGCTGGTTTACTATGCCCAGCAGGTGGTTTATGACCATGCCGAATATTATGCCTATTTCTCGCAGATGCTCACTACCGGCGGCAAGAGTTCGGTGGGTGCCTACTCCTACAAGTGCGAGTGGGAGATGCTCACCATGAACCGCCACCCCATGTGGCGCCGTCACTTCTATGACATTGGCAAGAATGGCAACATCTTGATTGATAACTCCCGTGCCATCAATTCGCCCAACTATGAACTGATAGCACGCACCATTAAACTCATGTCGACGCAACTCACGACCGATGCCTTTGGCGACATGCCTCGCTCGCAGGCCTATCAGTCGAACTCGCCGAAATACGACACGCAAGCCTCCATCTACAAGTGGATGCTTGAAGAGGCCGATGAACTGATTAAGATGTATGAGGATCCGGCTATCGCCCAGAGCCCCGACAACCAGGAAATCACCTTTGCCGAGGACCGCGTGTATGGCGGTGACCTGGAGCGCTGGAAAGGCCTCGTCTATGCCATCAAGGCGCGCATCCTGTTGCGCAACATTCCCAATATTGACCGCAGCGCCGCTACCTGCAACAAGATTATTGAAGCCGCCGATGCCGCCATCAACCAGTGGCGCAAGGGCGAACTGCTGCACGGCGAGTGGTTTGGCAACGAACCCCGTTACAAGTGGGACGGCGGTACCGTTACCCAAAATGCCGTGTGGAGTGTGGCACAGCCTGTGATCAACTCGTGGGAGTCGCGTGGCAACCTGTTGTCGAGCGCCATCCCCTCGAAGTTCTTTATGGTTGACCTGCTGGGTCTGGGTGCCCCCGATGAACCGAACAAGTGCGGATTGTACGCCGCCGAGGGTCAGCACGAGGGCTTTGCCAACGACCCGCGCTGCGCACTGCTCATGATTGCCCGCACCGGCCCGCAGTCGGCTACCAATCCTAATGCTCAAATCAAGATGCGTTATCTTGAGAACAACATTGGCATGGGCAGCACCTACAAGGTGGTGAACTACCCCGACCTCTATATGGGAGCCTATGCCGGTGATGTGACTTGCTACAATCCTATCTTCACTATGGAGGAACTCTACTTCATCAAGGCCGAGGCCGAATACTGGCTGGGCAACAAGGTGAAAGCCTGCGAACTGGCCAAGGAAGCCACCGCGCACAACATTCAGCGCCACCTCGACTTCTTCCTGGAGAAGTATCCCAACCCCAACTATAACGAAGAAACCGACAACAAGTATCCCGGCAACTCGGTGACAGGCGGCAAGCCCGGCTACAAGCAGGCCGAGTACTGGAACGCCCAGGTCAACGCCTTCTTGAACAATGAGGAGTACTACAAGGGCACCAGTTCGAAACCGAGCGTGCACCGTGTGACCGACCGCGGCAACAAGCACTGGTTCTTCAATCCCAGCGAGTTCACGCTCAGCGACCTCATGCAGCAAAAGTACATTGCCATGTATCTGCAACCTGAGCAGTGGACCGACATGCGCCGTTATCATTACAGTAACAACCGCAACAACTATGGCATTGGCGACCAGAATGAGATTATCTATCCCACGCTGCGCCGACCCTACAACCTCTATGCGGCCTACTGGATTGATGGTCTCACCGAAGCCGAGAAGGAGAATACCTGGATTCAGCGCTTGAACTACGACCCCGAGACCGAGGAGAAGTATAACCGCGCCGAGTTGCAGCGCCTGGGTGCCTACAAAAACTACAAGTGGTTGCAGGAACCCATGATTTGGGCCCATGCCTATGGCGAAGTTTCTTCGCTCACCGAAGAGTAATTGCTAAAGGATTTTTAATGAACTTTTTAATATAAGATTATGAAGATATATAAAATATTAGGTAGTGCGGCACTGTTGCTGGGATTGATGACCTCTTGTGCCAACCATGACCTCTTTGCCGACCGCATGGAGATTGGACAAATTCTTCCCACCGTCGACTGGGAACAGAACTCCACTGTCGTCAAGGCCGGTGCCTATGCGTCGTTCAAAGGTAAATACTATACCTCGAGCGACCGTGACATCGATCGCAGCGAGGTCTGGGCACTCGTCAAGCGTGAACAGAGCGCAGCGGCTACAAGCAAACTCACCACTTCACTGTCTTACACCAAGACCGTGGCTATCACCGACACTGTGCGCAGCATGCAGAAGATAGCCGAATACAAGCATAGTGATGCCGTTTGGGATGGCTACGAATTTGTACTGACCGACTCTTTCCCCACCTCGCGCACGCTGTCGCCCGTGAAGTGGGAGACTCCCGAGGATTGGGATCAGGAGAAATTTGACTCCTACTACCCGTCGTCGTTCCAAAGTGAGTTCATGAACTATATAGTGAATGCGCTCACCAAGGACAGTCTCTACTATAATGACCTGCGCAATGTGTACATCAATTATGCGTTCACAGCCGAGCAATTCGAGGAGATGAATGCCAAGCATGGCGTTTCGTTCCCCATAGAGACCGAATCGGGCAAGAAATCGGATGTTTGGTACACCAACGACAAGATTGACCACTACTATTACACGACCGTGACCGAGGCCGGCACGCTGGTTTATCACGAGATTCCTACCGAGGATGCCGCCCCCGAGGGTGTGAATGTGTATCCCGTGTATGAGTCGAGCCCGTGGCTGTTTAGCCGCTACAGCGACGATACCGGTGGCCGCATCACTACGGTGCGCCGCGAGTATATGCCTTATTGGAAAGACCTCATCAGCCAGATTCCGTTCACTTCGTGGATCTATGACTCAGCCAATAAGAACTATGCCGTCTCATTCTCCCGTACTTACTATCTGCGCCCCGAATACCGCGTGTATGACACCGAGGGCAAGATGGGTGTGACTACCGATAACAAAGAAATTACCCTCAACTAAACATGACTATGATGAAGAATATATTTCATAAATTCGGTTTGCTGGCGGTGATGATGCTCTTATTGGGAGCCTGTACCGACAAGGATCCCGCCTATGGCAATTTCCCCACCAAGGATGTGGACTTCACCTATAATGTTGACGGTGACCAGTATCAGTTAGACTTCTATGTGGTGTCGACGATTCAGTTCAACAACACCTCGTCGAAGTCGGGTGCTGTGACCTGGGACTTTGGCGACGGCTCAACCTCGACCGATGCCAACCCCAAGCACAAGTTCGACAAGGCCGGCATCTATCAGGTCACGCTCAATGTCGATGGCGTGGGCAGCCGCACCTATCCCTTGCTCATCTACGACATCGCTCCAGTGCTGAGCGTTGCCGAGCAGTCGGCGCCTATCGTGGTCATCAACGATGTGAATGTGTTGCTCGATGTGGAGTTGCCTAACCCCGAGAACCTGATATGCAAGTACATCTGGAAGTTCCCCGACGGAACCAAGACTGCCGACGGCAAGGAGATTTCGACCTTCGAGGGCTACTCGCATGCCGATGGCACCATCGACAATCCCGGTAAACTCACCTTCAAGAACATAGGTTCGCAAAAGATTGAGATGCAGACCTGGTTTGACATCAATGGTGAGAACCGCCGTCTTGAGGATGCCTATGTGAATGTGCAGGTGGGCAGTTCGGTGCCTGCTCCCACGCTCTACTATGCCGAGCTGGGTGGCAACATCAAGGCTTATAAACTGGTTGACATGACTCAGTTGCCGGCCGGAACCAAGAACATGCCCTTCGACATGGGCGTGAACTCGGGCAACATGCCCACGCAGATTGTGTTTGCAGTCCAGACAACCAAGACCGACGAAGCCACGCTTGAGCAGGACAATGTCTACATCCTGGACTGTGGCAAGCAATACTACTATGTGAACGACGAGAACAGCACGCTTGGCGATGGCAAGATTACAGTGATGAGCGCCGATGGCTCGATGGTCGACATCATGGTCACCAATGTGGGCCAGCAGGCGTTTAACGACCCGTTCCAGGGATTTGCCGATAGCTCTTATCTCTACTACACCGACCGCAACACCGGCATTCGCCGCTTGCCGCTCGACACCCGTGGCGAGAAGGAGAGCACCAACTTCAGCAGTTCGGCAGGCTACTTTGTAATCAACAACCAGCTGGCCTACTATGGAAACGGCCTCTCTTACGGCGCTATCCACACTGGCCTCTACATCGACAAGACGGGCATGTTCTGGTGGGGCAAGAACTACTCGGGCTATGGCATCTATCGCTTTGGCACGGGCGACATTGGCAAGACCGGTGCCGGTGTTCCCATTCCGCATCCCATTGTGCTGAACAACACGCAGCCGCGTGCCTTCACGCTCGATGAGGATCTGGGCAACCTGTATGTGTGGATGACCAAGGGCACTACGCCTAATCCGGGCTTCGGCCATTACAAGATGCCTGGTCCCAGTGAAACGGTCGATTATGCCGACTTTGACACCTTCATTCAAATGGAGGCCGACCCCATCAACACGACCGATGCCGAGGGTGTGTACACAACCCAGATGGCTGTTGACAAACTCACCCACTTCGTCTACTTCGGCTTCCGTGCCGCTGCAGGCGAGAAGAACTACACTACTGGCCTTTATTACTACGATCCCGAGACCAAGAAGGTGGTGAACACGGGTGCTACTACTGCTAAGATTTTGGGTGTTACCATCAATCCGCGACTCACCAACCTCTTCTGATGTCGCCACAATTGACGGTTACTCACAGTATACCTTAACATGAAGGCCACGGCTTAACCACAGGCCGTGGCTTTTTTAAAACAAAGAAAGTGATGAAGAAATTTTCAGTTATATTATTGCTGACCCTGTTGCTTGGCACCTTGTTCGTCCCAGCGCAGGCACAGGTGAAACGCGAGCAGCGCGGCGTGTGGATGAGTGCCTATGTGAGCGACTGGCCCTCGGGCATCATTACCGAGAACAATTCGGCCTCCATGAAGAGGGCTTGCCAAAAGATGCTCGACACGCTGGTTGTGAACAACATGAATGCCGTCTATTTTCATGTGCGCGCCATGTGCGATGCCTATTATGACTCGGCCTACGAGCCCTGGTCCAATCTGGTGAGCGGTCAGCGTGGCAAGGCTCCGGCGTTCGACCCGTTTGCCTATCTGGTTGAAGAGGGGCACAAGCGCGGCATTGAGATTTATGCCTGGGTCAATCCCTATCGCTATGCCTCGAGTTCGGCTGGCCTGTGGGGGCAAAGTGAACTGGACTATGTGCACACGCACCCCGAGTGGCTCATGCAGGACGACTATGAAACGGTGCTCAATCCGGGCCTGCCCGAGGTGCGCCAGCGCATTGTGGATGTGTGCCAGGACATCATCACCAAGTATGACTGCGACGGACTGGTGTTTGACGACTACTTCTATAACCAGGATGGCGCTCCGATGTCGCTTGACTCGGCCCAGTACAACGCCTATCGCCGCGCGGGCGGCACCATGTCGCAAGGCGACTGGCGCCGTGAAAATGTGAACATGATGGTTCACGATGTGAACGAGATGGTGAAGGCCACCAAGCCATGGGTGAGGTTCGGCATTGGCCCTGCTGGTGTGGCTTGCTCCAATCCCACAGTGGCGGCGCAGTATGGCGTGGACCCGAGCCCGGGCAGCGACTGGCAGTATAACCAGATTTACAGCGACCCCATGGCGTGGATATCGCGTGGCGACATCGACTTCATGGCTCCGCAGGTTTATTGGAACACATCGCAGACCTACACAGGCGTAACGCAGTGGTGGGGAAAGATTGGCCAGAAGTTTAACCGCCATGTCTACATCAGCGGCTATGCTGTGGAACGCATGACCGAAGGATCGAACTGGAATCTTGACGAGTATGTGAATCAGGTGCTCATCATGCGCGATGCCATGAAGAGCGGCGTTTACGGCATGGTCTATTTCAAATATAGCACCTGGCGCAACCTGGCGATGACGATTAACGGCAGGAACAAGCAGTTGCGTCATTACTTGAAAGAACATGTTTACACTACGCCTTCGCTCAATCCGTCGGTGGCGTGGATGCAACCCGACCAGACCTATGGCACGGTGACGGGGCTGGAGCGAGATGCCGATACGCTCAAGTGGAATGCGGTGGACAATGTGCGCTATGTGGTGTATGCCATCCCCGACTCGGTAGATATGTCGACCTTCAAGTGCCAGCCTCAATACATTGCTGGCGTGCGTTATGTGCCTGCCTTCGAGATACCGGCTGCGCGCCAGGAGGGTTACCAGTTTGCCGTGACCATCCTCGACCGCTGGGAGAATGAGTATGCCCCCTTGCAACTGGGCGCTACACCCACTCAAGCACCCAAGCCTGTGCTGCTGTTCCCGGTTAACGGCGAGGCAACAACCGAACTGAATTACCTGGAATGGACTTGTGGCGAAAATGCGGGCAACATGAACTACACGCTGCGTGTGTATCGCGACGCCGAACTCACCGACATGATTGCCAATGTGCAGCTCGACTCGGCGCGCTATGTGATTGCGAGCGTGCCTGGATTGACCGAGGGCACCTATTACTGGCAAGTCTCGGCCTGTGGACTC
Source organism: uncultured Bacteroidales bacterium (assembly GCA_902768435.1). Taxonomy (GTDB): domain Bacteria; phylum Bacteroidota; class Bacteroidia; order Bacteroidales; family Muribaculaceae; genus Sodaliphilus. Next base: position 12,775 of record CACXLJ010000023.1, on the reverse strand, counting down.
AACCAGTATGAGAACACGAGCGATGTGGGTCAGTTTACCTATGGCGTGATGCGCATCACCTCGCCTGCCGATAACACGACGGGCCTGTCGCTCACGCCCACCATCACCTGCATGCAGGCTTCGGCTGGCACGCAATATCAGTTAGAGATGTCGATGGTGTCGAACTTTGCAGCGTTGGCCTATACCGCCACGAGCACCGAGCCGTCGTTTACGATTCCCAAATATGCGCTGGCAGGCGGTGCCACCTATTATGTGCGTGTGCGTGCGCGCCTGGGCGATGCCGAGGTGCTCAGCCCCGCCATCAAGGTGCAGACGGCCGATGTGATTCCCACAGTGCCCGAGTATATTGTGCCTGGGGAGAACGACAGCATCCTCACCAATCTGTCGCGCGTGGCGTTTGAGCCGCAAGAGGGCACGCAGTCGTTGCGCGTCGAGATCAGCAGCAGCCCATCGTTCCCGGTGCGCACCTCCTATCGCGGCACTATCGACGACGGCACCTTTGCCACGCCACCGCTGGGCACCATTACCGGTTCAGGCAGGCTGACCGACGGCAAGACCTATTATGTGCGAGGCCGTTATGCCTACTACACCATTGCCACAGGCACCACCGTGCAATATACCGACTACTCGCCGGTGCGACAGTTTGTCTACAAGGAACTGCTCGTGGGTGATGTGAATGGTGATGGCCGTGTGAATGTGAGTGATGTGTCGGCGTTGATTAACATGATTCTGGGCCTGGAAGCCATGGATCAGGAGCATGCCGATGTCAATGGCGACGGCCGCGTGAATGTCTCCGATGTCACCGCCCTCATCAACATCATCCTTGGCATCAGTTAGATGTGAGGGGTGAGATGTGGGGTGTGAGGGTTCTCGGAGTTCTCTGAGATCTCCGAGTTCTTTGAGTACACTGAGTTCTCCGAGAATTTTGAGAATAGATTAAAAATAACAGTGAGGTGGCATTGATGTGCCGCCTCACTGCTTTGTGTACCAGCCCCTGTATTTGTTTATTGGTGATGCTGATTTATGAATCTTTTGAGACCAATATTATATCAGTCCCGAGTTGGTGGCGAGGGTGAGGGCCTCGGTGATGGAGCGTGTGCCCAGACGCTCAAACATCACTCGCTTGTAGGTCTTGATGGTGTCAACTGAGCGATTCATCTTGTCGGCAATTTGCGCAACGGTTAGGCCTTGTGCCGAAAGTATGAGCACCTGTCTCTCTTGTGGGCGAAGTTTGACTGTATTCCTGGTTATCCAGCGATGGTAATCCAGTGAATATTCCCAATAAGTAGGTGCCCCTTTCTTGCGTAGCTCAATGTGTCCGGGCTCGCTATGCGACGAGAGCGAAACCACGCACATCGAGAGCCACAGCCTGCCATTATCGGCAAGTGCGAATGGGGTCATTTTGTGATTGATGAGAAAACTCTTCTCACCATCAACAATGTGAAAATCATAGCTTATGAAATAGCCGATGCGCTCGCCTATAGGTATGCTGTTGAACTTCTTGAAACCCTCGGTGTTGATTTCAAGCAGCATGGCTTGCTCGGCTTCGGGCACATGCTCAATGTAGAACTGATAGCCCATTGCTTTCATCTGCTCGGCTGTGTGGCCTCCCAGGAACAGCGGGTTGCTTGCCACATGCAGGAATTCGCGTTTGAAGTAATCAATTACATAAATGCTTTGATAGGTGGCGTTGGCCATAGCATCGATGGCACGCTTGAGCATTTCGATGTGAGCATAACGCTCATCGTTAAGGTCAGTCACGGTATTTTCGCTCAGGAAGAAATCTTCAACTTTTGCCATAATCTGTAGGTTTTTCAGTAGCAAAGATAGTAAAAAAACATGTGATGTTAAATATTTTCACACCCTAAAGAGTAAAAATGCCAAAATTTTGCTTTTCGGCTTCATAATTATTGAAAACAGCTCACAAATAGATTCTTTTAAAAATAGAATGTAATTGGAGAAAGTTTTAATAATGAGCGTAATTCAAACAACAACGCAATAAGCAGCTATCTTGTTAAGCTATGTGGATTGAGGAGAAAATCTATTAGACCGATAGTTCTAATGCCATGCTCATTGATTTTGCTCTTTATGTCGTCGCCAACAATGATGATTTTTCGGAAACTGTCATTAATATTCAATAACGGGCGTTGTTCTTGTATCTCTTTCTCTATGGTTGGCATTCTTAAAGCCGACTGAATGTAGATGCGTTCTGCGCCACGATTCACCACAAAATCAACCTCTAGGTTCTTGCGTTGAGATTTGCCATTTTCATCTCTTTCCCACATGTCGACTTGCCCTACATCAACTAAATATCCACGATGACGTAACTCATTGTAAATAATATTTTCCATGATATGTGTTTCTTCTTGCTGTCTGAAATTCAGGACTGCGGCTCTTAACCCCATATCAGAAAAATAATATTTGGTTTCAGTTCCAATATATTTACGACCTTTCACATCATAACGCATAGCTTCCTCAATCAAGAAAGTATCTTGCAGGTACTCGATATAGTCTGATATTGTTGTGGCTTTTATCGATGTCGCTTCTTGTGATTTAAATGTGTTACTGATGCGACGAGGATTTGTTGGTGAACCAATGGCGGAGGCTAAAATTCTTACTAATTGTCTCATTCCTGCAGCATTGCGCAGATGGTTCCGTTCAATAACATCACGTAAATAAGTCACCTCAAAAAGATTGGTCAAATATTCTATTTTCTTTTGCTCAGTTGCCAACTGTAACAGTTGAGGTAATCCACCATAAGTATAATAATCTTTCCAAGCGGCAGTTTTGTCACCACCAACAGCAGCATAATACTCACTGAATGACAATGGCCACACCCTGATTTCATCACCTCTACCGCGAAATTCGGTCACAACATCTTTCGATAGAAACTTTGAGTTAGAACCTGAAACATATATCTCTAATTGAGGATTGTGCATAAGACTCAAAAGCACTTCTACAAAATCCCTCACAAGCTGCACTTCATCAAGTATAATATAATGTGTTTTCCCATCAGTTCGAACTTTAGAATCTATATAGTCGAGTAATTTGTCAGGGTCGCGCAGCGGGGAGCTTCGTCGATCGTCAAGCGACAATCCAACAATGTGGTCCTCCGATACGCCGCTATCAAGCAAATAATTGCGGAATAAGTTAAAAAGAAGAAAAGATTTTCCACATCGCCTACCACCTGTTACAATTTTAACAAGTCCATTACCTTGACTTTCGATAAGCTGATTTAAGTAATAATCTCTTTTAATAATCATAAGTTAGGGGAATATTAGTGTGGCATGCCACATATTTGTACCCACAAAGATAGGTGTTATTTTTGATTCTGCAAATGTTTTCACACACGAAAGTGTGAAAATGCCAAAATTTTGCTTTTCGCCTGTAATATTCACCCTTTAGTGTGCGTCTTCCTCAAAAAGATTATCTAAATTTGCACATATAATAATTAACCCCATGAGCACTATGAAAAAGAGAAAGACCACATTATTGATGATGATTACTTGCGCCGTTGCAGCTGTAGCGCAACAATATGGTGTGCAGTGCCTAGTGAACGACAGCAAGGGCGAAGGTGTTCCTTATGCCACAATCTACATTTATAATAATAGTGACACGACCAAGGTAGTGAGCAGCGGCGTGAGCGACGCCTTCGGCAAGGTGGATCACATTCTTGCGAAGCCCGGTAACTACTTGATGCGAGTGCAGTTTGTGGGCATGACGCCACAAAACCGCAGCTTTGAGGTGAGTGCATCGGCTCCTGTAGCTCAATTGGGTACGCTCGTACTATCAACCCAATCTACCACCCTCAAGGAAGTGACCGTTACAGCCCAACGACAACTTGTTACCACCGATATTGACCGTCTGGCCTATGATGTGCAGGGTGATGAAGACAGCAAGACAGGCACCGTGCTCGACATGCTCAGGAAGGTGCCTATGGTCTCGGTCGACGGCAAGGACGATATTTTGGTGAAAGGCTCATCGTCGTTCAAAGTGTATCGCAATGGCCATCCCGACCCTGCACTGAGCGGTCAGAACATGAAGGATGTTCTCAAGGCGATTCCCGCCAGCACCATCAAGAAGATAGAGGTGATTACCGACCCTGGAGCAAAGTATGATGCCGAGGGCACGAGTGCCATCCTCAACATCGTGACGGTGGGCGGCAGTGGTTCGTTGATGCAGGGCGTGACTGGCACAGTGAGTGGGGCTGTGGACAACACCGGTAGCCTCAGTGGCAATGCAAGCATCATCACGCAGATTGGCAAGGTTGTGGCCTCGGTAAACTATGGATATGCTAATAAGAATCGCCACTACGACCACAATATCATGGAGAGCGAGCACAGCTATGCTACTACGGGAAACTCATTGCATAGTCGCAACGAAACGCGTGGCTCATTCACTTTCCACTATGGTGACCTGAACGCCAGCTGGGAACCCGACACGCTGAATCTTGTTTCGCTCTCGTTTGGCGGCTACTACTACAACCATCACTCTGATGGCATCAACAACGCTCGCATGACCGACCGCGATGGGAACATCCTATATAAGTACACAACTACTGGTCGTGTGCCCACGAGTGGTACCTATTACCTGCATGGGCGCGTTGACTATCAACACTTGCTGCATAATCCCGGTGAGGTGCTAACACTCAGTTACATGCTCTCTACCAGCCATGATAATATGAAGAGCATCAATGCCTTCAGCGAAATGCTTAACTGTCCATTCCCTTATACTGGACAAACCACCGACACCAAAGAGACCTTTGCCGAGCACACATTTCAGCTCGACTGGACGCGCCCATTTGCCAAGTATCACACCATTGAGACAGGCTTGAAGTATATCAATCGCTTCAACAAGAGCAAGGGCATTTTTGAATTTGATGGTGTGCCCGAAATGAACAACACCACGCTTTTCAACCACCGCACCCATGTGGCAGCCGCCTACTTGAGTTATCGTTTCAGTAAGGGCAACTGGGCGGCTCGTGCCGGACTGCGCTATGAGTATAGCCGCCTCAATGCCGAGTTCCCCGACGGCATGCAGGCCAACTATCACCGCAACTTGAACGATTGGGTGCCTGACTTGAGTGCGCGATATAAGTTTAACGATGCGCATAGCCTCAAGATTAACTACTCGACAAGCATCCGTCGTCCAGGCATCAGCTATCTGAATCCGGCTGTTGAGGAAGATCCCACAAGCCGCAAGTTTGGTAATCCTCACCTCGGCAGCTCGCTCAACCACTCAATCAGTATGACCTACATGAAGATGGGCAGCAAGCTCACCTTCAGTCTCAGTCCAAGCATCTCGTTTAGCAACAATCGTATAACAGGTGTTCAGTACACCGATGGTGATGTGCTGGTTTCAACCTATGCCAACACTCTCAAAAGCCGATACTTTAACCTAAGCGGTTTCGTGAAGTGGGCGATAGGCCCAACCACAAGTTTCACACTCAATGGCAGCGTGGGTAATTACAATTACGAGAGTCGTGATCTTAACCTCAAGAATAATCGATGGGTGGCGTTCTACTATGCACAGCTCAATCAGCAGCTGCCATGGAAGTTGCGTTTCAGCGCAGCCTTGAGCGGCCGCAGTGGTGGTATCGATGGCCTCTATGGCCACTACACAGGCACTTTGTACTATAACCTTAACTTGCAGCGCTCATTCCTCAAGGATGACCGCCTCACAGTGCGCTTGAGCACTGCAAATCTCTTCAATTCCAGTAAGTTCAACAAAATCACTATGTACACTACACACGGCGACTACACAGGTCAGGACCGTGCTTGGCAGTTTATGCGTGAATTTAGACTTACGGTGTCCTATCGTTTTGGCTCCCTCAAGGCAAGCGTGAAGCAAACCAACAAAACCATCCAGAACAACGACCTCGAGGGCGGTTCAAAGCCAGTCGGCAATTAACAAGAGTGAGGCATTCTTTTAAATTACGCGCGTAATTTAAAAGAATGTGTGATTTTAGGGGGGATTAGCGGCGCCAGAATGAGGGGACGAACAGGGCGATGATGGTGATAATCTCGAGACGGCCCGCCAGCATGAGGAATGACATGACCCACATGCCCGATGGCGATATGAAATCGTAGGAGCCTGTGATGCCGGTCACGCCAGCACCCAGTCCGTTGTTCGACACGCACGAGAAGGAGGAGAAGAAGGCATCGACGATGGGGAACCCCTGTGCCACAAGCACCAGTCCGCCTACCACAATGAGCAGGAAGAAGATGGCGATGAAGGCAGAAATCTCGCTGCCTCGCTCGTTGTCGATAATCTGGTCGTTGACGCTAATAGAACGCATGAGGCGAGGCCTGATGTAGCGCCGCACCACAAGCGTGAAATTCTTGAAGAGGTAGAGCACCCTGTCGACCTTCAGACCACCGGTAGTGGAGCCTGCGCAGGCGCCAATGCACATCATCAGGAAGGTGAGCGTGAGCACAAACAGCCCCCATCCCTCCCAGTCGCCGGCGCTGTAGCCCGTGGAGGTGATGGCCGAAACGATGTGGAAGATGGGGTCGACGGTGACGCTTTGCCAACCGGTGTAGTGCCCTTTGGCCACAATGGCAACCATCACGCACGCATAGAGCGCCACGATGATGAAGACATAGGCGCGGAACACATCGTTCTTCCAGAAACCACGGCCACGCTTCTTGAGCGAGGCGAGGATGAGGCTGAAACTGATGCCGCCCAGGAACATGAAAAAGGTGAGCACCAATTTGATATAAGGCGAGTTGAAGGCGGCAATGCTGTCGTTGCGCGTCGAGAAACCGCCGGTGGAGATGGCCGTGAAACTCTGGCAGATGCTCTCGAAGAGGTTCATGGGGCCAAGCCAGAGCATCACAATGAGAACAAGGGTAATGATGGTGTAGAGCGCCCACAGAATTTTAGCCGTGCGCGAGATGCGTGCGCCCAGTTTGTCGTGCGTGATGCCCGTAGCCTCGGCATGAAACATGATGATGCTGCCGCTGTTGTTCAAGGCAGGGATAAAGGTGAGGGTAAAGATAATGATGCCCAGGCCGCCCACCCATTGCGTCAGGGCCCTCCACAGCAGTATGCCGTGACTGCAACTCTCCACATCGCGAATCACGGTGGCGCCAGTGGTGGTGAAACCCGACATGGCCTCGAAAAAGCCTTCGCTCGCGTTCAGCGGCGTGGCGCAAAGCATCATGGGCAGCATGCCGAACAGCGAGAACACAATCCACGCCACCGAGGCCAGCAGCAGTCCGTCGCGGCGGTGCAGTTTCTTGCTTTGGGGTCTGATGAGGAAATTGAGTGCAGCGCCAGCAGCCACCGTCAGCCCTATGGTGATGGCAAAGGCTTGCCAGTCGCTCTCGTGGTTGAAAAGGCAGGTGAGCAAGGGCAGGAGCATGAAGGCTGCCTCGACCATCATGAGTTGTCCCAGAATGCGCGCAATCATCGCATAGTTGATGCCGCCGCTTGCGTATGTGCTGTTTTGCTGCCGTTTCATGTCAGTTGAAGAGTTTTCTTGCCTTGTGCAGTGCTCCGGCAAAGCACACCACGAGCACCGAGTCGCCGCTGCACAGTTGCGTGTGTCCTGTCACGAGCATGCCCTTGCCGTTGCGAATGATGCCGGCAAAAGTGAGTTCTTCGGGCAATTTGAGGTCTTTGACGATGGCGCCGTTGAGGCGTGAGTCGGCTTTGATTTCAAGTTTCACCACCTCGGCATCGGGCAGGGCCAGGCACTTGGTCGAGGCTGCTCCGGCGTCGATGAGCAGTTGGAACACGGCGTTGGCAACGAGCATCTGGCGGTTGAGAATGGTGTCGATCTGGAACGACTCGGCCATATTCACAAACTGCTTGCGGTCAACTTCGGCCATGGTTTTCATTACCCCAAAATCAGATGCAAGCAGGCAGGTGAGCACATTTTCCGATGCAGTCTCGGTGAGTGCTACAAATGCGTCGGCATTTTCGGTGCCGGCTTCTACAAGGGCCTCGATTTCGGTGGGCTCGCCATGAATCACATTGCACTTGTGCGTCTGACCGATGAGGCGCTGGCAATTGTTCATGTCGCCTTCAATCACCGTGAAATCAAATTCGTTGGCAGCGCTGGTCACAGTAAGGGCGGTAGTGCTGCCGCCTCCAGCCATCACCACGCGCGAGATGTTGCGCTGCGTCTTCCCTGTGAGTTGTGCCACATCGTTGAGATTGGTTGGTGTGGTGGCAATGTAGAGTATGTCGTTGGGCAGCAACTGGTGATTACCCTTTGGGATGAGGGTGGTCTGGGCCCTGCGAATGGCTGTGACATGGAAGGTGCGGTTGATGGAGGCCAGTTCGCGCAGATATTTGCCTGCCAGCGGTGCTTCGGACTCGAGTCTCACGCCCAGCAGCACGATTTCACCCTTGTTGAACTCATACCAGCTACTGGCCCAGGAATGGCGCAGCGACTCGATGATGCTTTGCGAGAGCAGATACTCAGGAAAAATGACATTGTCAACGCCCATGCGTTTGACGACCTCTTGGTTTTGCGGCAACAGGTAGTCGCTGCGGTCCACGCGTGCCACCGTCATCTTGGCTCCGATCGATTTGGCGAGTCCGCATGCCACAAAGTTGCGTTCGGCCACCTCGGTCACTGCGATAAATAGGTCGCAAGAGCCGGTTTTTGCTTGTCTGAGCACATTCAGGTCGATGGCGTCGCCCACTACCGTCATCAGGTTGTTCTCAGAGTCGAGCATCGAGAGTTTGGTGATGTCTCGGTCCACGATGTAGATGTCGAGATGCTCTTCAGAGAGATACCTTGCCAGGTGTGACCCCAGGGCGCCTGCTCCAATAATGGTAATATTCATTGCAATTGCATTTAATGAAGTTAAAACCGTTTCGGCCGCAAATATAGTTATTTATTTGAGAAAACTGCAAGTCTTTACCAAAAATCACCATAACAAATAGGGCGCTGAAAATGTTTTCCAGCGCCCCCTATTGTAATTAAGTAGGATTTCTCGCAGTGTTACTCGCGGGCAATTTGCTCGCCGCTCAAGAAAATGTGCCGGATGATGGGCGTAGTGTAGGCGTAGGGGATGAAGTCGATCGAGGGGATGGGCTGCGTGACATAGAAGTTGGCAACCTTGCCCGGTGCAATCGAACCATAGTCCTTGCTCAACCCCATAGCGGCTGCACCGTTGATGGTGGCGGCATTGAGCGCCTCGGCGGGTTGCAACCGCATCTTGATGCATGCGAGCGAAACGGCAAACTTCATGTCGCCGCTGGGCGTAGAGCCAGGATTGTAGTCGCTGGCAATGGCCATGGGCAGTCCGGCCTGAATCATCTTGCGTGCCGGAGCAAAGGGCATGTTCAGGAAGAACGAGGTGCCCGGCAGCGCCGTGGGTGTGGTGTTGCTGTCGCGCATCATCTCGATGTCGGCATCGGTCATGCTCTCAAGGTGGTCGACCGAGAGGGCGTTATGCTCCACAGCCACTTTCACGCCACCCGAGTCGGCGAGTTCCTGTCCATGAATCTTGCCGCGCATGCCATGCTCGAGACCAGCCTTGAGGATGCGGGCTGTCTCTTCGGGAGTAAAGAAACCCTCGTCGCAGAACACATCGACAAAGTCGGCAAGGCCTTCCTTGGCCACGGCGGGAATCATTTCGTTGACCACGAGGTCGACATACTCGGCCTGACGACCGGCATACTCGCGGCCCACGGCGTGAGCGCCGAGGAAGTTGGCCATGACCTTGAGCGGTGCCGTCTGCTTGATGCGGCGAATCACGCGCAACATCTTCAGTTCGTCGGCCGTGTTCAATCCGTAGCCGCTCTTGATTTCGATGGCGCCGGTGCCTTTCCACATCACCTCGCGCACGCGGCCCATGGCTTGCTCGTAGAGTTCGTCTTCACTGAGTTCGTGTAATCGGTCGGCACTGTTCAAGATGCCGCCGCCACGGCGGGCAATCTCGGCATAGCTCAGGCCGTTGATCTTGTCCACAAACTCCTGTTCGCGGCTGCCGGCATACACGATGTGGGTGTGCGAGTCGCAGAAACTGGGCAGAACGGTACCACCTTGCGCGTCGAATATTTTGACATCGGGGTCGGTGGTGGGCACATTGTCCATTGAACCGAAATCGACAAACTTGCCGCCGTCGCACAGCAGATAGGCGTTCTCGATAGTCTCGAACTGGGCCATTTCGGCCCCTTTGCGACATAAAAGACCTTGCCGGTCGATGCCGGCAAGGATTCCTATATTAATTACGAGCAGTTTCATGATTATTTGCGCAGGAATTGGATGGCTTTCTCGATAAGGGGATACATGATCACATCATCGCCAATGAAGGGAACCTCTTTGCGGAACTCTTCGTGCATCTTCATGATGACGGGCGACGACTTCTTGGGGAAGCGGAATTCCAGTGCCTGTGCGGCGTTGAACAACTCAATGGCAAGCACACGCTCGGTGTTGAGCACCACCTTGTAGAGCTTGATGGCTGCGTTGGCACCCATACTCACATGGTCTTCCTGATCCTGGCACGAGGGAATGCTGTCGAGGCTCGACGGAGCAGCAAGCGACTTGTTGAGGCTCACCACGCTGGCAGCGGTGTACTGGGTGATCATGAAACCACTGTTCAGACCCGGGTTGGCCACCAGGAAGCTGGGCAGTCCGCGTGTGCCCGAAACAAGGCGATAGATGCGGCGCTCGCTGATGTTGGCGAGTTCGCTCAGTGCAATGGCGAGGAAGTCCATGGGCATGGCAATGGGTTCGCCGTGGAAGTTACCGGCGCTGATGATGAGGTCTTCGTCGGGACACACGGTGGGGTTATCGGTAGCACTGTTGATTTCGGTGTCGATGACCGATTTCACATAGCGAATGGTGTCCTTCACGGTGCCGTGCACCTGAGGCACGCAGCGGAAGGAGTAGGGGTCTTGCACATGCACTTTGGGTTGCTTGATGAGTTCGCTGCCGGTGAGCAGTTCTTTCATGTGAGCAGCAGTTTCGAGCTGACCCTTGTGGGGACGAACCAGGTGAACGGCCTCGGTGAACGGTTCGATGCGGCCGTCGTAGGCGTCAAGCGACATGGCGGCAATCTTGTCGGCCAGGTCGCTCAGGCGTTCGGCCTGCAGGAGCGACCACACTGCAAACGAACTCATGTTCTGGGTGCCGTTGAGCAGTGCCAGACCTTCTTTGCTGGCCAGTTCGATGGGTTCCCATCCCTTGAGTTTGAGCAGTTCGGCGGCGGGCATCACTTTGCCTTCATATTCCACCTCGCCCAGGCCTACCAACGGCAGACTCATGTGTGCCAACGGCACGAGGTCGCCCGAAGCGCCCAGAGAACCCTGACGGTAAACCACGGGAATCACGCCCTCGTTGAAAAAGTCGATGAGGCGTTCAACGGTGTCGAGTTTGCTGCCCGAGTAGCCGTAGCTGAGTGATTGAATCTTGAGCAACAGCATGATGCGCACAATCTCGTTGGGCACGCGTTCTCCCACGCCGCATGCATGCGACATCATGAGGTTGATTTGCAGTTGCGACAGCTGGTCCTTGCTCACTTTCACATTGCACAGCGAGCCAAAGCCAGTGGTCACGCCATACACGGGCACATCGCTGGCAGCGATTTGTTCGTCAAGATACTTGCGGCAACGCACGATGCGAGCCTTGGCATCGTCGCTCAGCGCAAGTTTTATGTTTTTCTCAATGATTTCTCCCACACGCTCAATCGAGAGGTGTTCAGAACTGATGTAATGAATCATAATATCTGTGTTAAAGGTTATAGGTTTATCGAGTCAATAATTGTAACTGCAAAGTTATAAATAAATTGTCACATAACGAAACGCGTGCTCAAATTTCTTGCCGCATAAATGAATTGCACAATTTTTAGTGCGATTTTTTCAAAAACTGCACTGTTTTTAGTGCGATTTTTTCAAATATTGCACATATTTTAGTGCGATTTCGTGATTTGTGGATATAAAATAGCCTCGCCAATTCATGGTGGCGAGGCTATTTTGATGGATGTTGGAGTTGTGATTAGTCTTCGAAGAGGGCGTCGTCGACGAGGTTGGGCAGGGTGACGCACAGGCCAGGGGTGCGTTCCATCTCGCGCTTGATGGCGTCGATCGAACCGGCGTTGCGTGCCCACGAGCGGCGGGCGATGCCGTTGTTCACATCCCACAGCAGCATTTCGCGAATGTGACGGGCCGAGTCTTCACTGCCGTCGATCACCATGCCGAAGCCGCCGTTAATCACTTCGCCCCAGCCAACGCCGCCACCATTGTGGATGCTCACCCAAGTAGCGCCACGGAACGAGTCGCCAATCACATTCTGCACAGCCATATCGGCGCAGAACTGACTGCCGTCGTAGATGTTGCTGGTCTCGCGGAATGGCGAGTCGGTACCACTCACATCGTGGTGGTCGCGGCCCAGCACAACGGGTGCGCTGATTTCGCCGCGCTTGATGGCCTCGTTGAAGGCAAGCGCAATCTTGGTGCGGCCTTCAGAGTCGGCATAGAGGATGCGTGCCTGCGAACCCACCACCAGGTGGTTCTTGCCTGCTTCGCGAATCCAGTGCAGGTTGTCGGCAAGCTGTCCCTTGATGTCGGGAGTCACATGGTTCATCATCTCGGCGAGCACTTCGGCAGCCAAGCGGTCGGTGACTTCCAGGTCATGCGGGTCGCACGAGGTACAAACCCAACGGAAGGGACCGAAACCGTAGTCGAAGAACATGGGACCCATGATATCCTGCACATAGCTGGGATAGCGGAAGTGGGTCTCGTCTTTCATGATGTCGGCACCGGCACGGCTTGCCATGAGCATAAAGGCATTGCCATAGTCGAAGAAGTACAT
>CACXLJ010000022.1 GCA_902768435.1 uncultured Bacteroidales bacterium | reverse complement strand
GCCTCCAGTATCGAGGGCTCCAAGTTGGTCACCGCCACATTAGCGCGAAGCATGTCATATTCCGATGCCGTTCCCAGCTCAAATTTCTTGGCAAAGATGTCGGCATTCAGTTTGGCAGTCTCGTGATTCTCCTCAATCACCCGCTTCGAGTCGTTGGCAAGCAGCAGTGAGTAGTAGGCATTCTTCACCTGGTTCACCAGGTCAATCCTCGATGCACGAGCTTTCTCCATGTTCTGCAGTATCTGGTTGTCGCTCAGCTTGAGCGTTTTCCACAACTGCGGCACCACAAGGGGTATAGATGCACTGAAACCTGTGTTGTAGGTGTTGTCACGACCCATCTTGATGGCGCGTGTCTGTCCGTCGCCAGCATCCATGTAAATAGTCTGCAAGGCAAGGTTGCGGGTATACTGGCCGCTAAAGTTCACTTCAGGCAGCAACTGGCCCAGCGTCTCTTTCTTCGAGTAGTCTACTCGCTCTATTTCCATTTCGGCCACCTTGATGGTGGGATTCTCGTTCAGCGCTATCCTGATGCAGTCGTCAAGACTCAGCACCAGCTGCCCTGCCGCATCCTGGGCTTTTCCAGTCACTGCCAGCAGAGCAAGCGCAAGCATGATGATTAATTTGCTGTACATAGATATAATGTGTTTTTAATTTTTTTCTTTCTCCAGATAATCTTTGATGGTCATGATGCCCTCAATGGTCGAGATGCCACGCAAGAAGTTGAGGAATGCGCCGTCGAACACATCGATGGCCGAGAAGCCATAGTCTTCATATCGGCGATTCTCGTTAATGTCGCGCATGTTGTTCAGGAACAGGAAGGCGGCAATGTTAGTGTCGATTTTATTCTCCACATAACCCTCCTGCTGTGCCTTGCTCAGCACTTTGCTCAAACTCGTCACAATGTCTTTCTCCTTCTCACGGCGCTCCATGAACAGGTCGGGGTACAGTCGCTTGATGTCGTTCACAAACACCATCGATGTGCCGTTCAAGTACTTGCGAATGTGCAAGTAGGCCTTGAACAGCGCGTCGTAGCAGTTCTCGGCAGTCCTGAATATCTCGTTCAGCACCTGATCTTGCTCCCTGTGCTCGTCGGCTATGCAAGTCTTGATGAGGGTTTTCTTGTCGGGAAATGTCTCATACAGAGTGCGTTTCGATATGCCACAATTGCGCGCCACCATGTCCATCGTCATCGACGATGCACCTATCTTCTTGAGCAAGGCACGCGATTCCTTGATAATTCTGTTTTCAGTGGTCATGTCCTTTTTTCTTTATCTTCTCTCTAATTTGGCGACAAAGTTAGGAGAAAACTTTTAAAACTCCAAAAGTTTTCATGGTTTTATTTTAATCCATCTCCCTTTTTCATCATATCTGCTTGGCAACGGCACCTTAGCCCCGTTAGGGCGACAGAAAAAAATTTATGATTAAATTTGGATAATTCATGGAGAAATCTTAATTGCGAGCTTGCTCGACTTTTCGTGCCACCATGCTCTGTAGGGTCGCCACCTGTGGCGACCGCAACTGCAAAAAACAATTCTACTCCCTTGCAGGGCTGGACCACCGCCAGCCCTCACTTTTTGCCATCTTGACTTTAACACGTCAAAATCATCTGCTCAATCTGCACGAACTGCGTGAGGCAAATAAAAAACTGGCGTCAGCGCAGTAATTTTTACTTTATAATTTTAAAACGGAGTTTTATAATTTTAAGCCCGCAGGGCGTCCATTAAAAAACCGCGCGCTTAACCGCGCGTCGCTGCAAGAAAATCAAGATTTGTCGGATTTCTCGCGAAGCGACTCCTAATCTCAATATTTTTTTGTAAGTTTGCATTCTGATTCTACAATTTAATAAATATCATCATTATGAAACATTTCCTTTCCATCTCCGCTCTTGTGTTGAGCATCCTGTTAGCCGCCTGCAACCCCAACAAGCAGAAAGCCGACAATAATGAATTCAAACTGCCCGAAGTGACCGACATCGCCATGTATCAGGTCAACCCCCGCGTGTTTGCACCCGAGAAATCACTCAATGCCGTGGCTGCACGCATCGACTCGATCAAGGCGCTGGGCGTCAATGTCATCTGGGTCATGCCCATCTACCCCATTGGCGAAGTGAAAAGCAAGAACTCGCCCTACTCCATCAAGGACTACAAGGCCGTAGCGCCCGAATTCGGCACCATCGACGACTTCAAGAACCTCGTCAAGGTGTGCCACGAACACGGCATGGCCATCATTCTCGACTGGGTGGCCAACCACACCGCTTGGGACAATGCCTGGGTGAAAGAACATCCCGACTGGTACACCCACGACAAGAAGGGTGAAATCATCTTCCCCGAAAACACAGACTGGACCGATGTGGCCGACCTCAACTATGACAACCCCGAGATGCGCAAAGCCATGATCGATGCCATGAAGTTCTGGATCACCGAAGTGGGCATTGACGGTTTCCGCTGCGATGTGGCCGACTCTGTGCCAACCGACTTCTGGAAAGATGCCATCGACCAGCTGCGCAAGGCTGCCGCACCGCGCAACATCGTGATGCTTGCCGAGGGTAACGACAAGAAGAACTTTGTGGACGGAGGCTTCGACATGAACTACGCCTGGGACTTCAAGGATGCCGTCATCGCCACATTCAAGGGCGAGAGTGCCAAGAAACTGCTCGAAACCGACTCAGCCGAGTATGCCGGACTGCCCGAAGGCAAGGTGAAACTGCGCTTCACCACCAACCACGACGAAGCCACCAAGGAATCGCCCGTGGTGCTCTATGGCAACGAGCGTGGCTCGATGGCTGCCTTTGTAGCCACCAGCATGCTGCACGGCGGACTCCTCGTCTATGGTTCGCAGGAAGTGGGATACGAGAAACCCATCAATTTCTTCCACTATGTGCCCGTGAACTGGATGCAGCGCCCCGAACTCTATCAGGAATATCAGCAGCTCATCAAGGTCTATAACGAGAATGCCGCTTTGCGCAAAGGCAAGATGGCCGATGCCGGCACCAACGACGATGTGCTCCTGTTCACCCGCACCCTCGATGGCGAAACCTACATCATCGCAGTGAATGTGCACAACAAGCTCGTGCCGATGCCTACCAAAGATTTGGCAGGAACAAATGTCACCGATGTCATGACAGGAAAAGATGGCACGATTATTGATAAAACATCATTAAAGCCTTACGAATATCGTATTTGGAAGAAGAAATGAAATGAGCAGTATCACTTGAACGATGAATGAACTCATTGACATACTCGACAACCAGAACGCATCGCTCGTGATTCGCGACGCGCAAGGAGCCATCCACACCCTTCATGGGCGTGGCGTGAGCGACTTGCATAACATCTTGCACAACATGCCGCAATGGCTCAACGGCGCCATGGTGGCCGACAAGGTGGTGGGACGCGGCGCGGCAGCACTGATGATTCTGGGCGGAGTGAAGCAGCTCCACGCTGCACTCATCAGTGAGCCGGCCATCGAGTTTCTCGAGAAGGCCCATGTCAAGTTCTCTTACCGCAAACGGGTGCCTGCCATCGTCAACCGGGCAGGCACCGGGTTTTGCCCCGTGGAGACGCTCACTGCCAACTGCACCTCTCCGCAAGAGGCTCTGCCACTTATCGATCAGTTCGTGAGTTCGTTAAAATCATCTTCATGTTGAACCTCATTAATCATTTAGTAGTATGTCTATTTTCAACCGTTTCAAACAAGCCTCAGCCGCCCAGCCTCAGGTAGAGGACCTCTTCAAGCAGTTCCTGAACAGCTACAACTGCCATTTTAACACCGACCACAACGAGGAAGACCATTTGCACCGTTACTACTTCGACTTCCAAGGCGGGCATTTCATTGCCATCTTCTACCCCAACATTCCGGGTGTGGAAATCATCTATCCGCGCTTCCTCGACACATTGCCCGACAACATCAATGTGCTGCGCTCCTTGTGCAACAGGGCCAACTCCCTCAACATCTGCTACAAGTTCTATTACAACATCGAGGAGGAGGACAACTCGGCTTCGGCAACTGTCAGCTTCTTTCTCACGACCTTCGGCAACGACCATCTCAAGAACATGCTGGAGCACTGCTTTGTGGAGCAGCGCGAGTTTAACAACGCCTTTAACCGTGCACTTGACGATGCCAAAAATGCCGACTCGGCCGACTTTGAAGCCGATGTGAAAAACCGGATGCGCGAGAAATTCCTCCTGCGCCAGCAGGAATTTCAGACCCAACACCCCAACCTGCAGTTCCGCACCGACCAAGTGCAGCAGCTCTCCCTCTCGCAACTCATGCTGCGTCTGGAAGAAGCCCAATCGCTCAACTTCAGCAAGATGCAGATTGTCAAAAATGGGCAACTGCAGTGCATCGAAGGGAACGAAAACATTGCCAACTTCAACCTGTCGTCGGTCATTATCGAGGACAACAGCTTCAGCGCCGACCAGGCCGTGGCAATCGTCCACTACAACAAGGTTTCGACCTTTGACAACGACGAAACGGTGCGACAAGACCTCATTTCCACAATCACATTCAAGTGCGACGATGCCGACGCCTCCTCGCTCTATTACCGACTGCAGGTCACAATCGACAACGACCAGCCCATCACCAAGGAGCCTGCACCCCGCTCAACCAACAAAGTCAATTCCTTTTCGCTGCTTGTGGCTCACGACCTGAGCGACCCCAAGAAGAAACTGCAGGAGTTCGACTACATGTTGAAAGACGCACAAATCAAACTACGCGACAAACAGCTTGACGAACTCACCGACGAGCAAAAGCTCATTCTCAACATCGACATCCCCAATGTCTCCTACTGCGTGTATTGGGGCATGAAATACTACCGCCAGCAACGCTTCTACGAGGCGCTCCACTTCCTGGAAGCCGCCTATGAGCCTTGGCGCAAGTCGTTCTTCACCATGAATGAGGACGAGAAGTCGTCATTCTTTAATGTGTGCTACCACATTGGCTTCTGCTACTGCGAACTGCAGCTCTACAAGCAGGCCTACTACTACCTCGACATTGTGGGCGACATTGGCCGCATCGACTTTGCCGTGGAGCATGTCAACGCCCTCGCCAACGCCGGCGATGTGCGCATCTTCCGCACCATCAGCAACATCCTCCACGACATAGGCAAACAATACAATCTCGAAGATGAAGAGGAAGAGGTGCCCAGCCACATCTGCAATCTTGTCAGTTTCCTCAGGCGACGCAGCGCCTATTCGCTCATCGAGTTCGGAAAACTCGACGACGCCGAAGAAGAGTTCAAGAAACTGCTCGACGACCCGCTGAGCCACGACTACGCCATTCAGGAACTCGCCTATATCCAGAACCTGCGCAACGCCACCGCCAACGGCCCAGCCAACGACGAGAACACTCCCACAGCCACCGAACAACACTGATGACTTGGAGAGCCAACCAGACCCCACAGCCACACAGGTGAGGGTGATGATATCCTCGGGTTCACCGTCGTGACATCCTCAAAATCGCATTATTTTCAAAAAAATGTGCACTTAGTGCTTGCCAGTTCACAAATCTTTTGTAACTTTGCACCGCTATTTTTAAAACATACTTTATAATTAATCAAAATTTTCGCAGAATGTACTTAGATTCAGAGAAAAAGAAAGAAATCTTTGGCACCTACGGCGCAAGCAATACTGATACTGGGTCTCCCGAGGCGCAGATAGCATTATTCTCCTACCGTATTGCCCACTTGACCGAACATCTGAAGGTCAACAAGAAAGATTATACTACGCAGCGTGCACTTAAGATGCTTGTTGGTAAGCGTCGTCGTTTGCTCGATTACTTGATTCGCAAAGACATCAACCGTTATCGCGCAATCATCGCCAAGAAAGAACTCGGCATCCGCAAGTAAGCACACACCAAGCGTGGTGAAGGCGACATCAATGTCCGCCCTCTAACTAACAAAAACGCCGCACTCCCATCCGGAAGCGCGGCGCTTTTACTTAAAAGCCATCTTTTTTACGCATTAGGCCAAAGGCACATTGACTGCACTTGAGACCTGCACCGTAACGACCTTTATGCCTCGTGAGACAGAAAGGACAAATTCGATAACCACACTTGTCACACACATACCAGGTCAAGTTCGACGGAAATTCCCGACCACAACAATGACACGGAATCAATGAATTAAACATAACGATATATTATTAAATTATTCTGCCCATTAAAAATAAGACATGATGACCCAAACTTTTAAACAATTAATAATATTGGCAACACTATAACAGCAATAATACCCAACAAACACCCGGCACCACCAGCACTACTAGCATTACTAGCATTACCAGCATCCTTTTGGTCTACTACTTTAAAATAGCTTTTGTTAATGTCTTCTACAAACCAAATGCTGTCGCTGTTGGTTATTTTAAAAATATTTCTAATAATATCACTAGCAATTCGCGCTGTGCCCTCTACATCTTTTCCACAATCAATGTAATTCTCTGTGAATTCACAGCCCATCATCGGCTCGTCGGGCATCTCATGCTTAACCGTAGTTAATAGCGGATAACAGACCAAATTATTTAAGTTTTTAAGTATTATAGGAGTATTAACATCTATCCTGAAACCAGTAAAACGCAACCTTTTACGAGAACCATCATATACAAGCCCTATCTCCAACATGTGGTCACCTTGATCAAATTCAAGAAACATATGGGGTTGATTAAACAACCTAATACTTGGAGCCCTAAAAACAGATGAAGAAAGAAAAGGATCATAGCAAAAATACTTATCATTAACATAATAATATAACCAATTATTTAACGGCTCAATTAGACCTGGGATTACATGGTCATTTGTTAGGTAAGCCGTATCAGACAAGTCTATTCCAAGCGAAGGGAAACGAACCAAAAGGCTGCCACAATGTTCACAATTTTTATTGTTAGATGCTATTTGACCACAATTAGGGCAAACTACTTTCTTGTAGAATTTAACAGAAGAAAAAGAAACAGAACCAGTATGCATATTCCAGCTACATGATCCCGTGATTGTAGCATTGCATCTATTACATTTTTGTGAAAAATTTGTCGTAATCGGGAATTCTAGTGCCACAGAGACATCATTCCCACAATTTGGGCATTTAATTAAATAGTTCTCCATATTGTAAGTTATTATTAATTTTTATTTATTATTATTTATTAAAATGAAAAAGGATTACGATTACTTTTAACAATTACAACAAGTTTCGATATTACAAGTTATTGACGGCGTATTGCTCAATGTTGAAATTATAGTATTTGAATAAATCAACCACTTCTGTCTGATTGACTCTTTCATGTAAAATATCTGCTATCTGGCAAATTATCACATATGTCTGAAAGATTTCTCTGGGAAATAATGATTTTACATGCCGTTGATAATCTTTTTTATCGTAAGGATGTGCAGGAGAGCATGCAAGTTCAAAATCAAGCAATTCCAAAGCCCAAGTATAGTTCTGCTCATGAATAGCATTATGAAGAATTTGATTATCATGAAGAATTCTTAAATTCTTAATCAAAACATTTGCTGCAATCATATAATATGCATCAAAATGATTATCATTGTTCACTTTCCACTTCTGGATTTCTTCTTCAATGATGTCATGAGACATGTAAGCAGCATCACTAATTCTATAAGGACATTCAACATTATACTGCAAAAGCACAGGTTTAACAATGTGTCCATTCATTAGCCGCAACTCCTTTTCAAGCATAATCACATATTCCATATGATTTGTTTTGACGCCTAACTTTTCTATTTCTTGTCCTAGCAAAAAATCGCGTTTAGCATCGGACAACAACAAAAGCCCTAAAGTGTCATCACCAAATTCACCTGTATGAATGAAAGAGTATTCAGTATAACAGAGACCGTTACCTTTACTAACCACCCATCGGCCATCTTCGTTCTTGCCAATAACAAAACTTCGTCCATGTTCTGTGCTTACCGAGAAAAAGGTGTGTGGACCATATGGGGCCCGAATATACGGAAATATTTGTGCTTTATCAGCTGAAGCAAGCAAAACCCTATATTGACACTCTTTTGCATGATACGGAATCATAGTGGTCATGATGGTTCACAATTAACTAGCTCGAAAAAACGTTCTTTCACTTGTTCTAATTCTTCTTGACTAATGGTATCCTTGTTTACCAATTTTCTGTAAATATCAAGTATGTTCTCTTCGGTAAGGAGAATTTGTTTTGGCATAATAATAATAATTTAGAATACTGATAATTTAAGTGATGCGTTTGCGACTAAGCACAAACGCATCACTTAAAAAATGATTTTTTAATACGAACGATAAGCAACACCGCAATCGTGCTCAGCCATCTTTGGACAATTAGACATTGTCACAATACGCGAAGATGCGCTAACTTTCAGATTTACTTTCATTTTCTTAAAGTTAATGTTAATGTGATATTTCTAGGGGAATCACAATTACCCACCCGTCTTCGATCTCGTTTCACTATAATTATTCGATAACACACGATGTATGTTCATCGGAATATAGTCAGGCAACTCAGCAAGTTTTTCTCTTACTGATTTTCCCTCTAGAGGATCTTCGTTGTGTTGCAATCTCAGTGCTAATTTATATCTTGCTTCTGCCATATAACAATTAACCTCTGAGGCCTTAAGTGGAGTGCCATGTTCTATAAAATTATTACCTGGACAAAGATTGCAATAGGCACAATAGTCATGCTTACCGCATTTTTCATAATTGCTCAACTTGAGATGCCGCCAGTAGTTGAGTTCTGTACTTTGTGCAACAATCTCTTGAATGTCATCTCTTTTAAGCGAGCCCAAAATGACGTGAAAAGCGCAACATGGAATCACATATCCCTCAGGAGTAATACATAAAGAGTTATATCCTGCACCACATGGATTGTCATCCATATTTCTAACTTGAGCACCGTATTTAGGCGCTTCTTTGCCTACATATAAAGGGATATTATCGTCACGCAGGACTATTTCCAACTGCTCTGGGGTCATACGCAAGAATTTACTAACACATTTGTCGCCTTCAATCGAGTCAGTCAAGCTTATCTCAAACTGAGGCACTGCTCCATATTGTTTAGCAATATCGGCAACCTGATAATATGATTTAACATTCGGACGCATAATACAGCATTTGAGATTCAATGGGACACCAAGTAATGACAGTCTTTTTACAACCTTCATTGATTTATCCCATGAACCAGGAATACGGGTGATGAAATCATGTACCTCTGGTTTGCCGCTGTATATCGAAATCCCAACTGAACGAGGATAGAAATTGGCAAACCTTTCCTCGTGATTTACGATGCGTTGCCCATTAGTAAACACATCAAAGGCAATGCTTTTATCATAAAGGTATTGAATAATATCCCAGATAAACGGTTTCGAAAATGGGTCTCCTCCAGATAGACACACTTTGATAAGCCCTTGATCATATAAATCGTCTATCAACTTCTTATACTCTTCTAACCCCAGTTCTTGACGATTTGCCCTGTTACTTTTTTCCTCATCGTTTCTAGTGGCTCCAATATTATAACAATGAATACATTTCTCGCTACAATTGTAAGTAAGTTCAATCATTACACTCGTAATACCACCCACTTTTTCTGTATATAATTGCTCGGCATTAGTAATTGCATATGGCAATTTTTCTTTAGTTGTTTTCTCTATCTTAGCTAATTGACAATTGTATTCACTTGTGCGTATTCTGTAATCTTTAATTATTTCAGCATTTGGATAGATAGATGAAACAAGTCCTAATTCTTCCAACTGCTTAAAAAATGGAGATAAACTTTCCTTGGATATATTCAGTTTAGTTGAAACAATAGTTAATTCAATCTCTTCGTTACGACCAACTGCAAGGATTTCTCCGATGACTGCTGCAGAATAATCCTCAAAGAAATAACAATAACCAGAAATATTGTTATAGAAAATTGCGACTTGTTGCCTATCATCATATCGCCCGCAAGTCCATACAGGTCTGTAATATGAATTAATGCCCATATTTTCATTAATACTGCTGCAGTCCTAGCAGATGTCACAAACACAAAGAAAGCGCAGACTGCTATGCCACGCTTTGCAAGTTGATGGTCCTAGGAAACCAAGAGTACAAAAAGGGATATAGAGACAGCCTACGCTTAAACGTAGAAACCGCCGTGCTATTCTCTTGTACTCTAAATTGAAAATTTCCTAGGTTTTCAACTTACAAGAATCAGCATGTCGCTTCTATTTATCAAAATGTCGGTGGATTTCTTTCGCAATCCACTTGCAAATATATATACTTTTTTCTAGAAAAACAAAACATTATTAAAAAATGTGCTGAAATTAGTAAGTTTTCAAGCAAAAGATAAAATTCGCTCCTTTGTGTGATTGGTATGGAACAAGCATCAGCACGACACTATCTTTGTGCACACGAACACTCTCATAATACTACCAACCGCTCACGAGCAGCACACTCTACCCTAAAAAAGAATCGCCGCGGGGCTTGGACCTTGCGGCGATTCTTTTTTTCTGTCAAATGGCAAGCCCCACTGCCAGCCTACTCATCGTTAAATTGCAGCTGGTTATAGGCATTCACAATGCGTTGCCAATCCTTGGGCAGACTTGCCTTGCTGTTGGTGCTCAACTGCACATTGCTGTAGTGACCGTCGTCGCCAGGTTCCTCGTCGGTGGTTATCGTGAAAGCAGCCTTCACGCCGTAGGTCCCATATTCACTCGGCTCGGTGATATACACCAACTGGTCAACCAGCTTCATCTCGGTACCTTCAAACCTGTACCGGGAATAGAACATCGAGCACCACGACGCACTGCCCTCAAGCAGCAGCGTCTTCGACTGCGGGTCAAGCATCAGCAGGCCATTCATGCTGTTATCGACCTTCTTGAAACTCTCCTTCTCCACATCCCACAGCATCAGCACGCTATAGTTGCGACTCTCGCCGCTGCCTATCAGAATGTCGATATAGCCGTCGAAGTTGGCATCCAGATAGTGAGTACGGTTGCGCTCGGCACCACTCACATCAAGGTCATCATACCACAGTACGAGAGAACGAGCCACATACACTTTCGCACGCATGCTGCCATCTTCGTTATCATAAACAAAGGTGCTCACATGTGGTGCCTTCACCGGGCAATCCTTGAGGGTGATGAAGCCCATCTCGTTAGGCTCGATCACAGGGGCTGCCACATCGCTCTTGTCAACAGCCATCACGCTCATGGCGCACAGCAGCGACATCATCAAAACAGCTACCTTTTTCATATCATTTGTAAATTATATGCTATAATCTTAACAAGTTTTGCAAATATAATGATAAATTATGAGAATTACCAATTATTTCCTATAATCTTGGATAAATTAGGCGGCGGTTCGGAAAAAACACTGGAATCATTGTTGAGGAAAGTTTCGATTCCCTTTTGGGAACCGCTCACCAGCCTTCGGCTGACTCTTGCTTCGAAATTTCCTCGAATATGTTGCCGCTGCAACATATTTGCACTAAATTTGGATAAATCAGGCGGCACCTCGGCATAAAAAATGAAAAACTCCGTTTCTCATTTTGTTCTGCTCTCGGTTTGCACTAATTTTGCAGTATGAAATGCACGATGAAGCACATAGACTGGCGACTGGCGGCCCTACTGATTGCCTTACTTTGCACTGCAAGAGCCTGGTCGCAGCGGGTTGTCACATTTGAGCAACTCGTTAGTGAACAAAATACTTTACTGCATGAGGCTGACCTCATTTTTGTGGTGAATAACGCCGGCAATGCTATCACCCAGAGCACCCAAGACACAGGCAAGTGGCCCATCGATCATGTCGCCATCTTTCATCGCACCGCCAATGGTAAGCCCAGTGTGATTCAAGCCATCCACCAGGGCGTGTGCATCACACCACTCGATTCACTCCTGACCGATAACGATGTTTCGGCGCTGCTCATTGGCCGCGTGTCGGGCGTTAATGTCAAAGCCACAATCAAAAATAGCTTGTCGTTTCTTGGCAAACCATACGACCATTACTTTGCTCCCAGCGATAGCGCCATCTATTGTAGCGAATTGGTCCAAAAGAGTTTTGTTGACGCAAAAGGCCACCTCATTTTCGATCCCATAGCCATGAGTTTCCACAACGCCGACGGCAAAATTCTCCCCTACTGGACCGAGCATTACCGCAGCATCGGTTCACGCGTGCCCGAAGGGGCGCCAGGCACCAATCCCGCCGAACTCTCGCGCCGACCACAGGTCACCATTCTTTACATCGTGAAATAACGCCCCTCGACGATAAGCAATCACTACTCTAATGCGCTGGCAATGGGCCAAGTCACATCATAATCATGCATTTGGGCATCAGGCTCAACAGGTTGGGCATATTCATCACTACTCTCAACATCAGACTCTTCATACACAAGCTCCTCACTAAGCCCCGAACCGCTTAGCTCAATCTTATACCACCCTGCCTCACCCATGTGCGCCATAACCTGAAGCACATAGTTGTCGCCGCAATAGAACGACGAGTGTCCTGCACCTGTGGAGTGCATCAATTCCAACTGCCCTATGCCATAACGGTAAACATAGAGCATATAATCGGCTTCGCAGGTGCCACTTCTCACCCACAACTCCGGAATACCGTCACCTGTTATGTCGAACAGGAAATACTCACACAGTCCACCAGCATCAGCATTCACTTCGGCCGCTTTGCTCTCCAGTTGGGCAACATAGGCCTCATAGATCTTCTGGTTCAAACTCACCTCCTCGGCCGAAGCCGTGGGTTGCTCAAGCTCATAGGACACGCTCGACGATGCACTCGTTGACACTTCTTCAACCTTTTGCTCCTCCGACGCCTTGTCTTTTTTACTGAAACTCACACTAAGAATAAACACAAAGAGAATGCCCACTAGAAGGAATATGAGGAACAACATAAATTTCCTTTTCGATTCCTCAAAACTATTGCCATTTCCATCAGGCATCGGCCCATTAGCTGGATTGGGGTTGTAGGACGGATTGGGGTTGTTGTCATTTTTTGGATAATCGGCAAGGCCATGGCGCGCAAGCACATCGGCCTCGGGCGGTGGAGGCGGCACAGTAGCATTGGGAGGAATGGGATATCCCATCACCACCTCGACACCATCGTCAACAACACCGGCAGTATTGTTCACGCCATCATCGGCAGTGGCCGGCTCTGCTTCACCAAGAACCTCAACCGCATCATCAGGCTCGTCAAGAACAACCACATAATTTTCGGTCGAGGGCTCTTTTTCAGCTTCATTTTCGGCGGGCTCCAACGGTTCAACGACTTCAACGCCATCATCGGCTCCGGTCAGTTCCCTTGAAAAACTAACCGAGCCACGATTCTCAAGCTCAGCCACCCCTGACGAACCGACGGCAGCCTCAACACCTTCATTGCCATCTTGCCCGCTTTCTCCTTCTCGCCCGGTCTCATCAGCCTGCAGAGTCTCCTCGATAATCACCACTTCGGGCTCAGGGGTTTCAGCCACTTCGGGGCCCTGGATGATTCCAGGTTCGGGTTCTGGCTCGGGAATCACCACCGGCACATGAGTAATATCGATACCATTGCAGATGATTCCGCTGCGAGCATCGATGAGCAGTGTTGCCCTGTGCGGGGCATAAGCCGGCTGAAACAGGCAACGGCTGTCGAGCAGCAGCTGCAGCGCCTCATCGGTCCACGCTTCCATGCGATAGGCAATCGTCTTGCCATGTTTTGGCTGGAATGCAGGCACATAGTTCTTCTCGGGATACTCGACGGCAAAGAGCCGGTCGAGTGCTGCCGAGTCGAGCATGGTGCCACGCAACTGAGTGCGCACCGCTGAAATGATGTGCCGGATTCTGTTGCTCTCTACCGACAAATTCTCAGGAACGAAGATGCTTGCGGCAATGCACTGGCCACTGAACCCTTGCTTGAGTAACTGCACAATGCCCAAATAACAACCGCCCGAATCATGCGACAAGATAATCAAACCATCGCCATCGTCAAGGTTATCAAGAGCGAGCAAACACGCATTAAAGTCAACCGTATGCAGTTCCCAATTGTGATTGGGATTCACCACATAGGCCTCCCTGCCGTTGTTCGTTATTCTCAAACCGAGTTTATTCATGATAACCTGCCATTTTTACGGCAAAAACGGTTGCCGATTATCGACAATCTTCCTTATTCCCACTCGATAGTTGCGGGTGGTTTCGACGAAATATCGTAGCACACGCGGTTCACGCCGCGCACCTTGTTGATAATCTCATTGCTCACCTTGGCCATGAAATCATAGGGCAAGTGCGCCCAGTCGGCTGTCATGGCATCGGTACTGGTTACCGCACGCAATGCCACAGGATGCTCATAGGTGCGTTCATCGCCCATCACGCCCACACTGCGCACAGTGCTGAGCAGAATGGCGCCAGCTTGCCAGATTTTGTCATAAAGCGCCTCGCCATCGGGGCACACATAGTTCAGCATGGCCTCGATATAGATGTCATCGGCATCCTGAAGGATGCGCACCTTCTCGGGCGTGATGTCGCCCAAAATGCGCACCGCCAGACCAGGTCCCGGGAACGGATGGCGCTTGATGAGACGCTCAGGCATACCCATTTCACGACCCACGCGGCGCACCTCATCCTTGAAGAGCCACTGCAACGGCTCGCACAGCTTCAGGTGCATTTCCTCGGGCAGTCCGCCCACATTATGATGGCTCTTGATGGTCTTGCCTGTGATATTCAGACTCTCGATGCGGTCGGGATAAATGGTTCCTTGTGCCAGCCAGCGGGCATCCTGAATCTTGCAGGCCTCGGCATTAAACACCTCGACGAAGTCGCGACCTATGATTTTACGCTTCTGTTCAGGGTCGGTCACTCCGGCCAAGTCACCAAAGAACTTGGCGCTGGCATCAACGCCAATCACATTCAGCCCAAGTCCCTTGTAGGCATCCATCACCTTCTGGAACTCATTCTTGCGCAACATGCCGTGATCCACAAAGATGCAGGTGAGGCGGTCGCCAATGGCGCGATTAAGCAAGGTGGCGCACACGCTCGAGTCCACGCCGCCCGACAGGCCCAGAATCACCCGGTCATTGCCCAGCTGTTCGCGCAGCTGCTGCACTGTCGACTCCACAAACGAAGCAGCGCTCCACTCGCAGCGGCTGCCGCAAATGTCCACAACAAAGTTCTTGAGCAGCAGCGTTCCCTGTTCGGAGTGGAACACCTCGGGATGGAACTGCACGGCCCACAACGGCTGGCTTGTGCTGGCATAGGCTGCATAGCGCACATTGGCAGTCGAGGCTATCACTTTGCAGTCGGCGGGAATGGCGGTGATAGTGTCGCCATGGCTCATCCACACCTGCGAGCCCTCGTCAAAGCCCTTGAACAAGGGGTTGTCGAGGTCAATCCACTCCAGGTGAGCACGGCCATACTCACGACTATCGGCGTGCTCAACGCAGCCACCACAGGTGTGCGAGATGTACTGAGCGCCATAGCAGATGCCCAACACAGGCACCTTGCCCACAAACTGATCCAGAGCCACCTGAAATGCATCAGGATCGTGCACCGAGAAGGGTGACCCCGAAAGAATCACACCTACCACCGAAGGATCGTCGGCCGGGAACTTGTTGTAAGGCAGTATTTCACAAAAGGTGTCAAGCTCACGCACCCTGCGACCAATGAGCTGGGTCGTCTGCGAGCCGAAATCGAGAATGATGATTTTTTGCTGCATGATGATTGTCAAGTTGATTTGTCACCACAAAAATACTATTTTTTTAGTGATTATCACTATTCACACCTCATAAAATTATTCACACCCACAAGCATTCTTCACAGTCCGCAAATCAAGCGCCTCAGTCAAAGAGGGAGAGGAATGAGTCGGGGAAGGGGGTTTCGAAGCGCATGAGCTGGTTTGTCACAGGATGGTAAAAACACAGGCGGAATGCGTGCAGACCAAGACGACCTATAGGATCGGTATAGCTGCCATACTTGTGGTCGCCCACGATGGGATGCTTCATGATTTGAGCATGCACCCTGATTTGATTTTTGCGGCCCGTGTGCAAGTGAAACTCCAGTAGCGAGTAGTCCTTATTGGCCTTGAGCCTGCGCCAGTCGGTACTCGCCCACTTGCCACCATTAGGCGTGGGCGAACTCACCACTTTGAGCGTGGGCGTGTCTTTGAGCCAGGTCTCGATGTGGCCCTCAGGTTCATTCACATATCCATCCACCACTGCCACATAGCGGCGGTCGGTCACAATTTCATGCCAATTTTCGACAAGAATGCGCTGCACAGGCACGCTCTTGGCATAGACCATCACGCCCGAAGTGCGCGTGTCGAGGCGGTGCACCACATGCGAAGTGCAGTGCTGCCGCGTCTCTTTCAGATAGTTGTCGAGCAGCATTTTCATGTTCAGGCTGTTCTGCCCCACTCCCATCGACAGCACACAGGGCGACTTGTCGACCACAATGATGTCATAGTCCTCATAGATAATATTGTAATACTGCTCCTCCTCAAACTCCACATGGGGCTGCTTGCGCTTTTTGATATTGACCAGCATGCCAGGTTTCACGAGAAAGTCGTGCCGAGTGACCCTGATGTGATTCACATGCACACCACCCAGCGACAGAATCGACTTTGCCTTGGTGCGGCTCACGCCATCCAGGCACTTCATGATGTACGGCAGCAACTCCATCTCCTCTTTAGCGAGGAATGAGTTGAATTGCTCTGATGATTGAGGTACATTGGGCTTCATTGCTAATCAACAATTTTTTCCAGTTTTCAGTTGTCAGATTTCTGCGGCCACAAAACAATTGCTACACGATGAATCGTTCTAATCGTCACTTGTCAAATATCGACAAACCGCAGTCTCACCCTATTTTTTATTGAAAAGACTGCGTTGCACACAAAATATATCGCAACGCAGTCTTTTATTTATCAATTGGTTGAATTTAGTTTCTTAAAGCGTTGCTTTAAAAACCAACACTTTAACCTTCAATCAAAGACATGCCCTTCTTCAAGGCTTCCTCGTTCATAGGAATGAGGTGCCAGTGGCGTTCGGGCAGCGTCTTCTTCAGGCCCTTGAGCACACTCTCGATGGTTACAATGGGGTTCACCTTGAGCATCGCGCCGAGCACAATCATGTTGAAAGTTTTGCTGTTCTTGAGCTCAATCGAAGCCTCGGTGGCCTCAATGCGGTGCACATTGATGTCGGTGCGTGTGGGCGGTTTGTGAATGCCATAGCTGTCGTAGATGAGCACGCCACCAGGTTTCACCTTGCTCTCAAACTTGTCGAGACTCTGCTGGTTGAGCACAACCACAATGTCATAACTGTTGAGCACAGGCGAGCTGATGCGCTCGTCGCTCAAAATAACGGTCACATTGGCAGTACCACCACGCTGTTCAGGACCATACGAGGGTAACCAAGTCACTTCTTTGTCTTCCATCAATCCCGAGTAGGCAAGAATCTTACCCATCGAAATCACACCTTGTCCGCCAAATCCGGCGATTACTATTTCTGCTTTCATCGTTTTAGTCCTTTTTAGCGTCGTTATCTTTCAAATCACCCAGCGGGTATTTCTCAAACATGTTCTCAACCATCCATTGGTTAGCTTTCTCGGGCGAGAGTTTCCAACCAGTGTTGCAAGTACTTACGACCTCAACCACCGAAGTTCCCTTGCCTTCCATGCTGTTCATGAAAGCTTTCTTGATGGCGGCTTTAGTCTTGCGCACATTGGCAGCTGTGTGCACACTCTGGCGGGTCACATAGCGAGTACCGTCGAGTTGAGCCAGCAGCGGAGTAATCGACAGAGGATAGCCATTCAGGTCGGCACGGCGGCCATAGGGGCAAGTTGCAGTCTTCTGACCGAGCAGTGTGGTAGGAGCCATCTGGCCACCGGTCATACCATAGATTGCATTGTTGATGAAGATGATAGCAATGCTCTCGCCACGGTTGCAGGTGTGAATCGATTCGCAGGTACCAATAGCGGCAAAGTCACCGTCACCCTGATAAGTGAACACCAGTTTGTCGGGCATGAGTCGCTTAACGGCGGTAGCCATAGCGGTAGCACGGCCGTGAGCAGCCTCGAGCCAGTCGATGTCGATATAGTTGTAAGCAAACACAGCGCAGCCCACAGGCGAAACGCCGATAGCTTTCTCGGCAAGACCCAGTTCTTCAATCACCTCGGACACCAGTTTGTGCACAACACCGTGGCTGCAGCCAGGGCAATAGTGCATGTGTACCTCTCTGAGCAACTCGGGTTTCTTGTACACCCGGTTCTCTACTTTAATGATATCGTTGTTTTCCATAGGTCCTTTCATTTAATGAGTTCGTTTTTCAATGCGTTCAAGATCTCATCGGGAGCAGGCACATTGCCACCCAGGCGGTCGAAGTGAGCCACGGGCACCTTGCATTCGACAGCGAGTTTCACGTCTTCGATGAGCTGACCGGCAGCCATCTCGGGAACAAGAATACCCTTCACATTCTTAGCGGCCTCTTTAATTTCCTTGGTCGGGAACGGCCACAGAGTGATGGGACGCACAAGACCCACCTTGATGCCTTCTTCAGCGGCAAGCTCCATCGTCTTCATGGCGATGCGGGCCATACTGCCGAATGCTACCATCAGGTAGTCGCAGCCTTCAGTGTTCACCAGTTCGCAGCGAACTTCGTTCTTCTCGATTTCGCGGTAAGTGGCCTGGAAGCGATGGTTGTTCTCCTCCATCTTGTCATCGTCAAGCTCAAGCGAGGTGATGATGTTGGCAGGACGCATGTCCTTGCGGCCCATCACTGCCCACGGGCACTGCTTGCGAATCTCTTCCTCGGTGCGGCGTGGACGCTGCTCGGGCAGCACCACCTTCTCCATCATCTGGCCAATGAGACCATCGGCGAGAATCATCGAAACGCAGCGATATTTGAATGCGAGATCCCAGCCAAGAGCCACAAAGTCGGCCATTTCCTGCACACTGGCGGGAGCCAGCACAATGGGGTGATAGTCGCCATGACCACCGCCCTTGCAGGCCTGGAAGTAGTCGGCCTGTGAGGGGTGAATGGTGCCAAGGCCAGGACCACCACGCATCACATTAATCACGAGAGCAGGAACTTCACTTGCGCACATGTATGACATGCCTTCCTGCATAAGACTGAAGCCGGGGCTTGAGGTAGACGTAAAGACAGCCTTGCCGCACGAAGCACCAGCATAAACCATGTTGATTGAGGCAACCTCGCTTTCGGCCTGCAGCACTACCATGCCTGTGGTTTCCCAAGGCATTTCCTCTTCAAGCTTCTCGAGTACCTCCGACTGGGGAGTAATAGGATAGCCAAAGTATCCGTCGGCACCATATCTGATGGCCGCCATGGCCAGTGCCTCGTTCCCCTTCATTAAGGTTACGTTATCGTTCATTTAACTATTGATAATAATTGGTTTTGGTTGTTTTAGTTAATTAAATCACTGCTCCACCTTGCGGTAGACTTCAATACAAGCGTCTGGGCATACCAGCGCGCAACTTTGGCACCCTATGCACTTGTCAGGCTGAGCCATGTAGGCATAGTGATAACCACGATCGTTCACTTCTTTGGGTTGTAATGCAAGCACATCACACGGACAAGCCACAACGCACAGGTTGCAGCCTTTGCACCGTACGGTGTTCACTGTTACTGCTCCTCTAATTTTTGCCATGTTAGTAGTTTTAAGTTTATAGATAATTATAAAGTTTATATATAATAATGCAAATATACTAATTATTGGTCAAATATCGAACACATAATTCAAGAAATCGTGCAATGGTTTCAGAACTTTCAAGTCTTCGGCCACACGCGGCACCCAGTCATCGGTTTGGAAGTAACTCTGGTCTAAGCGTTTAACCAAGATATACTCTTTCATCTTCAAGAACTGGGCCATCGGGTTATTTTTGTCATATTCTTTGGGCATGGTCTTGAGCGAGGTGCTTTCCCAAGTGTAGCGGCTGGTGAGTTCAGGATTGTTCACAATCTTCAAGAACTCCTCGCCTTCGGCATCAATCAGGCTGCGCAGGCGGTCCAGAATGGGTTTCTCAGGCCACCACACTCCGCCGCACAGCATCAGATTGCCCGGTTCAAAGTGCACATAGTAGCTCGACATCACCGTGTGCCGGCCGCCACGCCCCAGCACACCCGAAAAATAGTTCTTGTAGGGGCTCTTGTCTTTGCTGAACCTGATGTCGCGATAAATCCTGTAAACGCACGCCTTCACATTCAGGCCACGCACATTTTCGTCGTAGTCGCCCACAAGCGAGATCAGGCGCTCCATGTCCTGTTCCCACGGTTTGCGCAGACTGTCGTACACATCTTTGTGCGCCTTGAACCAGATGCGGTCGTTGTTCAACTGCAACTCACTCAAGAAACTAAGAATATCCAGGATGTTACTCGACGATTTCATGATAGTTTTATTCATGCAAATTTACTCATTCTCCCCTGCAATTCCAAATTTTCATTGCGAAAAAACAAGAAAGGCCACAAAGTGCACGTTGGAAGTTGGACAATAGACCGGCATCTTATCCAATCCTGCTAAAACAATGCAGAGCAGGCGCTGCCATCGCACCTGCTCTACTAGTTTACTGGTTTCTGCTCTATTGAGATTATTGGATGCCGAGAATGATGTTGATAAGGGCAGCAACATCGCTCACATTCACGCGGGTGTCACCGTTCACATCGGCACGAGCCTCGTCCACAGTGGTCAAACCCAAAATCATATTAATCAGCGCACTCACATCGCTCACATTCACCTTGCCGTCGCCGTTCACATCACCCACCAAGCTGCCGCCGATGGTAACATTTGTGGCAATCTTGCCACTGGCATCACAGACGGCATTATTATTGAAATAACCGCCCACAGGTTTAGTGATTTTAAGGCCATCGTTCAGCACCAGCTCGGTCATGCCACCCATCGCACATGAGCTGCCGCTGACTTCCACAACAGTATTGCTTCCCTTAACGACTGCGCGGAATAACTCAGAATCGGCTGCATAAATGCCATATTTAGACTCAACATACAAATCAGGCACATTATCGATCGTGAGGGTTTTGTTGCCCATAACTAAAATGCCAGAATTGTTCGCCCAAGCCCCAAGCGTACCAGGGCCTTTGATTGTGGTGGTGCTCAGCGACATGGCACGAGTTCCTATGCCATTCTCTGCTATAAGGATGTTTCTGTCAATCAGTTTGATTGTCAGTCCGTCGATAGTGCTTTTTATACCGATGCCATTGTTGACATCAGATACGATGGTGGCATCGTTAAGCGTCAAGGTTGTGTTTGAGGGCTCATAGGTCACTGTGCCGCTCACGCCAGTAATGATGCTGAGATCTTCACAATTGGAATTGGCAACCTGCTGGCCATTAATCCACACATCATAAAACAGTCTCAAGGTGAGATAGCCCGGATTGCTGGGGCCACCATCGATATGGGCGTAAGCTTTGTCAATGTGGCTGCTGTTGTAGGTTGTGCCGGCACCACCCACAAGCGAGTAGCATGAATAAAACATCCTCGACGATTCCGTCGCACCTGCTGCTGTCCAATCATTGCCTACATATATTTTTTTTAGCTTTCCACTATAAAAAAACATATCGCCCATGTCGGTCACTTTTGCCGTATTGAAACTGCCAAGGTCGAGATTAGTAAGGGCCTTACATTCCCGGAACATACTATTCATGTCAGTTACTTTCGCCGTATTGAAACTACTCAAGTTAATACTCGTCAGGCTTTCGCAATAACTAAACATTTTAGACATATTTGTCACATTTGAGGTGTTAAAGCTGCTCAAATCAAGATTGGTCAGCTTTTTGCATTCTTGAAACATTCCGAACATCGAGGTCACATTGGCTGTTGTGAAATTGCTTAAATCTAAGGTGGGCAGAGAGCTACAATCTGTGAACATCCATGCCATGACGGTCACATTGGCCGTGTTGAAACTGCTCACATTGAGGCTTGTCAGGCTTGAGCAATTCGTGAACATTCGATGCATAGTGGTTACTTTCGAGGTGTCGAATTTGCTTAGGTCGAGACTTGTCAGGCTTGAGCAGCCACTGAACATATATTCCATGCTAGTAACATTGGATGTGATGAATGAAACACTGCTCAAGTCGAGACTTGTCAGGCTTGAGCAACCACTGAACATGACACTCATGTCGGTCACCCTGGCTGTGTTGAAGAGTCTCACATTGAGGCTTGTCAGGCTTGAGCACCCCCTGAACATTCCACTCATGTTGGTCACATTGCGTGTATCAAAACTGCTCACATTGAGGCTTGTCAGACTTGAGCAACCACTGAACATTCCACTCATGTTGGTCACATTAGGTGTTTTGAATATCCTTAAATCAAGGGAGGTTAAAGATGAACAATCGTAGAACATTTCGCTCATCGATGTCACATTCCATGTGTTGAGGTTGTTGCCCCAATTAATGCTCTTGAGATTTTTACAGCCCTTAAACATCCTATCCATGGTGACCACCTCGGTGGTGATAAGATATTCCAATCCTTCGATGGTGGTGAGATTCTCCATATCGTAAAACCAGTATCGAGTGGTTTGGGGCCTTGCTTGCACAAACGATGGGTCGAACACCACCTTGGTTACCAATTGAGAGACACCCGTAGAGTACCAATTTGGAGCAGCAACATTGTCAATGGGAAAACACCCTGAAGGCACGCTATTCAAATCCGCATCATAGCGGAATGTGAGGGTGCCACCTGTATAAGTCGCATAGGCTATACCTGCCCATGCAGCTGTGCAGGCCATCATTGTCACAAGTGATAGTAGTAATCGTTTCATAAGAGTTATAATGTATAGTTAATAAGTCAAAGGTTTATAGTTATTTGCAAAGTTAACAAAAAAATCAAAAAAACAATATATTTTTCATTCAGTTAAACCCAATTCGGTCATTAGGATTTTTGTTAGAACAGAATTTATTTTGTGCAGATTGTGACGCTGACAGTGCAAGCATAGCGGGCTATGGTAAGATGTAGGCGGAAACAAGATGCCAAAAGAAAACTGTTATGGCAAAAAAGATTAAACAACAAACCTTTTCGGCCTAATGACTGATTGGGGTTAAATAATTATCGCAAG
Source organism: uncultured Bacteroidales bacterium (assembly GCA_902768435.1). Lineage (GTDB taxonomy): Bacteria > Bacteroidota > Bacteroidia > Bacteroidales > Muribaculaceae > Sodaliphilus. The sequence goes on along the minus strand of CACXLJ010000022.1, from coordinate 12,402 downwards.
TTTTGGAATTGGAAGAAAAAATGTAACTTTGCCAAAACAAATGCATCACTACTATGACAAAGGATGAACAATACCGAGAACTGCTTGAGTTGGTCAAGTCGTATATCGAGGGCGAGACCTGTGAGGTGAGCGTGCTCGCCAATGCCGCTGCCCTACTCCACGAAGCTATGGCGCCGCGCTACTTCTGGACAGGATTCTATATGGTCGACGGCGAAGAACTCGTGCTTGGACCATTCCAGGGGCCCGCAGCCTGCTACCGCATCAGGCTGGGCCGCGGCGTGTGTGGCACGGCATGGAAGGATAAATGCACGCTGGTGGTGCCCGATGTTGAAGAGTTCCCAGGTCACATTGCGTGCAGTTCGCTATCGCGCAGCGAGATTGTGGTGCCCCTGCTCGACAGCAACGGGAATGTGAAAGCCGTGCTCGACATCGACAGCTGCGAACTCGCCGCCTTTGACGATACCGATGCACACTGGCTGGAGCAAATAGCCGAAGCCATCGCCAAAACGCTGTACTAAGCTTGCAGCCCATTCGGGCTAAGTGTAAAATCAGTTGACAAAATTCACCGAAACTCCCATCTGGAAACGGCCGGGATTGAGCGGATAATGCGGTATTGCGAAGTAGTTGTTGCCGCCAAACAAGCCTTTGTTCACATGGCTATACATCACATAGAACCGTGCCTGCTTGAGCTTGAAGTTGGCGTAGGCGTCAAAGAATGCAAAGTTGCCACACTTCAGCTCGTGCTGGTTGTGGAACGACATAATGGCGGGCTCATAGGCGGGAGCAAAGTAGCTGGTGTAGTAGTTACCATCCACGCCCACCTGCACATGCAGCACATTGGCAATCTTGAATTTCAAGTATAGGTTGCTGTAGACCGAAAATTTTGGCAACGGCAGCACATCTTCGTTGCTCGAGGTTTGATAAGTGAGTTGGGTATCCCAGTTGAGAATGCCGAAACGAAAACGCTGGTCAAGAGTGGCGCTGAACACATGCACAGGCGAACCGCACTGCTCAGGCGTGGCCTCAACGCCAAAGTAAACATAGTTCTTGAGTGTCTCATAACCCACATTCACCCGCGTGCCAGTGAAGGGAACTGTGAGTTCTCCCCCAACCCTGAAGCGAGTGGTCTTGCTGAAATCGTTTTTCCATGCATAGTGGTTCGACACAAAGTTGCGCAACAAATAGGGAACCTTCTGGTTCTTGAAGTAGCCATAGCCACGCAGACTGACGGTGTCGCGCCACAAGAACATGCGCGTAGCCACATTTCCACTAATGTTAATGTCACCTGCCACATCGCCCATCACACCAAACTCTGCAGTAGCATCATAGGTGAGAATGGAACCGCGCTGTTTGGTGAGCTGGCCGCCCACCCACAGCAGGTTGTCGGTGTGTTTGGCATCGACCGACACGGGCAGCACCCCAATCTTTGCAGGCAATTCAGTGCCAGTCACGCTATCGGTCACCTGGGTATATTTCCGCAGTTCATGAGTTGCATAGGCTGCAAAACCAAACTTGGCATATTTGTTGAATCCCTCAAGCAGCGACACGCCCAGAGTGTTGCGCACACTCAGGTAACGCGTATTCTCGTCGGTGCCGCCCAGTCCCAGATAGGTATGGGCAAAGTAGGTGGTGTCCTGCAGACCCGACGCATTTTTGAAGCGATGCTTATTGGTCTTGATATCCATGGTCCAGATGAAACTGGTGATGGGAATATAGTTGCGACCCACAATGGTGTCGGTCACCGAGTCACGCTCGTAACGATAGCGACCCACCTTGTAACGGTGATTCATATAGAATTCCAATCCCGAGAGATAGGAATGAGAGGCAGTGAGGTTGGTGAGGATGTCTTTGGGGTTAACCTTGGTCACACCACCCTGCACCGCAGCAGGATCGGTGATATATCGGTCATCTACAATGCCGCCGCTCTCCTTGTTGGTGTGATTGAAGTTGCTGAAAAATGTCTGCAGTTCATAGCGGTCGCCAATGTAGGAGCCCGACAGATTCCACATGAAGTTCTTGTCGGCCTGATAGTCATAGGATCCCTTGCTATAAATATAGTCGATGCCGCCACCAATCTGGAGTTGCTTGTTGACATTGCCACTGAACACCGCCGTAGTGCGGTCCTGGTTACTGTACTTGTTGCCACCGGTGGTGTAAGAGAGCAGCGTCATGGGCTTGCGGGTGTTGTAAAAGCGGTGCGTCGTGACCGAGGGGAGCCATGTCGAGAGCGCATCGCGGAAAAAGAAGTCGCTCGCCGGCTCACGGTCAAAGAAAATCTGGTCCTGCCCCTCGGCACCATAGTTGCCGGTGGTTGCCCACGCCTTGCTGCGGAGCGTGGGAATCATCGATGCATGATAGTTCTCAAAAAGCGTGTCGATTGTCGACTCATAGCGCAGTCCCAGCGGCTCGCTGGGAGTCCATGCGATGGAGGGGGCCACCACCTGCTGTTTCTTCTTGGGCTGGGACTTGGTTATGTCCTGGCCCTGAACGGTCAGCGCCACGAGCAGGAGCGACAAAAACAGACTATATTTCAACACTTTGTATCGGTTCATTCTGATTAATGCTTAATTCATTGTTCACTGTCGTGAGGGTTCTACCATGTGATGCCATTGCTGTAACTCGAGTGCTTGTCATACTTGAAGTCACTCAAAATCGACGACTTCACGGCGATGTGGAAGTTGTAGGACTTGTAAGGCCCCACCGGCACAAAACTGGCGCTCATCACAAAGCAGTGCATCTCACGCGAGATGGTGCAGTTCATGTAGGCAATCTTGTGCAAGTCAAAGTTGTAGCTCGCCGAGAGGTTGATGTTCCAGTTCTTGGTGGGTCTGATCGAGCCGTTAAAACTCAGGTTATGCGTCCATTTGCCCTTGTACTCGAGTTTGTCGTAGTCAAAACTGCCATAACCATAGTTGAGCGAGTAGTTGACTGTGAGACTCCAGGGGCACTCCCACTTCGCATAGCCGTCGGGGCCCAATTCGGTATCGCCACGGGTCTGCTCTCGCGGATTATCAGGGTCCGTCTCGTTCTCTGAACCCCGCGAGAATTTGCGATGCTCATCGAGTTTCTTATTGTCGTCATTAGAATTGTCCTTCTTTTTCTTGCCGAAAAGTTTCTTGAAGGTGTCGTTGTTGAAGGTATATGAGAACGATGTGCCCGTACTTGACAGGCGGCCCCACCCACCACCATGGAACAGGCGGAGCTTGTTGATGCGCACGGGTGCACCTGCCTCGTTGAGAGCATATTTATACACATCCCAGGTTGCGCTCAGGTTCAGGTTGAACCCTCGTGTGATGCGCAACATGATTGAGGTGTTCAGGTTACTCCAACGCAACGAGTCGGCTGCAAAGTTGTACGACTGGCTCAGCGTCAAATTCTCGATAATCGACACTTTCTTGTATCCTGTGCTGTCTTGGTCACTGCGCACCTTGGCTTCGATGTTGTTGGCAAAGCTGAAATTCACCATGCCGCTCTTGCCCGTTGGTGCACCGCCAAATATGCCATGCTGGTAATAGGAATACTTCACCTTTTGCATCTCGCCATTGGCATCAGGACGCAGGTAGGTTCCGTAGTAGCCCCAGAACGATGAACTGAAGTCGGGCATGGCCGAGAATGTGATGGTAGGCGTGATGACATGGCGAATGGCCTGAATCTTGTCGCCGAAAAATTTGAAAGGCTTGTAGAAACCATAGAGTTTAGTATTGAACGACAAGGCGACCGAGAAATCAAACTCGTTATAAAAACTGTAGGTCGTGTCGCGCACCACAGCACTGGCATTTGGGTCCCACTCCTGACGCACCTTGCTGGTGTACATGCGGTCGTTGATGGTGATCGACGGCGTGATGTTGATGTACTTGAATAGGCTGAAGGTGGCATTGATAGGAATCAAATGCGAGATGCCGTTGCGCCAGTCCTTGACCAGGTTTTTCTTGAAAAATTCGTCCTGCTTGGCAGTGAGCGAGTTCTGGAAACGACCGGTATAAGAAATCTTGATTTTCTCGTACCATCTCTCGGCGCCCACAACCCGTTTGCGCTTGAAAGGGGCAAGCTGCGACATGGTAACCGTGAGGTTGGGGAACGACACGCTCACCGTGGAGTCGGCTGTGCGCTGCGCCACGCTCGCGTTGGCCGAGAAGCTCCATTTCGAGTCGGGAATGCGGTAGGTCATGTTCACCGTGCTGCTCTTGGTGTTCTCGGTGAATGAACTGCGGTAATAATCGTCGAGATTGTTGCGCGAATAGCCACTGGTAGCGAAATTGACGCTTGCCGACAGGGTAAGATTGGGGTTCGACTTGGGGTCTTGCGAGTGGGTCCAGCCTATGCTGAAGTTGCGCATCTTGGCGTAATCAGGGTCGCCCTTGTCGCCCGATACGGTCTCGATGAAACTGGCATTGAAACTACCGTTGAACTTGTATCGCTTGGCATAGTTCGACTGGACCGAGACACCCCAGGAACCGCGAGTGTAGATTTCGCCCGTGATTGCCATGTCGATATACTTGTTGATGGCAAAATAATAGCCACCGTTGCGCAGATAGAAACCACGGTTATAGTCCTCGCCAAAGGTGGGAACCAGCACACCGCTCTGATACTTCTCGCTGAAGGGGAAGAAACCAAAGGGCACTGCAAGGGGCAAAGGCAGGTCTTCAAGCACCATATAGGCCGGCCCCGTCACCACATCTTTCTTGGGACGCACTTTGGCCTTGGTGAGCTGGAAATAGAAATGCGGATGCTCATGGTCGTCGCAAGTGGTGTACTTGCCATTCTGAATGTAGTACTCGTCATTATCCATCTTCTTGGTTATGCCACCAGTAAGGTAGCCATCGCCCTGCTCGGTAATGATATCGGTAATGATACCCTTCTTGGTCTTGAAGTTATAGGTCATGGACTTGGACTCGTATTTGCCGCTCGGGTCCTGGAAAACAGGCTGACCAATTATCTCGCCCGTTGTGTCAGGAACACCCACGGCCACCACCTGATGCTTGTCCATGTCCATCGTCAGGTCAGAGGCTTTGAGGTTGATGTTGTCATACTTGATATCGCTCTCGCCAAACATGTGGGTAAAATTGCGGCCGTACATCACCACCGAGTCCTTGGCCGAGAAACGCACCTCATAGTCCAGGTCAAGTTTCTGTTTCTTGAAACGCGAAGTGTCGGCTGGCATAGCAACCGAGTCGGCAACAGCAACACTGTCGGCCGCCACAGTGGTCGCCGTCACCTGCCTGGCAGGCACCGTAAAACTGCTGAGCACCTGTACCGATGCCAGCATGACCAAGAGCAATATGTGCAATTTAGTATGTTTCAATAACGGCACAATTATGCAAAATACGGTGCAAAATTAGTGATTTTGACGCTATCTTGCACATGTTTCGCGTTAATTAATGTGGTGATTGTCTCATTCACACTCATGATTTATATAATAATTGTGAAACGGCGGCATGAAACTCAGTGTCTGGCTCGCTTCGCCAAGGGAGGCGTGAAAAGTGTCAAGATGCACAGGAACACGGCAAGCAATATCAAGCCAAGGCGTTCATGGAGTGCCGAAGAGGTCGGCCATCTCGTTAAAGCGGTCCAGACTCTCCTGCCCAAAGCGCAGCATCTGCTGACGCACGCGTTCCATCGTCTTTGGCGGATCGCCCAAATGGGTTTTGCTGAAGAACTTGTCGGCATAGCACACCAGTTTCTCCTCCATGCTCAGCGGCAGCATGTCGCGGTGCGGCAGGGGCAGCTGCTGCGACACGATATCGTTCAGCGAGAGTCCTGCGCCCGTGTGCCTCTCGCACACCATGGCATGGCGGAACAAACCCAGCTGGTCGAGCATCTTGCGTCCCATGATGCCGTGACAGATGTAGGGTTCAGTGCCGGCGCAATAGATGCTCGGCGCATTCACCTTGATGATGCCTATGTCGTGAAGCATGGCGGCCTCGTGCACAAAATCGGCATCGACCGGTGTGCCGCCCTCTATGAGCCGGTCACAGAGCACATCGGCCAGCTGAGCCACCTGCTCACTGTGGGTCATGAGCACCTCGTAGAGAGGCGACTGCGTGTCGTAGAATCGCTCTATGATTGCCTGATAATCTATCACGGGAAACTTTGTCTTATATAGGTTTTATTTTAATGACTTAGGGGCGAAAGTGTGATTTTCGCCCCTTGTAGTCATAAGTTGTCAATCTCAATTAGATTTCAATGATTCTGGTCCATCCGTAGGGATCTTCGATTTCACCCATCTGAATGCCACGCAGGTTGTTGTAGAGCTTGGTGGTGACAGGACCAGGGTTGCCATCCTTCGAAATCACATAGGTGTGGTTAGTGCCATCGTCAAAAATCTCGGCGATGGGAGTAGCAACTGCTGCAGTTCCGCACTCAGCAGCCTCGTCGACCTCGGCAAGTTCCTCAACGGGAATGGGACGGCACTCAACATTCAGGCCCATGTCCTTAGCCAGTTGTTGGAGGCTCTTGTTGGTGATTGAAGGCAGAATCGAACCACTCTTAGGAGTGATATAGGAGTTGCCCTTAATGGCGAAGAAGTTGGCGGGTCCGCACTCGTCGAGATATTTCTTTTCCTTAGGATCGAGGAAGAGAGCAGCCGAGAAGCCGTTAGCTTTTGCCTTGGCTGTAGCGCCCATGCCGCACGCATAGTTGCCACCCACTTTCCACTTGCCGGTTCCGAGCGGAGCGGCACGGTCGAACTCTCGATAGATAGCCACCTTGGTGGGCTTGAAGCCTTCCTTGAAGTAAGGGCCTACAGGAGTTGCAAAGATGATGAACAGATACTCATCGGCAGGATTCACACCCACGCGAGGGCTAATTCCGATTTCGAGCGGACGGAGATAGAGAGAACTGCCGCTGCCATAAGGGGGAATGAATCGCTTGTTGAGTTGAACCACCTTTTCGGCCATTTCAACAAAGAGTTCAGTGGGAATGGGTTCCATTTTAATACCCCTAGCGCTGTCTTGCATGCGCTTGGCATTCTCTTCGATGCGGAACAGACGCACTTTGCCGTCCTTGCCCATGAAAGCCTTTTGGCCTTCAAAAATTTCCTGACCATAGTGCAGACAGCTGGCAGCCATGTGCATTGTGATGGTGTCGTCGGTGCAGACTTCAATCTCACCCCACTTGCCGTCCTTGAAAGTGCAACGCACATTGTAGTCGGTTTTTACATAACCAAAGGGCAAATTAGCCCAATCCATGTTTTCAAGATTACTCATAGTTTTAAAGTTGTTTTATAGTTTATGTGTATATTTGTTTAATGAATAATACATGCATTTTTTACAAGGCCACCTTCTGAGTGATGTTTCCAATTTTCACAATATAAATACCGCGAGCATTGATTTTGAGCTCAGAGGTGCCGGCATTCAAGGTCGCCTGCGACACAAGCTGACCCAGAATGGTGAAGACCTTGACCTGAATGCGGCGCTGGGTGCGAATCGTAATGACACCGTTATTGCCATAAATCTCGACACCATCGGTGGCATTCGGGTCGGTGAGACTGCGGCCTGTAATCTTGTGCGTGGTCTCGCGCCATTGCAACTGTGCAACGGCTTCATGACTGATAGCCAAAGCTATAAGCATTGTCACGATGATTAAAAGTCGCTTCATCACAATATCGATCTTCAGTCTAACAAACAAAGGTACGCATTAATTTAGAATAATGGAAAACAAAAATGCTTTTTTTCTTAAAAAAGAAACAAAAGTAACAAAAACAGAGAAGGAGAAGGCTGGTTGCTCCATTCAGCATCGGCCTCCTCCTTTGTGACAAATATCATCAATGATGGCTACTAACCCAGAATGATATTGATGAGGGCAGTGACATCAGAAACATTCACAATACCATCGCCGTTCACATCGGCAGCACTCTTGTCGGTCGACACAATGCCCAGTATCATGTTGATCAGCGCTGTCACATCGCTCACATTCACTTTGCCATCGCCATTCACATCGCCCAATACGCGAGCCGAGAGAAGAATCTCATTGTAAGCGCCTGTGGCATTGTTCTGAACGGTTACAAACTGTGGTTGGTCAAACTTCATATGCATAGGCTGGGCCTGGCTCACGGCCGTGCCAGTCGTCGAAAACACGGGCTTTAGCTTATAGGTGCCTCTGGCAAGTGAACTCGAGAAGGTATAATTGAAAGTCCAGCTATAAACATATTCATATTTAATAGGCGAAACTTTACCATTAGAATACTGAACATCTATCAGCTGGTCGTTCTGGTTATAGAGTCCAAGACCGATGTAAGCCGCTGCATCTTTATGAGTGGCAGCTTTCACGGCATAGTATGAAAAATTAAATTTTACAGTATTGCCTCGCTTGGTATATGACGATTGCGGGGTAACACTCTCGAGATATCCCCAATAGGCCTCGGCTCCGCCCACATTGCGGCGAAGGCCTATGATCATGCCTTGCTCCCTGTTAAAGCCACCGGCAGCCCCGCCGTCGCCCTGTGTGGGTGGATTGAGTGCTGTGGTGAGGAAATAGCCGTCGGCCCCATTATTCCAGCCCCAGTTCACATGAAAGTAGCCGCTTGTATTGCATCCGTCAATGACAAAGGCGTGGCCAACATTACTGGGAGTTAAACCAAAATAGAGCACAGGCCTGCCATTGAGCAGCTCATTATAAATTATGTTTTCCCACTCACTTTTGCTGATGAAATACTTACGCCACAGGCACAGCGAAATCTTATCATAATTGAAATAGTTGACCATGGCATAATGAGCATCCTCTGAGGAGGCACCACTGCTTGTGGCGCCGTAAGTGGTGCGGCATGCATATCCTGCATCCCTCACGAGCTTAGCCACTGCCGACCGTGCGGTCGACGACGAACTGCTTGTATAAGTGCCGAGCATCTGGTTCCACTGATAGGTGGAATTGGCGAAGTTGGCACTCAGGTAAATCGAGTCGCCGGCATTGTTGATGCGGGTCTTGTAGGAAATGGAACCCTGACCGGTGGTGGGATACTTGTGATAGAACATGATTTGCGACATGGCTATCGACACACATCCTGCCACACAATGATATGAACCGCTGTAAGTAGGACATTGGTCGTTGAACGGTGAACGCTGATTCCAGTGAATGCTGGGCATGATGGGAGGGATGTTGTTGGGCAAAGAGTTCAGGCTTGGAGCACGCGAAAGCGACTGATCAGATTGCAGTGCATCTACCTCACGCGCATACCCATCGAGCAGCCACTCAAAACCGCAGGGAATGTCGTTAATGTCAAACGAACCGCTGTCGGAGTAACCCAAAATAGCAGGCGTACGGTCGTCGCCCGAGACGATCACATAACCGCCATTGGTGCCACGGTTGAAAATATAGCAGGCGTTCATCTGCTTGCTGGTCTTGGCCACATAACTCAGCGTGAGTGTCTGCTGTGCCGGTGCCGATGTGCCGGGAGAGAATTGGGGTGTTCCCACAAATTGCTGGGCAATGGCCTTTGCCTGGTTAACATTGACAGGGGCTGCCGAGACAGCAATGGCACTGATGCATGCCAATGCTACGATTGCAGTTTTCTGAATTGTTTTCATAATAAATTATATTTCGGGGTTTACTAATATGCCAAGTATTGAATTGCACTCAAAAACACTTGTTTTTGCAAATTTAATGAAATTTTTGAACACCGCAAAACCCAAACTCATTTGAGCAAATCGGGAAGCGACACAAACTGGTAACCTCGCTTCTTGAGTGTGGTGATGATGCCCGACAAGCGATCGTAGAACTTCTCGGTGCGGCGTGGATCGGTGCCAAAGTGAATCATAAGCAGGTGACCATTGAGGCTATGTTCTTTCTCATAGTTCATCATGCGGTCATAAAGCCAGGCATTGGAGCGGTATTTTGCACCGTTTTCCTTCTCTATGCCGGGATAAGTGTAGTCTTCGTTGCTGGCGGTGCCAGGAGTGAAATTCACGATTTGCAGCCCCAATTCGCGAGCCCACGAGGCATGGTGACGGTTATACCACTCATAAGGCGGAATGAAATAGGGGGCCGACTGTGGTGTGATGCCAAAGGGCGCCATGGCAGCATAGGCATGCTTGAGGTCGTCGACAAACTCCGATTTACCCACAAGGCACGAGTCGCGGTTATCCCACGGGGCGTAGAGTAAATGCCCATAACTGTGAGTGCCCACATAGTGGCCGTCGGCAATAAGGGTGCGCACCACTTCGGGGTAATGTTCAAAGAAATACCCGGTGAAGAAAAAGGCACCTTTCACATTATGCTTCTTCAGTGTAGAAATGATGGTTTTAGCACCATCGGCATGGTCGTGGGCAGTGAACACGAGGCACAGCCGTTTTTGAGTCGGGTCGACCTGCTGAATGCCTCCATGACTGTAGACAGGAGCCCCCGATTTTGCTCCAGCCTGTTCACGGCCTTGAGCCTCATAGGTGGCAAGCGGGAAAATGAGGGCAGCCGTTCCGTCAAGGGTGGGCTCGTTAGTGCTGTAATCGTGCGTATTGTCGTGATAGACAACATCACCAGGCTGCACATCAAGATAGGCATTGCTCTCAAGGTGCGGCATGTCGTCGGTAATATTCACACCCTTAAGACTATTAAATATGGTAGTATAAACTGGACCATCAACCAGTCCGCCTGTAGGAAATCCCACCTTTTCAAACACCCAGTTGCTATGGGTGGCGTGCGGATAGGTGCCTGTAATGGGCAATTCGACCACCATGCTCGTGCCCCACGGGTTGCAACCGAAGAGCCAGTCGCGAAGGGCGGCCTCCATTTCGCAATAGGAATTATCACCTGTCAACTCGCGATAAAGTATGCACTGGGTGAGCATGGCGGTGGTGAGGTTGTTGCTGCACCAGATGCCTGGCACACCCCACATGAAGGGATTGTCGGCTGCGCGCTCTTTAACACGCTCGATGCCAGCACGCAAGTTGCGCACAAATTCCTGACGCACTCGCTCGTTACCGGCACAAGCCACATGATAGTGACCCATGTTCATAAAGGGATACCACTGATAGTGCCGCGCACTATCGGCACCCATCCAGGGAGTGACGGGTTCACGACGGCCATACTCAATGGCCTGATCGAGGTATTTCTTTTCACCAGTCATAGCATAGAGCTGAATAGCCCCCAACTCCATATCATCCACCCAATTATCTTCTTCATAGATGTAGGGAGAAACCACCGACACCGTCTGGGTGTTGCCTGGTTTGTCAAGTCCCACCTGATAGGCATCGGCAGCCTTGCTGCCAATATGGGCAGCAAACTCAGGATAGAATGGCTGCAACACCTTGCTGCCCAAGGCAAAATCGCTGGCAAACTTGCCGGCAGTGCTGGCTGCCCCCAGGGTGGCATTCATAAACTTGCCACGCTGCTGAGGTTTGCCGTCGATGTAGTACACTGGACGCCCGCCTTTAGGTCCACGGCCATAATCGGCAGGGTCGTCCTTTGGCATCTTGGTGCCTATGTGGTCACGGTCGTCAGCAATCTGATTATAGAGTTCGCCTTTAGCAGGGTTCATCTTGTCGAGCCAGTCAAGTCCCCACTTGATTTGATCCACAATGTCGGGTAAGCCGTTGACGCCTTTCGTACCATTAGCCTGAAAGCGGTCGCCAAACACCTCAGGATGCCGTTGATAGGCAAACATGAGCTGATAGATGGTATTGGCGCTGGTGGTGGTGTACTGCAGCAGGTCGGCGGCATCATGCCATCCACCACGCACATCCAGATGCCGCCCCTCTTTCTCGGGGTGATATTTGATGAATGCATCCAGGGTGTGACAGCTGTCGTTCTGGAATGGGTTGAATCCGCACTGTTGCTGACGCAGGTAATTCAGCAGGAAGTCGGCAGTGCCGTCATACACCCGACAATTAATGGGAAACACTGGCGACAAGGTCTTTCCCACCCTGATGCGATAAGCACCGACGCGTGTAAAGTCGCTGAAATCGAGCCTGCAAGTCGATTTCATATACTGCAGAGGTCGTGTGACCCTGACCGATGCACCGCAATAGGCAACCTGGCCCGTATAAGCATCGACGAGTTCAAAGTTCTGGACCGTTGACGCCTCGTTCGACATCCACACGGCAACCTTTGTTGACACGGGGAGGTAACCAAGTTGATTCACACGAATCCATTGTTCAGAGCGCATCGTCAATGCTACGAACACGGCAATCAAGATAGTAAAGACTAATTTTTTCATGATTCAGTGCGCATTTAGAGTTACAAATATAGTAAAAAAACTCTAAATCGCCAACCACCACTCCACAACTCGCAATCCTAGCAATTCTTGAATCCTCTAACTCTTCTAGAAAAACTAGAACTGCTAGAAAATCTAGTACATCTAGTTCCTCTAGAGTCTCTAGAACATCTAGGGCGGCTAGGAGGGCTAGAGCGGCTAGAAAAAACGAAAGCCCCGGAGCAGCAGCTCCAGAGCTTTCAAATTAGGGGGCGGTTACC
>CACXLJ010000021.1 GCA_902768435.1 uncultured Bacteroidales bacterium | reverse complement strand
GGTAACCGCCCCCTAATTTGAAAGCTCTGGAGCTGCTGCTCCGGGGCTTTCGTTTTTTCTAGCCGCTCTAGCCCTCCTAGCCGCCCTAGATGTTCTAGAAACTCTAGAGGAACTAGATTTTCTAGCAGTTCTAGTCGCGCTAGATGTTCTAGTAGTTCTAGAGACTCTAGAGGAACTAGATATTCTAGCGGTTCTAGATATTCTAGTGATCTTGTAAGGGTGATTTTTATAATTTAAGGAAATTTTGGATTTTTTGAAAAAATGTGATATATTTGCATTTTAAACCTTTAATGTAACTTTAAAAATTAGTTATATACTAATAAATTAATAAAGCTATGAAGAAATTATTTGTTCTGTTGAGTATTTCTGTTCTTGCAGCATTGGCTGTGCAAGCTGAGTTCACGGTTGGGGATCTCAAGTATATGGATGAGGGTTATAACACGGTGCGCTGCATCGGCTTTGCTAACGCGAACTCAACGGCAACTTCAGTTTATATTCCTGGTTATGTCGTTTATAACGGGAAGACCTATCATGTGGAGTGTGTAGGCAATTATGCGTTCAGACACAATCAGTATCTGAAATCGGTGCGCATTGGTTATGGCGTGCAATCGCTACTTCCACAGGTGTTTTATGATACTCCCAATCTTAAGGAGGTGTATCTGCCCAGTTCGCTGAATGCGCTGCATAGAGGGTGTTTCGGCATGCCTTATTCGTCGAAGTACTTCACAACGGTTGCATGGGCCATTCAGGAGTATCCTGGCGATGGGGTGAACAACAACAAGGGTGTGGATCCGTCGGCATTTGAAAATGCGCTTGGCAATACCACGCTCTATGTGTCGACTTACAATGCCCGAAATAAATCGTTTTTAAAATCATCGTGGATAACCAGCAATTTCTATAATGTGTTGCAGGATGGCTCCAAGGCCTATGACTTTGCCGACAGTTCTTGGGGCATGACCTATATAGTGCGCGAGCCCAAGACGGGCAATGTTCAGTCAAGTACCAGCGATTATACAGGAAAGGTGACCATTGTGGGATTGCAACCGGGCAAGACTGTGGTGTTGCTGCAGAACAATGTGCAAGATGATTTCAATTACCAGTATGGTTCGACAATATTGCGTTATGCGGTGGCCGATGTGGCTGACTATGCTTTTAATGCCAACTCTCTTGTTACGAAAGTGGATGTGACCAATGTTGCCACTTGTATTGATCGCATTGGCAAAAGTGCCTTCGACGGCTGCATCAATCTTGCTTCACTCTCGGTTGGTGCCACGACTATTGAAGAACGTGCCTTCTATAACACGGGAATCACTTCGGCTTCGATGAACGAGGGGACCGTTACGGTTGGCAAGAATGTATTTGGGTCGTGCACGAAATTGTATCAAATTAATATTCCGTCGACGGTGACCGAATTGAATCAAGACTACTTTTGGACTCTGCCCAGCATGAAGTCCTATAACGTTGAGACTGAAAATGCCAAGTACAGCAGTGACACCAACGGCATTTTGTATGATGGGGACAAGTTGAACCTCTATCATTGTCCGCCCAAAGCCGTGTCGTCGACATCGCTGCTAAGCAACTTGCCATCATCGCTTATTCGCATCGAGAAGCACTCGTTCCATCAGTTTGGTGGGGCAGGGGTCATTATCCCATACGGTACTCAAGTCCTGGGCGACTCGGCCTTTTACGGTTCCTCGCTGAAATATGTGAAGGTGCCCAGCACTGTGCGGATTGAAGGTGCGCGTCAATTCTCAGAGTGCAAGCAACTTATAGAGATGAACATGGCCATGCTTGAACCATATCGTCAGACCCTTGGCAATTTCATCACATTTCCATTCCCTTCGGGCTTTCATGCTCGTGTCCCGACTCCGGCTCTTGAAGATTACGAGAATACAATTCCCTGGATGCAGATGGACGAGGGTATGCTGACCGATGGTGGCTATGATGTGGTGTGGAACTTTGGCGGGAACAACGGGCTGACCGTAGGCACCATACTTGACTTCAAGACCAAGAAAGCCCATATTGTGCGCGTAAACGAGGATTACCGCAATCGCCATACCGAGACCCTAGTGAAAGGCGATATAGTTATTCCAGACACCCTCTCGTACTGGAACCAAACCTTTACGGTGAATGAGATATGCAACATGGCATTTATGGGTGCAACAGGACTCACAGGCATTACCATCCCGAATTCAGTTACGAGCATAGGTCGTCTTGCATTGTATAACTGCACAGGACTCAAGGTTATTCATAGCCAGATCAAGGTTCCCACAGATGTGCCACTGGGCGACAATGTGTTCTATGGCGTGCCCAAGACCACCTGCAAGCTCTATGTGCCTGCTGGCACTCTGCAACTCTACAGGAATGCCGCTCAGTGGAAGGATTTCCTGAACATTGAAGAGGAAGGCGGACTGAAGGGCGATGTGAATGGTGACGGCCGTGTAAATGTGAGCGATGTGTCAGCACTGATCAACATGATTCTGGGTTTGACTCCGATGGACCAGACGCTTGCCGATGTGAACGGTGATGGCCGTGTGAATGTGAGCGATGTGTCGGCCCTGATCAATATTATCTTGGGCATCAGTTGATTTTCACCCGACATGGTGTAACCCCAAATATAGATAACAAATAAAAAACATAACAATTATGAGAAGAATTATTTTTGCTATTATCACTATCACTACCCTTTTGCCTCAAGTGGCTTTGGGGTATGATTTTCAGGCTGACAATATTTGTTACCGTATAACGGAATCGAACACAGTAAAAGTTACTTATCAATACACTTCGGCACCTCGCTACCGCTACAGTTCGGCTACAGCCATCACCATCCCCAAAACGGTAACTTACAACGGCACTACCTACAATGTGGCAGGTATTGACGACAATGCCTTTGAAGGGACCACCAACCTGACCAAGGTGACCATGGCTGTTAACAGCAACATGGTGAAAATGGGTGATAATGCCTTCAAGAACTGCACCGGACTGCAGGAGGTGAAACCCTTTGTAGATTTCATTGGAGCAAGCGCATTCAGTGGCTGCACAAAACTTGCAAAGGTTGACATGGGTGAATACGGACGCTTTATAGGTGAAAAAGCATTCGAAAATTGCACAGCGCTCACACATGTCATCTGTCCTCGAAACAACGACCTCTCAATTGGTAAAAGCGCCTTCAGCGGCTGCAATAATCTGAGCCGTGTCGAGGTCTCCAGCATTTACCGATGGCTCAATGGCACCTATGGCAATATTGCCAGTAACCCGCTTTACACAGGTGCACACCTTTATATTAACAACCAGGAAGTGACCTCCATAACAATTCCCAACGATATCACCTTCATTAACGCCTACACATTCGCCGGCTTCAAGCACCTGAAGAGCGTGACCATGCACAATGCAATGACACGAATCGAGTCGTACGCATTCTATGGGTGCTCTGGGCTGACAAGTGTCAACTTGGGAACTTCGATTAAAACCATTGGTGAATATGCCTTTAAGAATTGCACAAGCCTCACCAGCGTCACCATCCCTAACTCGGTTACCGAAATAGGGTCTTATGCCTTTAACGAATGCAATGCCTTGCAGACGATAACTATAGGAACTTCGCTCAAAAAAATCGGTGATAATGCTTTTGAGCGCTGCACAAGTCTCACCAACGTCACCATCCCTAACTCGGTTACCGAAATTGGAACTTATGCTTTTAACGAATGCAATGCCTTGAAGACGATAAACCTGGGAAACGGTCTCAAAACTATCCAGGGGTATGCCTTTTGGAAATGCAGCAATCTTCAGAGCATAACAATCCCCAATTCAGTCACTGAAATTGGCGCGCAGGCCTTCGCTTACTGCTACGCCATGAAATCGGTGAGTATGGGCAGCTCGGTGGCAAAAATCGGTAGTTCCGCATTCGTTGCCGATACCTTACTGACACAGGTTAAAATCACCGATGTTGCCGCATGGTGCAATATTGAGTATGGAGGTTATAACAACACCGGCAACCCGCTTTATTATGCCAAACGCCTTTATGTGAACAATGTTTCGGCCGACAACCTTGTGATACCTGAAGGTGTGGTAACAATCAGAGAAGAAACCTTTGTGAACTGCACTAACCTGCGCAACATCACTTTCCCCAGCACCCTTACCGAGATTGGCATAGAAGCGTTCAAGGGATGCGTCAATCTCAATGATTTCACCTTGCCTCAATCTTTGAAAGCAATCCACATTGATGCCTTCAGTGACTGCACAAGCCTCACTTGCGTGAGCATTCCCGCGGCCGTGAATCATGTGGGCGATCGCGCTTTCATTAATTGCACCGGGCTGAAACGGCTGGGAATAGGAGGCGCAGTCACCCTCATTGGTGCCACTGCTTTCAAAAACTGCAGCGCGCTCGAATACATCTGCTCCGACATTCAGACCATTGCCAACACCACCTTGCGCAATTCCGTGTTCAGTGGAGTCAACACATCAACATGCAAACTCAAAGTGCCACGTGGCAAGGTTGAAACCTACAAGCAAGCCGATCAGTGGAAAGCCTTTATTAACATTGTGGAGAACCTAACGAAAATCAATGAACTATACTACAGTGTGAATGGAAGCAATCTGAACACCGCCTCGCTTGAGCCCGAGAACACGTCAGGCAATGGCTACACCTCGGTCAGCGGAAACATTATCGTGCCCGAGATGGTGAGCATCGACAATCGTCAGCTGGCAGTGAACAGCATCAGTTCCAGAGCATTCTACACTTGCCCCAATATCACCTCGGTCACATTGCCCGCAACGCTCACACGCATCAGCACCTATGCGTTCTATAAATGTCAGGCATTGAAGACCGTAAACATTCCTGCCAATGTCACTCACATGGGAGCTTATAGCTTTGCCGACTGCACCACTCTGGGAGCCATCTACAGCCAAATTGCCGACCCTGCCGCAGTCACGCTTCAGACCAAGGTCTTTAGGAATCTGCCCAGCACCACCGTGCTCCATGTGCCTGAAGGGTCGGTCAATGCCTACTCAGGCGCTGACCAATGGAAAGATATACAGAACAAGGTGGAAGGCTACACCTTTGTGGAGGGCAACCTGTATTATAATGTTAATCTTGACAACATCTCTACGCTCGAGGTAACCCACCAGAACGAGTACGGCGCCAGTTATGACAACCTGACAGGCGACCTCAATATTCCCGAAAAGGTGAATCACTATGGTTTGGAACATACGCTCACAATAATAGATCGCGCATTTTCACAATGCACCGGCATAACATCGGTTACCATTCCCCGCACTGTCAAGCTCTTCAAGCGCTCAGCATTCGATGGCTGCACAGGACTCCGTGCCATTCACACAAGGATTCAGGATCCCACCGCCGTTGAGTATAAATCGCCATCTCTCACCTTCTCGGGTGTGCCTAAAGACCTGTGCACGCTCTATGTGCCTAAGGGCACCAAGAATGTCTACAAGGTGACTGTCCCGTGGAAGGATTTCCTGAACATTGTGGAAGAGAGCGTCGGAGTTATGGGCGATGTGAATGGCGATGGCCGTGTGAATGTGAGTGATGTGTCGGTGCTGATTAACATGATTCTGGGCATTGTTCCCGTCGATGAGTCGCTTGCCGATGTGAACGGAGACGGCCGTGTGAATGTGAGCGATGTGTCGGCTTTGATCAATATTATTTTGGGTTAAATCATAAAACAATAACGAACATGAAAAAAACTGTATTATTAATTGTTGCCATCGTGTTATGCGGGGGCGTGATGAATGCTCAGAAGGTGAAGGAAATCGAACCTAAGAAGTTACCCGACATTTCCCTGCGCACGCTGGCATCCTACTTCGGTGGACTGAATGTGACGCAAGCCGTGTATATCGATGAGAAGATGGACCGCCACTATGAGGTGAGTCTTGATGATGGCACCATCATTCACTTTGACAAGCAGGGCGTGTGGAAATTTGTGAAAGCGGGTGGCGATGCTATCCCCGATCGCATGATTCCCGGCATGGTGCTCATGCATCTGCAGAAAAACAAGATTGAAGCCAAGGTAGTGGGGATGATGAGAGACAAAGACAAGAACTACATCATTGACCTGAGCGATGGCACAACGCTCACATTTACCGAGACATTCAAATTGGTAGAATAACTGCATCAGAAACATTATTATTGTCAAGGACCAAGAAAATTTGGCCCTTTTTTTGTTATAAGAAATAAAAAAATGGTGAAATTGCCGTGCTATTCGGTCATTTTACTTAACTTTGTAAGTTAAATATATAGATTCATTATTATGGCAACACAAGAAACAAAGAGTAAACCCGATTACGGCATGATGCGTGTGGCATCGGCAGTTCCGTCAGTGAATGTGGCCGATGTGGATTTCAATGTGGAGAAAATAGGCCAATGCATTGAGGCCGCCCGTAAAGCGGGGGCGCAGCTGCTGGTATTGCCCGAACTGTGCATAACCGCCTACACCTGTGCCGACCTCTTCGGTAACGAGCTGCTGCTCGATGCTGCCGAAAAGGGGATACAGACTCTTTGCGAAATGACCCGTGACCACGGCATGATGATGATAGTGGGCGCTCCCCTGCGCAAGGGTGCAAGTCTGTTTAACTGCGCTGTGGTGATGCAGAACGGGCATGTGCTGGGTGTGGTTCCCAAGACCTATATACCCAACTACAAGGAATTCTATGAGAAGCGCTGGTTTGCCGGAGCACATCAGGCCTTCAGTTACCCCGTGATAACGATTGCTGGCGAGGATGTGCCATTTGGCAGCGATCTCATCTTTGATGCCGGTAAGGCCAAGATTGCCATTGATGTGTGCGAAGACCTGTGGACTCCCATCCCGCCCAGCACTCTGGCGGCCCTTCGAGGTGCCAATGTGCTGGTGAATCTCTCGGCATCGGACGAACTGGTGGGCAAGCACGAGAATCTTATTGACCTTGTCAAGCACCAGTCGCGTCAGTGCATAGCAGCCTATGTGTATTCATCGGCCGGTTATGGCGAATCGTCGACCGACCTTGTCTTTGCCGGCAATGCAGTGATAGCCGAGAATGGCGAGATGCTGAAAGAAGGGGAGCGCTTCAGTCTGAAGGCTCAACTTCAGGTGGCCGACATCGACCTTGATGCCCTCAACAACGAGCGTCGCGTGAACGGCAGTTTTGCCGATAACGCCATGCGCAGCATGCGGCCATTCAGAATGGTGCCTGTTGCTCTGTGCGAGGCCCCCGACTACGAGACTGTAGATTTGTTGCGCCCTGTGCGTCGCCTGCCGTTTGTGCCGCAGGAGAAATCGCGCCTGATGAGCCGTTGTCACGAAATAGTGAATATCCAGACTCAAGGTCTCATGCGTCGCATGGAGCACACGCACATCGACAAGCTTGTGATAGGCGTGTCGGGTGGCATCGACTCCACACTTGCGCTCATGGTGGCAACGCGTGCCTATGACCGACTGGGCTATGACCGCAAGAACATTTATGGCATTACCATGCCAGGCTTTGGCACCACCGACCGCACCTATAACAATGCCCTTGAACTGATGAAGGCGCTGGGCATCACTGTGAAAGAGATCTCGATTGCCGCTGCTGTGACTCAGCATTTCAAGGATATTGAGCACGACATCGCCAACCACGATGTGACTTACGAGAACAGTCAGGCCCGCGAGCGCACGCAGATTCTTATGGACTTTGCCAACAAGATCAATGCGCTTGTGCTGGGCACTGGCGACCTCTCGGAACTGGCACTGGGGTGGGCTACCTATAACGGCGACCACATGTCAATGTATAATGTGAACGGCAGCATTCCCAAAACGCTTGCAAGGCACCTGGTGATGTGGTTTGCCACCGAAAGCGAGGCCTCTAATCCCAATAGCCTGGTGATTCACGAAACACTGCTCGATGTGCTCGAGACCCCCATCAGCCCCGAGTTGACACCAGCCAACGAAAAAGGCGAGATTCAGCAGAAGACCGAAGACCTTGTGGGTCCCTACGAGCTCCACGATTTCTTCCTCTACTATATGCTTCGCTACGGGTATTCACCCCGCAAGATTTTCCTGCTTGCCAATGTGGCATTCAAGGGCAGTTACGATAGAGCGACCATCAAGAAGTGGCTCACCAAGTTCATGTGGCGATTCTTCTCGCAGCAATTCAAGCGTTCGTGTCTGCCCGATGGCCCCAAGGTGGGTTGTGTGAGTCTGTCGCCCCGAGGCGACTGGCGCATGCCCAGCGATGCTGCTGCCGCCCTGTGGGTGAAAGAATGTGATGCACTCTGATTGACCCATGAATTATTGTGATTGCAACTCATGAAACCAGCAGCCAAAAAAACATATAAGGTAATTAGAACCATATTAGTGACGACCATCATCACGGTGGTTGTGCTCTATGGTCTTGCCTATATTCTGCTGTCGATTCCAGCAATCCAGAATAAGATCAAGGCCTATGGCGAGGAGAAACTGAGTGAGTATCTGAAGACCGATGTTACTATTGGTGACATATCCATCAAACCATTTAATCAGCTAATTCTCTACGATGTGAAGGTTCCCGACCAGCAGGGCGGGAAGATGATTGATGTAGAGAAGATAGGTGCTGGCGTGAGCATCTACAACCTGATTTTGAAACGAAAGTTGGTGTTCACCTATGCCGAGGTAATAGGCCTGAACGGCCATGTGACACGGCCCGACCCCGACTCGCCCATGAACATCCAGTTCCTGATTGACGCGCTCAAACCCAAGGACAAGAAGCCCAAGAAACCCACCGACATCGTCATACATAATATCGTGATACGCAAGAGCGCATTGACCTACGATGTGCTGTCGGAACCGCAATTGACCGACCGATTCGACATGAATCATGTGAAAATCAGTGACCTGCGTGCCGATGTCGATTTTGAGAAACTCAAAAACCATCCGCTCGACCTGTCGCTCGATGTGAAACGCTTGTCGTTCAAGGAAAAATGCGGTTTAGACCTTAAGAACATCACTTGCAAATTTGCTATGGACGAGAAGCAGATTAATGTGAAGGACTTGGCTGTGGAATTCCCGGGAACCAAGATAGCCCCCGCTCACGATATTGTGCTGAACTATAATTCGCCCAAGACGATAGTTGCCGACTTGATGGGGCAGACGCATCACCTTGAATTGCGCGACAACTACATTACCTTGAGCGATTTCAAGGGTGTTGCGCCTCAACTCAAAGAATTCACGCAGCCACTGCGTTTGACGACTAAATTGAGTGGGACAACCGACCAACTTCACATTGGCAATTTCCACCTGGCCAGTGACGACAAGAGCACAGTGATCGATCTCAAGGGCGATGTGTATAACCTGCGCAACTTGGATGCCCTCTCGTTCCAGGTGCCGAGTTACGATGTGAAAGCCGCACCCGGCAAACTGATGAATCTGCTGGGCGAGAACACGCTGAATGTGTCGCCCATGGTGCGCACAATTATCAAGAACTGCAACACATTGCACCTTAAAGGAAATGTTAAAGGAAATCTAAATAACATTCAATGTAGTAGTGATTTATCGACTCCGCTTGGCAATGTTACTGTTAACGGGAACTTCAAGAAAAATGCGTCGGGTGCAATGGAGTTTGACGGGCATGTTGAAACACCCAAACTCAATCTGGGCGGTCTGATTGACAAGCTCGACATTTTTGGCGAAGTGGGTATGAACAGCGATGTCTCGGTATCATTGCTCAACAACAAACTGCAGTCGGCGAAGCTGAAAGGTGACATTGCTTTTTTTGATTTCAAAGGCACTCGCTATCACAACATTCACACCGATTTCACGGGGAAAATGAACGAGTTTCACGGTCTGCTCACCATGAACGACCCGGCAGGGGATGTCGAACTCAATGGTGATGCGGTACTTGACGGAAAAAATACTAAAATCGACATTGACCTGATGGCCGACCATCTGTCGCTGTCGAAGTTCAAGTCACTGAGTCCAGGATTGCCCGACAACACCCTGTCGCTCAAGATGAATGCCTCGTTCAAGGGCGACGACATCAACAATGCCACAGGTGTGCTTGATATCAGCGACCTGACAATCAACAAACCCAACGGCTCGGCCATAAGATTCAATCACATTGAACTCATGGCGCAAAGCGATACAAAACCAAAACTCATCACCGTTGAATCGGACTTTGTAAACGGACAGATAGAAGGCCAATATGACTTCAAGACCATAGTGCCATCGGTGAAGGGAATGCTTGCGCAAGCATTCCCTGATATGTTTGGCCAATATGCCAGTTACACAGGGCATTCATCGGACAACAACTTTTCGTTTCATTTCGTCGTAGATCCTAACGAGAAGTTCAACGCCCTTGTGCAGACACCTGTGAAACTGGTTTATAAGGCTACAGTGACAGGCAACCTGAATGCAGTGGATAAGGATTTCAATTTGAATGTGAATGCTCCTTATCTGCTGCAGGGAAAGAATCTTGTAGAGGGCACCACGCTCATGGCATCGATCAACAAGGGTGAGAATGTGACGGTAACAGGGCGCACCACGCTGCCATCGAAAAATGGCAAGATTTCGGTCGCGCTTGCTGCCAACGGTGTGAACAACAGGCTTGACTCTGACTTGAGCTGGAAATATGACCGCGAGCATGACTATCATGGCAGCATCAAGTTGAACACCTTGTTGAAGCGCGGATTGGACAATGCGCTGCTGGCTCATGTTGAACTAGAGCCGTCGGAGATAGTCGCTAACGACACCGTGTGGAATGTGGTTGGCGGTAATGTGTATGTGATGAACCGTGAAGTGCTTGTCGACAGCATACAGGCCTATCGCGACAACCAGTTCATTGGCATTGACGGCAAGGTGTCGAAGAATCCCGACGATGTGCTGACACTGACTTTGCAGAACATCGACCTCGATTATGTTTTTGAGACGCTGCACATCAACCATGTGAATTTTGGCGGCCGTGCTACGGGCATGTTCTATGCCAGCAATGTGCTGTCGAAGACCCCGCGACTGTCAACTCCTGGCCTGAATGTGTCGAATTTAAAGTATAACAATGCTGTGATGGGTGATGCCATCATCGAGAGCCATTGGGACTATGAGAATCAGGCCGTGGCCATCAATGCCGATCTCAATCAGCAGAACGGTCATCATTCATTGATAAATGGCGAGATATTTCCCGGAAAGGATTCGTTGTATTTCGATTTCAAGGCCAACCGGGCCAATATCGCTTTCATGAAGCCATTTGTGAGTGCCTTTTCGAGCGACATACGCGGTGAGGCATCGGGGCGTGCCATATTGCTGGGAAATTTTCATAACATCGACCTGTATGGCGACATCAAGGCCGATGACCTCACCTTTAAGGTCGACTACACCAATGTGGAGTATACTTGCCAAGGCGATTCGGTGCACATGGTTCCCGGCTCAATTGCCTTTAACGATGTGACCATCTATGACCGTGACCATAATAGGGCAAAAATGAACGGATGGATTCGGCACAGGTATTTCCACGACCCGGTGTTTAATTTCACGATTACCGACGCTCAGGATTTCCTTGCCTATGACATTTCGCAGAAAGACAATCCCGACTGGTATGGCACGGTCTATGGCAATGGCTCGGCGTTTGTTTCGGGCGAACCAGGCACTGTTGACATCAGGGTGGTCATGGAGTCGGCACCGCGCAGCAAATTCACCTTTGTGATGTCGGATGCCGAGGTGGCAAGCGAGTATAACTTCATTACCTATCGCGACCGCGATGTGCTGAACATGCCTCCCGTAGTTGTCGAGGAGCCCGAGGACACCTTGCCCGAAATTGTGCGCCAACTCAAGCAAACCATCAACAAGACCAATACTTCACTGCCCACCAAGTATAAGATTGACCTTCAAGGGGCCATTACGCCCGACTTGCAGATGATACTCGTCATGGACCCGATAGGTGGCGACAAGATTAAGGCCACTGGTCATGGCAATTTGAAGATGACCTATGACAATAACGACGAGCAGTTGGGCATGTTTGGCAAATATGTGCTCGAAAAAGGATCCTATAATTTCACGCTTCAAGACATCATTATCAAGGATTTCACTATACGCAACGGCAGTTCTATCTCGTTCCAGGGCGACCCTTATAATGCTCAACTCGACCTGGAGGCAATCTATGCGCTCAATGCCAACATACGCGACCTTGACCAGTCGTTTGCCTCTGACCGCGACCTGAACCGCACCAGCGTTCCTGTTCATGCTCTGTTGCGCGCCCAAGGACCCATCAGTGGCCCAGAAATCGGTTTTGATTTGGAATTCCCCACATTGACTTCGGAGGCTCACCGCAAGGTGATGAGTGTGATCAGCACCGAGGAGATGATGAATCGCCAGATTATTTATCTGCTTGCCTTGAACCGCTTCTACACGCCCGAGTACATGAACAACTCAACCAACAACAATGAGTTGGCATCGGTGGCCTCATCAACCATCTCGTCACAGTTGGGCAGTATGCTGGGGCAGTTGAGCGAGAACTGGAGCATTTCGCCCAACTTCAGGAGCGACAAGGGCGATTTCTCGGATATGGAGGTTGACCTGGCCTTGTCGAGTCAGTTGCTCAACAACCGATTGCTGCTAAACGGAAACTTCGGTTATCGTGACAACACCTATAACACGAAGAACTCCAATTTCATAGGTGACTTTGATATAGAGTACTTGCTGAACCCTAAAGGGAGCCTGCGACTCAAGGCATATAACCACTTCAATGACCAGAACTACTATGTGCGCAATGCCATGACCACTCAAGGTGTGGGCATTGTGTTCAAGCACGATTTTGACAAGTGGTTCGATTTCATGAAGAAGAAACCTGCGGCTGTTGCCGACAGTGTTTCCTTGCCCACAGTGCCTCGTGACTCGGCATCGGTTTCAGCAAACGACTCGGTCAACTTGAAATAAATAAGAAAAAAACAAAATAATGAGTGTTATAATACTTGGAATTGAATCGTCGTGCGACGACACATCGGCGGCTATTGTTAAAGATTGCGTGCTGCTCTCTAATGTGATAGCAAGTCAGCGGGTGCATGAGGCCTATGGCGGCGTTGTGCCCGAACTGGCATCGCGTGCCCACCAGCAAAACATTGTGCCGGTGGTGAGCGAGGCCATCCGCCAGGCTGGAATCAAGAAAGAAGAAATCGATGCGATAGCGTTCACGCGCGGCCCTGGTTTACCCGGTTCGCTGCATGTGGGCACTTCGTTTGCCAAGGGGCTTGCCTTGGCGCTCGATGTTCCGCTCGTTGATGTGAATCACCTGCATGGCCATGTGCTGGCACATTTCATCAAGGAAGAGGAAAACACCGAGGTTCCCTCGTTCCCATATCTTTGCCTGCTCATCTCGGGCGGCAATTCTCAAATCGTGAAAGTTAACGCTCCCAACGATATGGAGATCATGGGGCAGACCATCGACGATGCTGCTGGCGAAGCGTTCGACAAGTGTGCCAAAGTGATGGGCTTGCCTTACCCTGGTGGTCCAGTGATCGATAAACTTGCTGCCGAGGGCGATGCCATGCGTTTCAAGTTTGCCAAGCCGCACATTCAAGGCTATGACTACAGTTTCAGTGGATTGAAGACCTCGTTCCTCTACACCTTGCGTGACGAACTCAAATTGAATCCCAACTTCATTGAGGAAAACAAGGCCGACCTTGCTGCATCGCTCCAGAAAACCATTATCGAAGTGCTGATGGACAAGTTCACCAAAGCCATCAAGGACACAGGCATCAAGACAATCGCCATTGGTGGTGGAGTGTCGGCTAACTCGGGCGTGCGTGCAGCCGTACAGCAGTATTGCGACCGTCGCTGCATCAAGGCATTCATCCCCAAGCGCACTTTCACTACCGACAATGCCGCTATGATAGCGGTGGCCGGGCATTTCAGGTATCTTGACAAGCAGTTCTGCGACATAGCAGCGCCGCCATTTTCTCGAGTAACCATTTAAATGCGAGTGAAGATGACTGCACAGTTTATATTATATTTGTTAATAGGATTTGTGTTGCTCGAGGCATTGGTCTCGGGCGTGCTCTCGTGGCTCAATGGCACCTGGATGTCGCATCCCATTCCCGCGGTGCTTGAGGGCCTTTATGACGAAGAGAAATATGAGAAACAGCAAGCCTACATGAAAGCGAACCGCAGGGTAGGGCGCATTGGCTCGATCGTGTCGACGGTCATTACTGTGGTGTTTCTTGCATGTGGACTGTTTGGTTGGCTCGACAATTTGTTCAAGTCGGTAACTGATAGCGTGTACGGTCAGATTTGTCTTTTTGCGTTGTTCCTGCAGTTGTTTGGCACGCTGGTAGAGTTGCCGTTTTCCTATTATTCAACATTTGTCATTGAAGAACGCTTTGGTTTCAACAAGACTACGCACCGCACCTTCTGGCTCGATACTTTGAAGGGTTTCATTCTCTCCTATGTGCTAACGGCAGGCCTGGTGTGTGTGATATATTGGCTCTACGATACAATAGGCGATGGCTTTTGGTTATGGGCAACGGGCGTGTGCGTGGTGTTCATCGTGTTCTTCTCGATATTTTATTCCAACCTCATTGTTCCCTTATTCAACAAGCAGAAACCGCTGGAACAAGGCGAGTTGCGCAGTGCCATTGAGGGCGCGCTGCAGTCGATGAATTGCCGGTTTAAGGACATTTATGTGATTGATGGCTCAAAACACAGCACCAAGGCTAATGCCTATTTTACCGGTTTCGGACCCAAGAAACGCATCGTGCTCTACGATACCCTCATCGAGCAGTTGACAATCGAAGAAGTGGTGGCAGTGCTGGCGCATGAAGTGGGCCATTATCGGCATCACGACACCTTGAAGAACATGTTCACCAGCATTGTGACGGTGGGCGTGTATCTCTATGTGTTCTCGCTTATGGTTTCAAGTCCGCTGCTGCCCGAGGCACTGGGCGGCACGGCTCCGTCGTTTGTGCTTTCGATGGTGGCATTCTCGCAACTGCTCACGCCCATATCGCTGGTTCTCGACCCGCTGATGAACAGCGTGCTGCGCCGTGCTGAGTATGCCGCCGACCGTTATGCCACTGCCTACGGTCATGGCAATCCGCTCATATCGGGCTTGAAGAAACTCAGTGCCCATGCATTGAGCAATCTCACGCCACACCCTGCATTTGTGTGGTTTTCCTATAGTCATCCCACACTGGCACAACGCATAATATCAATCCAGGAAAATCAAAAGAAATTATGAAATACACAACTATAGCAATAGGTGATGAACTGCTCATTGGGCAAGTGACCGATACTAACTCGGGCTGGATTGCCCGCCATCTCACCCCCTACGGTTGGGAGGCCGAAACGGTTCGCTTGATTGCCGACGATGCACAGGCTATCACAGCAGCCATCGATGAGGCTTTTGCGAAAACCGATGTGGTGCTGATGACAGGCGGCCTTGGCCCAACGAAGGACGATATAACCAAACCGGCATTGTGCGGATACTTTGGCGGCGAACTGGTTTACGACGAGGTAACTGCGGCCAATGTGCGCCAGGTGATGGCCAAGCGCAATTTGCAAGTGAACGAATACACGCGCCTTCAGGCAATGGTGCCCACATCGTGCCGCGTGATTCAGAACCAGGTGGGCACTGCTCCCATCATGTGGTTTGAACGCGACGGCAAGGTGCTGGTGTCGATGCCGGGTGTGCCTTTTGAGACCGAGGCGATGATGGAACGCGAGGTGATACCGCAACTCATTAAGCGTTTTCATCGCGACGAGGTGATCGTGTTCCGCACTTTTATGGTGATGGGCATCATCGAGTCGGATCTTGCCATGATGCTCGACGAATTTGAGCGTGATATGCCTGCGACGATGCATCTGGCCTATTTGCCGCAACCCGGACTCATGCGCTTGCGCTTGACAGGAATTTCGGCCAATGCCGAGGAACTCAAGGCGCAAATGACTTGTGCTGAAAACGAGTTGAGGTCAAAGCTGGGAAAGGCAATCATTGCCGACGAAGATATACCGCTGGCCGAGATTGTGGGCCGCAAACTGCGCGAGAAAGACTTGACGCTGAGCACGGCCGAGAGTTGCACAGGCGGCAACATTGCCCATGTGATTACCGAGATTGCCGGCAGTAGCGACTACTTCAAGGGCTCGGTGGTGTCTTATGCCAACGATGTGAAGACCCGCGTGCTGGGTGTTTTGCCCAATGACTTGGAGGCCGAAGGCGCTGTGAGCCAACCTGTAGTTGAGCAGATGGTGCGTGGCGTGAGCCAGTTGCTCGGCACCGATTGCTCTGTGGCTACATCGGGTGTGGCTGGTCCTGGTGGTGGCAGCGCCGAGAAACCCGTTGGCACCGTGTGGATGGCCGCCAAGTGCGGCGATAGGGTAGTGAGTCAGGTGAAGCGATTGCCTGGTGACCGCCATCGCGTGATTGACCGTGCCACCACCGAGGTGTTGCTCATGCTACTCCGAATGTTGAATGACTGACGACTATGCGTCGCTTGTTGACATATATAGCAGCAGCGATGTGTTTTTTTGCCTTGCAGGGCAAAACCACGGCTCATGATGCAGTCGGCAAAATGTCGGCTGAACTGAAGCGTGTGCTTGCCAGTTGTGAACGCAACCATCAAGGCAGTGATGCTGTGCGGGTGATGCTGTGGCTCGACGATGACATTGCTCCGGGCGAACTGGCCAGCGTGGGTTGCCGTGTGGTAGCCCAATGTGGCAGCATGTGCACATTGCTGATGCCTGCCGATAGGGTAAAGAATGTTTGTCAACAGCCTCAGGTGAAACTTGCTGAAACTCCTCGGCGAATGCGTCTGCATAATGACAGGGCCCGAAGCCTTACAGGCGTGGATCAAATCTTGCAAGGCGAAGGATTGCCTGAAAAATATGATGGAAATGGTGTGGTGATAGGTGTGGTTGATGCAGGCATTGATTTTGGCCATTTGGCTTTCAGGGATGAGCATGGCAATTCACGCGTGTCGCGGGTTTATATGCCATGCCGCGCTGGAGTTGCCGATGTGTATGCCGGTGATATGTTGTTGCCTGGCACTGAGTATCTTGGCGATGAGATTCTGGGAGTAATGACAGAGGATACTCTGCAGTCGCATGGCACCCACACCAGTTGCATAGCAGCCGGCAGCATGGTGAACAGTTACGGCGGCATGGCTCCAGGTGCCGAACTGGTGCTGTGTGATATCCCTACCGATAGTCTGTCGAATGAGGTTGTTATCTATTCGGCATGGTATATTGCCAGTTATGCTCAAAGTGTGGGAAAACCTTGTGTTATCAACCTGAGCCTTGGAAATCACGATGGCCCGCACGACGGAACGGGCATGCTGTCGCGAGTGCTCGACGAGGTGAGTGAAACCACTGGAGCAATCATTGTGGCATCGGCAGGAAATGAGGGTGCCAACAATTTGTATATCCATAAGGAGTTTGCCGAAAACGACACGGTGTGCTACACATTTCTTGCTGCCGTGAACGGAACCATCGACACGCAAGTCGATGCCTGGAGCGGGGATGACAGCCCTCTGTCGGTGTGTTACACGCTTTATGATCGGAATATGACCGTCTTGTCGAAGACCGATTGGATCAGTGCTGACACACTGCTTGATTACTCTGCTCAATCGCTGCGTGCAAGTGGTTTGACAGGTAAAATAGATGTAAAATTTGCAGTGAATGAGGTGACAGGCAAACGCGAGGTGCTTGCTACGCCAATACTCAAGATGAGTGGTCTGTATTTGCAACTGGGTTATAAAGGGAAAGCATCGAGTAGGATGGATGTGTGGAGCTGTGACGGCCAGGACTTGAGGAGTTTTGGGCTCGACAGTTGCATGGACGGTTCTCCTGCTTGCTCGATAAGCGACATGGCCACGGGAAAAAATATTATCTCGGTAGGCTCTTATGTGTCGCGCACTTCTTACCCGCTGCTCGATGGCAGTGAACGCCCGTTGGGCGGTGTATATGGACATCGGTCCTACTATTCGAGTTATGGCGTTGATATGTGTGGCAACCTGCAACCGCTTGTATTGGCACCTGGGCAGTCGCTGGTTTCGGCATTAAACCGTTATCAGTATGGCTTGTCGCGCAATGTGATCGCGGCCGAGATGATCGACGATGCAGGTGTGCCCAACTGGTGGGGGGTGAAGTCGGGCACTTCGATGTCGGCTCCTGTGGTGACGGGAATCATAGCCCTTTGGCTCCAGGCTGCTCCAAGTCTCACGCCTGCCGATGTGCAGCGCATCATTCGTGCCACAGCCGAACGCGACCTCTATGTTGAGATGGAACCAGAGCGTTGCGGTGCAGGCAAGATTAATGCGCTTGAAGGGCTGAAGTCGGTGCTGTCGACTGGTTTAGCCCAGATGAAAGCTGATGGCAATCAGTTTGAAATGTCATTTCGTAATGGCAACTTGGAGATTAACGCTTTGCCGATGACTCGCACCGTGCAACTGACGGTGAACACGGTGCAAGGCGCTTGTGTTTTTGAGCGCGAGCTGAATGTCTCAGGCGGTCATGCCGTTTTGGGACTGAATGGGCTTGCACCAGGCGTGTATGTGGTGGCGGCAAGAACTACCGATAGAATCAAAACCCTGAAGATTGTTGTGCGATGAGAATCAAACTGCCGATATTGCTGCTGTTGTGCGTGTCATTTTGCTTGATGGCGCATGCCCAGCGTGTTTTGTCGGCAAAGAGCCGTCTGCAGTTGGCCCAAACACAGTCTAAGTTCTCTGCCATTGGTGAGAACCAATCGTTTGATGCTTTTATCGAGGTGGGCGATGACTTCACAGTGGCACAACTTAAGGAACTTGGAATCCAGGTGTATATGCGTGTGGGCAATATACTTACGGCTCGCATTCCATTAAATGCATTGCCTCGCTTAGGGAATCAATGCGATGTGCATCGTGTAACTATGGCTCAACCCATGTCGTTGTGTAACGACACGGCTCGCTACCTATGCCGTGTCGATGCTGCGCATGAGGGCATTTCGCTCCCCGCTACCTACACAGGAAAAGGGATCATAGTGGGCATGATTGATGTGGGCATTGATTTCAACCATATCAACCTGTGTGACAGCAATGGCGTGAGCAGGGTGGCAGGTGCCTATATGCCAGCCGACACTACCGGCATTTCGCCTGTGATTGATGGCATAACCTTGCCTGGCAGTGCTTATGAAACACCTGAAGAAATAGCACAGCTGACCACCGATTGCACTACGCTCTCGCACGGCACCCATACAACAGGAACAGCGGCAGGCAGTTACCGTGGAAAACCGTTCTTCGGAGTGGCCCCTGAAGCAACCCTTGTGTTGTGCTCCATGCCCGAAGATGCCTTGACCGATGTGAACATAGCCAATTCGCTGAACTATATTTTTGACTATGCCAATCGTGCCGGCATGCCGGCTGTGGTGAATATGAGCATTAGTTCTCACGATGGGGCTCACGACGGCTCTTCGATGTTGTGCCACCTGATGGATGCGTTGAGTGGTAAGGGGCGCATTTGTGTGCTGGCGGCCGGTAACGACGGGACGAGTTACCTGTATGCTCAATCTCCTTGGGTATCGCTTGGCGATACTGTGACGGCCATACTGACCAACTCGAAGCACGATTCCAATGTGTCGGGCTATGTGAGTGTGTGGGCCACTAATGATGTGCCTCATGACTTGCGGTTTGTGCTTATGGACAGAACCACCAGCGAGATTGTGAAATGGTCTCCGCTTTATGAATACAGCGAGTTGGTTGCCGATAGTGTGTTTCATGTGGAATTGGGTGCTGCATTTGGCGAGGATTATGGCGATGATTGTGTTGACTATGCCTTTGAGCGGCTGCACAAGTTTCACTCGGTGTTCAATGTCAAGACGGGGCATTTGCCCGACAGTCTGCTTCTGGGTCTTCAGTTTGCTCCGCATGATTCGTGTGAACTGATGAGCTGGAGTTCCGGTCTGCGTATGCACAGTTTTCGGCCCGATGACCCATTATGGATGCATGGCTGCAGCGAGATGTCGATCAGCGACCTCGCAACAGGCGATTCGACCATCTCGGTAGGCGCTTTTTACAGCCGAGCTCAGGCTGCAGTGCTGTCGGGTAACAATAGCACTCTGACTTCGGGCGTGCGGCTTTATGAGGTGGTGAACTTCTCGTCCTATGGCCCTGATGCTAAAGGTGTGATGCGGCCCGATGTGATTGCGCCGGGCATGTCAGTGGTGTCGTCCTATAACCGTTATTACACACAGCAAAACGAAAATCCGCGTTGGGTCAATAGTTATGTGACCATCGGCGATGAACGATATGCTTTTGGTTTAGATTTTGGCACATCGATGGCGTCGCCAGTGGTGGCAGGTGCAGTTGCTCTTTGGCTTGAGGCAAATCCTGAACTGTGTCCGAGTGATGTGCGTGAAGTCTTGAAAAAGACTTGCTACCGCGACCGCTATCTTGCCGATGCCGATGTCCGCAAATACGGGTTTGGAAAACTTGATGCTACGGCGGGTCTGCGCTATGTGCTTACAGGTGCAGTTCAAGGCGATGTGAATGCTGACGGACGGGTGAATGTGAGTGATGTGACTGCGCTGATCAACAGTATTTTAGAAATCACCGAAGACGATGCCATGAATGACGATGTGAATGGCGATGGACGAGTGAATGTGAGCGATGTTGCAGCGTTGGTGAACATGATTCTGGGTCTATAAGAATTGCGCCTGGCTGGCAGGGTGCGGGTGAAATTTGGTGGGGTGAGGAAAAATATGTAATTTTGACCTTTATTTTGAAAAATAACTATATATGATAGATTATATAAAAGGCGCAGTTGCCGAATTGACTCCAGCCTATGTTGTGGTTGATAATCAGGGCATGGGTTATATGGTGAACATCTCACTCACAACCTACAATCAGTTACACAATGCCGAGAAAGGTGGCGAGGTGAAAGTCTATATTTATGAGGCCATCAGAGAGGACGCCCATGTGCTTTATGGTTTTGCCGAGAAACGCGAGCGTGAATTGTTCATGCTGCTCATCAGCGTGAGCGGAGTGGGACCGAACACAGCGCGCATGATACAGTCGTCATTGTCGGTGAGCGATCTGGAACAAGCCATTGCAAGCGGCAATGTGGCCAGCATGAAAGCAGTGAAAGGCGTGGGAGCAAAAACTGCCCAGCGCATTATTGTTGACTTGAAGGATAAAATAAAAATGCCATCTGTTTCGTTATTAGATAGTGGTGGCTCTACAAGCGATGTGTTTGAAGAGGCTTTAGCGGCACTTGTGATGCTCGGATTTAGTCAAGCGGCATCGCAAAAGGCTCTGAATAAACTATTTAAAGAAAATGCCTCGCTCTCGGTTGAAGATGCCATCAAGCGCGCACTCAAAATGATGTAAACATCATTGCGCTTGTGAAATCGTGGAATTAAAGAGATAATAAAGATGGCTTTGAGGCTTAAAAAAACTAAAATATTGTTAAAACGAACGCTGCTCACACTGTGTGCAGCTTTGCTGAGTTGTGCGGTAGCGACTGCTCAAAACGCTAAAACCGAAAATCCAAAATCGCCGCCACCGCCCCCTCGCCCCGACGGCATGACAAACCGCTGGACCAAGGACTCGATGAACTTGCGCTTTGATGTGAACGACAAATTGTCGCAGAGTTACGAAGACCTGCAATTTGTGCAGAGTCCCACCGACCTGAAGAACCCCAGCAACATCACTACGACAGCCGAATATGACTATGAAACAGGTCATTATGTGATACACACCAAGATTGGTGACAACGATATCATGACTCCATTCCTGCTCACTCCTGAGGAGTATGAGAATATTGCCTTGAGGCAGTCAATGCAGGAGTATTACCGTCAAAAGAATTCTGAAACTGCTGAGCAAAAGAAGAATCAGCCGTTTAACTTCCTTGATATGCAGTTTGGGCTGGGCCCGCTTGAGTCGGTGTTCGGTCCTGGTGGTGTGCAGCTCAAGACACAGGGCTCGGTGACCATCAACATGGGCATCAAGAGCAACAAGACCGACAACCCTGCACTCATGGTGTCGGCACGGCGAAAGACCTACTTTGACTTTGACCAGAAGATTCAGGCTACGATAACCGCTTCGGTGGGCGACAAGATGAAGTTCAACATGACTTACAACACCGATGCGACATTTGAGTTTGACAACAAGAACCTGAAACTCGCCTACGAGGGAAAGGAAGATGAGATCATCAAGAACCTTGAGGCGGGTAATGTGAGCATGACCACTGGTTCGTCGCTCATTAGGGGTAGTGCGGCTCTGTTTGGTATCAAGGCGAAGTTGCAATTCGGCAAGTTGACAGCAACCGCACTGGTTTCGCAGCAAAATTCTGAATCACAGACTGTGAACACGAAAGGCGGTTCGCAAACCACGCCCTTCTATGTTCAGGCCGATGCCTATGAACAGAACAAGCACTTCTTCCTGGGTCATTTCTTCCGTGACAACTACGACACCTGGTGCTCTAAGTTGCCGCTCGTGTCATCGGGTATTGAGATTAACCGCATTGAGGTGTGGGTGACCAACAAGCGCGGTTCCTTCAACGAATCACGCAACCTGGTTGCTTTCATGGATGTGGGTGAGAACTCTCACATCTTGAACGACCACTGGGTGGGCGATCCTACGCAGCCTAATCCGAACAACACATCGAACACTGAGTTATCTGAAATTAAGGAACAGTATCCTCGGGCGCGTTACATCAGTGAGGTGACGACCGCATTGGAGCCCCTTACTGCCTATGGCATCGAGGGCGGACGCGACTACGAGAAGATTGAGAGCGCCCGACTGCTGCAGGCGAGCGAATACACCTTGAACAAATCGCTGGGCTATCTGTCGCTCAACACGGCACTGAACGCCGATGAGGTGCTGGCTGTGGCCTACCAATATACCTATCGAGGCAAAACCTATCAGGTGGGTGAATTCTCAGGCGATATCACATCGACCGATCAGTCGCTTTATGTGAAGATGCTGAAGAGCACGACTGTGTCGCCCAAAACGCCCATGTGGCACCTGATGATGAAAAATGTTTACTCGCTGGGTTCCTATCAGGTGCAGGAAAAGAATTTCAAGCTCAATGTGAAATACCTGAGCGATACCACTGGCACGCAGCTTAACTATATTCCGGCAGGCCGTATTAATGGTGATCCCCTTATTCAGGTACTGAACCTCGACCGCCTGGATGCTAACAAGGAGTTTAACCGCGACGGTCGTTTCGACTTCTTGGAAGGCTACACCGTGGTTTCGTCGAAGGGCAGGGTCATCTTCCCCGTGGTTGAGCCTTTTGGCCGTTTCCTTGCCAATGCCATTGGAGACGAGAACATCGCCAAGAACTATGTGTATACCGAACTCTATGACTCGACGCTGACCGTGGCTCGCCAATATCAGGACAAGAACAAGTTTGTGCTTCAGGGTGAGTATCAGTCGTCGTCGGGCAATACCATTAAGCTGAATGCGATGAATGTGCCTCGCGGGTCGGTGATTGTGACCGCTGGCGGTGTGCCACTGACTGAGAACAGCGACTATACTGTGGATTACAACATGGGAACGGTGACCATCACCAACCAGAGCCTGATTGATGCAGGAACCAACATTAGTGTGTCGCTTGAAAACCAGTCGACCTTCAGCATGCAGCGCAAGACACTGCTGGGTTTGGACTTGGACTATGCGTTCAATAAAGATTTCCATGTGGGAGGTACCATCATGCACTATGGCGAGAAGGCGCTCACCGAGAAAGTGTCGATTGGCGATGAACTTGTGAAGAACACGATTTGGGGCGTGAACGCGTCGTATAACACGAAGTTCATGTGGCTTACCAACCTGCTGAACAAGATTCCCACAGTGAACGCTACTGCACCCTCGACATTGAGTTTCAAGGGTGAGTTCGCCCAGTTGATACCACATCAGGCAAGAACAGGCTCTAATGCCGGTAGCTCGTATATCGATGACTTCGAGTCGACGCAATCGGGCATCGACCTGCGTTCGCCTTATTCGTGGTTCTTGGCCTCTACACCGTATGACAATGGTGCCAAACCTCTGTTCCCCGAGGCATCGCTGTCAAACGATGTGAACTATGGCAAGAACCGTGCTTTGCTGTCGTGGTACTATATCGACCGCTTGTTCACGCAGCGCAATTCGTCGTTTGTGCCAGGTTACATCAAGAACGACCTTGAACAACTTTCCAATCCCTATGTGCGCGACATCCCCTATAGCGAGGTGTTCCCCGGCCGCGAGTTGAACTATGGCGAGGCATCGACCATTCAGACGCTGAACCTTTCTTACTATCCCGAAGAGCGTGGTCCCTATAACCTGGACGATGCCGATATCGACAGCGAGGGCAACTTGTTGAATCCCGAAAAGCGTTGGGGTGGTATCATGCGCAAGCTTGACAACACCAACTTTGAGCAATCGAATATCGAGTATATCCAGTTCTGGATGCTCGACCCGTTCCTGGATCCAAATAATCCAAACTATGATGGCGGTGACCTCTACATCAACTTGGGTGAGGTGAGTGAGGACATCTTGAGAGACGGACTGAAATCTTATGAGAACGGCCTGCCTATAAATGATGGTGACACAGCCTATGTGCGCACCACCAATTGGGGTAGAGTATCGAACAAGACCTCAATGACCTATGCATTCGACAATGCTGCGGGCTCTCGTGTGCTGCAGGATGTGGGTTTGAACGGACTCTCGACCGCTCAGGAGATGACTTTCCCCACCTATAGGAACTATGTAGAGAACTTGCGTAAGAAACTCTCGCCCGACGCCATTGCCCGCATGGAGGGCGACCAGTTCTCGCCACTGAACGACCCTGCCGGTGACAATTACCACTTCTTCAGGGGGTATGACTACGACGAGCAGCGCCTCTCGATTCTTGAGCGTTACAAGCATTATAACGGCACCGAGGGCAACTCGCTGTCGCAAGAGGACGCTTCGGACCGCATGTATCAGTCGTCGCGCAGTGTGCCCGATGTGGAGGATATCAACCAAGACAACACACTCAATGAGTATGAGCGTTACTTCCAGTACAGGATCTCAATCAGGCCCGAAGACTTGGAGGTGGGCCGCAACTTCATCGTCGACAAGCAGAATGCCGTGCAGCGCACCCGCGATGGTAAAGACCAGCATGTAACTTGGTACCAGTTCAGCATTCCGCTGCGCGAATATGATAAGAGGGTGGGGTCGATCAACGACTTTACTACCATTCGCTTCATGCGCATGTTCCTCACTCAGTTCAAGAAACCCACCCACTTGCGTTTCGCAAGCCTGGAACTGGTGCGTGGCGAGTGGCGCAACTATGACTACAACCTGAACTTGCGTGGCGACGCTCCTGCCGATGGTTCGATTAATGTGAACACAGTGAACATTGAGGAGAACGCTTCGCGCGAGCCTGTGAACTATGTGCTGCCTCCGGGCGTGAGCCGAATCATCGACTCGGGTCAGTCGCAGGTTACTCAGCTCAACGAGCAGTCGATGCAAATGAAGGTCGAACACCTGCAGGCAGGTGATGCCCGTGGCGTGTACAGGAACTCTGGCCTTGATCTGCGCATCTACAAGCGTCTGCAGATGTTTGTGCACAACGAAGCATTTGTTGACGATGCCACTGGTCTCAAGAACGGCGATGTGTCGGTGTTCGTCCGCTTGGGTTCGGATGTGAAGAACAACTACTATGAATATGAAATACCTCTTGTGGTGACCCCTGCTGGCCACTACAGCACCAACAGTACCGCCGACCGTCTGAAGGTGTGGCCCGAGGAGAACATGCTCGACCTGAACCTCAACCTGCTGCCACAGGTGAAGAAGAACCGCAACATGAAGAAAATGGCCGGCGAAGAGGGCATATCCTACTACACGCGTTATCTTGAACAAGACCCCGAGCACCCCAACAACCGCGTGACGGTGATGGGTAACCCGTCGTTGAGCGAGGTGCGCGTGATGATGATTGGTGTGCGTAACAACTCTAACTCGACTAAGGACTGTACCGTTTGGGTCGACGAATTGCGTGTGACCGATTTTGACCAGGACGGCGGCTGGGCTGCCAAGGCAAGTTTGAGCTTGAGCATGAGCGACATTGCCACTGTGAATGTGGGCATGCACAAGGAAACTGCGGGCTTTGGCGCGGTTGATCAGGGCCTGAGTCATCGTCGACTCGACAACTACGACCAGTATAATGTGGCAGTGCAGGCCGACATGGGCCGCTTCCTGCCCGAGAAGGTGAAACTCCATGCTCCCGTCTATTACTCTTACAGCAATGAGAAGACCACTCCCAAGTATAATCCTCTTGATCAGGATGTGCTGCTGAAAGATGCTATCGACGCTTGCGAAACCGATGCACAAAAAGATTCGATCAATGCCTATGCAGTGTCGCGCCACACGGTGCAGAACTTCAGTGTCTCGGGCTTGAAATTTGATGTGAAGAGCAAGAACCCGATGCCTTGGGACCCTGCCAACTTCACATTCAGTTACTCGTTCAGCAAGACGCACATTAGCGACCCCGACAATGTGTATGAGAACACGAATGACTATCGCGGCAGCTTCCAGTATAGCTGGGTGCCCTATGTGAAGCCTTTCACCCCGTTCAAGAAACTCATTAGCGAGAAGAACAAGAACCTGAAGTTCTTCAGAGAGTGGGAAATCCACTGGTTGCCTGCATCCATTGCGTTTAACACCAACATGTCGCGTTACTACTATGAGCAGCAAACGCGCAACGAGACCGACATCGATGTGGAACTGCCAGTGTCGGTGAGCAAGAACTTCCTGTGGGACCGCCAGTTCTCTATCACATGGAACTTCACCAAGTCGATTAATGTGTCGCTCAATACCCAGACCACGGCCCACATCATGGAGCCTATGGGCCAGGTGAACAAGAAACTGTTCCCCGATGAGTATCGTGACTGGAAAGACAGCGTGATGCGCAGCATCAAGGGCTTGGGCACGCCTTGGGCCTACAACCAGACATTCACGGCATCGTACAAGGCACCGTTCAGCGCAATACCCATTTTGAGTTTCATCACGGCCAATGCTTCCTATAATGCAACCTACACCTGGGATCGCGGAACCGTCATCGACGGCTCGTTCTCGGGCCACACGATTGCCAACCAGTCGTCGTTGAACATCGATGGGCGTTTCAATCTCGACCAGCTCTACAACAAGATACCTTTCTTGAAAGATGTGAACAAGCGGTTCTCATCGTCGGGGGGCGGGCAGTCGCGCGACACGAAGAATGCCAAGAAACCCAAGAAATTCAATCGTGCCTTCAAATTGAATGCCGACACTACGCTGGTTGTGAAGCACAACATGAATGTGAAGAAGGTGCGTGTTACCGCAACCACAAGCGACGGAAAACGCTTCCCCGTAAAATATGAAGTGAAGGACGACAACACGATTGAAATCCTGAACAAGGGAACCGAAAACATCAAACTCACTATATCGGAGCTCACTTCGGGCGACAAGAAGGGATTCCTGTATGAGTTTGCTCAGTACACG
This sequence comes from uncultured Bacteroidales bacterium, assembly GCA_902768435.1. Classification (GTDB taxonomy): domain Bacteria; phylum Bacteroidota; class Bacteroidia; order Bacteroidales; family Muribaculaceae; genus Sodaliphilus. The sequence continues at coordinate 8,996 of CACXLJ010000021.1, read as the reverse complement.
ACCCGATTTGCCATGATGGTGAAGAATGTGAATGTGAAGTTCAGGACTACACGCTCGCTCTCGTTGCCGCAGTTCAAACCTGAAATCGGCGACATCTTCGGCCAGACTACTCGTTACGATGTGATGGCTCCCGGTCTTGACTTTGCATTTGGCTTTACCGACGAGAGCTATATCGATAAGGCCAAGGAGCGTGGCTGGCTGTTGTGCGACGAGAGCATGACTTCGCCCGCCCTCTTTGCCAAGACTCAAGAGTTCTCTGCCGAGATTCAGCTTGAACCCATCCGTGGCCTCAAGATCACTCTCACTGGCAACCGCACCGATAACCGCACGAGCCAGCTGCAGTTCATGTACAACGACATGGCCACAGTGTATTCGGGCAGCTACACCAAGACTCACATGGCAATTGCCACCGCCCTGCGTGGGGTGAGCGCCAAGAACGACTATCATAGCGCAGCGTTCGACAAGTTCCTTGAAAACATCCCTATTGTGGCCGAGCGCGTTCAGTCGCAATATACAGGAGAAAGTTATCCCGACCGTGGCTTTATCAACGGAACCATTTATGCCAATGCCGAATTCAATCCCGACAACGGTACAGTGAACCAGATGAGTTCAGATGTGCTGATACCTGCATTCATGGCTGCTTATTCGGGCAAGAATCCCAAGAAGGTTACTTTGAGCCCCTTCCCGTCGTTGAAGGAGATACTGCCTAACTGGCGTGTCACCTACGACGGATTGTCGAAACTGCCCTTCTTCAACAAGCATTTCAAGAGCTTCACGCTCACTCATGCCTATCAGTGTACCTATCAGGTGGGTTCTTACTCGAGCTACAGCGACTGGGTAACGATAGGCGAGGGGCTGGGCTTCACCCAGAACGCTTTGACCGGTGCTCCCATACCATCGTCACCTTACAACATCTCGTCGATAACCCTTACCGAGAAATTTGCCCCGCTGCTGGGTGTGAATGCCACATTGAACAACGGCATGACCTTCAACATTGAGTATCGTGATAGCCGCACGCTGTCGCTCAACTCATCGGCAGGCCAGTTAGTCGAGGCGTTGTCTAAGTCGTTTGTGATTGGTGCCGGTTACAAGATTGCTAATTTCAACTCGGTGCTCAAGATCAAGAACAAGCAGCAGGGTGTGAGCAACGACCTGACGCTCAAGTTTGATCTGCAATACAGTAACAACACGGCTTTGATTCGCAAGATTGATGTGCGCACTACACAGCCCACAAGCGGCACTAAGACCCTGGGCATCAACTTCACGGCCAATTATGTGATGAGCAAGCGAGTGACGATCGGGGCCTACTTCGATCATCAGGTCAACACGCCGCTGGTGTCGTCGTCAGCATACCCGACCACTAACAGTAATTATGGCATTTCATTGAATATGTCGCTCGCCAAGTAGTCTTTTGTCGAAAAATCACTATCTTTGCACGATAATTTGGCAATGCCTATCAACAACTAACACGCTAAAAAATGGATGAAAATTTAAAGAAACGACTTGCGAAAGACCCGAATGGTCTCATGACCTACGAGTATATTGCAAATAACATAAACAGCATCGACGGCATCATGCTCGACCTGGTAGACAACATCATTCAGGTCGACATGACCGGGCAGTTCATTGTGAGCACTGCGCGTTATCTGCATGCCATCGACTCGCAGAAGTACGCTACATACATCGACAGGCTTGTGAAGGCCGCCATCACACGCGACCGTGAGCATGTCTATCTTGCCGACCTCGCCGCCACCTTGTGGGGACCTGATTATCGCGAGCGTGCCCAGCAGTTGAGCGAAACCGACGACAATTTCAGGCGCATCTTCAAGCGCCTTTATCCCGTGGGGATATAATCCATTGACTTTATGAAAGCACATATTCTTATTTCAACATTCATGGTGTCGGCCTTGTGCCTCCTGAAGGTTCCTTGCGCCCATGCCGAAAATAACATGACAGTGGACAACCGAGTGAAAGTGGAGGTGAAAACCTCGCTGGGCGACTTTGTGGTGGCTCTGTACGACGAGACTCCGCAGCATCGCGACAACTTTGTGAAACTTGCCGAAGAAGGCTATTATGATGGCGTATTGTTCCATCGCGTGATTAACAATTTCATGGTGCAGGCTGGCGACCCGTCGTCGAAGACCGCCGACTCAACGGCTGTGCTGGGCGAGGGCGACCCTGGCTACACGCTGCCCGCCGAGTTTGTATATCCCAAGTATTTCCATAAGCGAGGCGCACTTGCTGCCGCTCGCACTGCCGACCAGGTGAACCCTGAACGCCGCAGCTCGGGCTCGCAGTTCTATGTGGTGACCGGACGCGTCTATACATCGGCCATGCTCGACGACATGAAAGTGCGCCTTGCCGACCAACGCAAGCAGCAGCTGTTCAATGCCATGGCCATGGAACGCATCGACTCGATCCAGGCCATGCAAGGCCGTGGCGACATGGCTGGCTTGCAGGCTCTTCAGCAAGAACTCATTGCCAAGACCGAAGCGCAGTATGCAGCCGCCCCGTTCTCGTTCACGCAAGAGCAAATCGAGGCCTATACCACCGTGGGCGGCACCCCGCATCTCGATGGTCAGTACACCGTTTACGGCGAAGTCATTCAGGGTTATGAAGTGATCGACAAGATACAGAATGTGGAGACAGGTGCGCATGATCGCCCGCTGGCCGATGTGAAGATACTGTCGATGCGCGTGATTCGCCCCGAGAAGAAATAAAGGTAAATACTCAATACATTTTTATTGATAACGATTAACCGACATACCTTTGCCAATGGCTTGCGGTTGCTGCATCACTACGATGCAGCAACTCGCATGGTGGCGGTAAATCTGTTATACGATGTGGGCAGCAAGGACGAGGACCCCGCGTGCACTGGACTTGCGCACCTGTGTGAGCACTTGATGTTCTCTGGCACTGAATCGGTACCCAAGTACGACACCGAGCTGCAGAAGGCTGGGGGAGATAGCAATGCCTGGACCAATGCCGATTTGACCAACTACTACGAGACTTTGCCCGCTCACAACATCGAGACCGCGCTTTGGGTGGAGTCCGACCGGCTGCAGCACCTGGCGCTCAGCGAAGAGAGTGTTGCTACGCAAAAGAATGTGGTGATCGAGGAATTCAAGCAGCGCAGTCTCAATGTCCCTTATGGCGATTTGTCGCACATCTTGAACGCTGCCTCCTATAAGGTACACCCTTACCGCTGGCCCGTGCTCGGCTTGACAACCGATCACATTGCCCAAGTCACACGGCAGCAGGTGAAGGATTTCTTCGGACAGCATTATTCGGTGAACAATCTTATCATGTGCATCTCAGGCAATGTGCCCTTTGACCAGGCGGTACAACTTGTCGACAAGTGGTTCGGCGCAATCCCTGCCCGCAGCATTGTGCAGCGCAATCTGCCTGTCGAACCCGTGCAGCGGCAAGCCCGTTTTGTGGCCAAGCACAGCGATGTGCCTCAGGACTTGCTCTATATCACCTATCACATGTGCGGCCGTCGCCACCCTGACTATCAGGCCTGTGACCTGCTGAGCGATGTGCTTGCCAATGGCACCTCGTCGCGCTTTTTCAGGAATGTGCTCATGAAAACCCAGGTGTTCACCGATCTTGATGCCGCTGTCACAGGGTCGATTGACCCGGGCTTGTTCCTTGTGCGTGGCAAGTTGCGGCAGGGTTGCTCGTTCGACGAGGCGCAACATCTGGTCAATGCTGAACTGTGCAACCTGGTCGAGAATGGTGTGAGCCAGTACGAGATTACCAAATGCACCAATAAGTTTCATTCTCACCTGCTTTTCGATAATATTGGTTATGCCGATAAGGCATTGCGCCTGTGCGAATATGAACACATTTCGACTGCCGAAGATTTTAATACCGTTGTCGACAAATACAAGGCGCTGACTCCTGAAAAGGTGCAAGCGGTGGCCCAGCAGATTTTTGCCCCCGAAAATGCTACCACGCTGCACTATGGCCCCTCGGTGAAGGAATGACGAATGGTCGTTTCTTTGTATTGATAATGAGTAGTTTAGGAAAGTTTGTGAATAAAAAATCGTCTAAAAATTTTTCCATTCTAAAAAAAATGCGTATTTTTGGAGTTAATTGTAGAATTGCGTCTAAAAATGGCGTGTTAAAATAATTGTTTATGGAATCGCGTGAAATGTCCCAATCGAACGAGAACCTCGAAAAGGATGTAACCCTCAATGTTGATGCTGCAGCCCAGACACCTGCAGAATCAGAAGAAATCAAGACTGAGGCGGCCCAAGAAGCCGCTCAGGAAGTCATTAACCAAGAGCCTGTTCAAGAACCGGCAGCTGAAGCCGCACCCGAAGCACCTGCCCAAGAAGCACCCGTGGCTCAAGAGGCGCCCGCTGAGGAACCTGTTGCTGAAGAACCCGCACACGAAGCCAAGCCTCTGGACGAGGTCGACTTCACCAAGTTCAGCAAAGACGAACTTGTGGCACATCTGCAATGGATGGTAGAACAGCCCGTTGATAGCGTCAAAGACGCTGTGCTGCAGTTGAAGGCAGCCTTCTTTGCACTGCGCAAAGACGAGTTGGCCAAGGAGAAGGCAGCCTTTGTTGCCGCTGGTAACGATGAGGCCGCCTTTGTTCCTGCTGAGGATGCCGACGAACTCAAGGTGAAAGACCTCTTGAATGAGCTCAAGGAAAAGAAGGCCGAGTTCAATGCCGCTCAAGATGCCATTAAATTGGCCAATCTGGAGAAGAAACAGGCTATCATTGAACAGATTTTTGAAATCACAAGCGATCCTGACAATGTAAACCGTCAGTACAACAAGGTGCAGCAGTTGCAGCAGGAGTTCAAGGCTTTGGGCGAGGTTCCTGCTCCCAATGTAACCGAAATCTGGAAAAAATATCAGGTGGTTGTGGAGAAATTCTATGACTTGCTCAAGATGAACAAGGAACTCCGCGACTACGACTTCAAGAAGAACCTTGAAATCAAGCAGCAGCTCTGCCTCGATGCCGAGCAACTCGACGAACTGCCCGATGTGGTCGATGCCTTCAAGCAGTTGCAGGCACTCCACAACTCTTGGCGCGAGACCGGTCCTGTGGCCAAGGAAATCAGAGAAGAACTCTGGGCACGCTTCAAGAATGCCTCATCGGTTATCAACAAGAAGTATCAAACCTTCTTTGAAGAGCGCAAGGCCAACGAAAAAGCCAATGCCGATGCCAAGACTGCTCTTTGCGAGCAAATTGAGGCAATCTCGACCGAGGGACTGAACTCCTATCAGGCTTGGGACAATGCCACCAAGCAGATTATTGCTCTGCAGGAAGAGTGGAAGAAACTGGGCTTCGCCTCACGCAAGGTGAATACCGAACTGTTTACCCGCTTCCGCAAGTCGTGCGACGATTTCTTTGCCCAGAAAGCCGCCTTCTTCAAGAAGATGAAAGAAGAACTCTCGACCAACCTTGCCAAGAAGACCGCTCTGTGCGAGAAGGCCGAGGCCTTGAAGGATTCTACCGACTGGAAGAAGACCACCGACGAGTTGGTGGCACTCCAGAAGGAGTGGAAAACCATTGGTCCCGTGGTGAAGAAGCACAGCGACGCTATCTGGAAACGATTCATTGCCGCTTGCGACTATTTCTTTGAAGAAAAGAAGAAACAAACGAGCAACATCCACACCCAGGAGCATCAGAATCTCAAGACCAAGAAGGAAATCATCGCTTCGATCAACGCCATCCTTAACGACGAGGCTGCCGAGGAACCCGCAACCAAGGTGCGCGAACTCATGCAGCAGTGGCAAGAGGTGGGTCATGTGCCTTACAAGGAAAAGGACAAGATCTATGCCGAGTACAAGGAGGCCATCGACAAGGCATTTGATAAATATGACATGAAGGCTGTGCGCGCCCGCATGGCTAACTTCGAGAACTCGCTCAACCAGATGGCTGGCACCGACAAGGTTTACCACGAGCGTGAACGCATGGTGCGCACCTATGAGCAGAAGTGCCAGGAACTCAAGACCTATGAGAACAACCTGGGCTTCTTCAACGCCCGTTCAAACACTGGCAACACTATTGTCAAGGAGATGGAGCGCAAGATTGCGAAAATCAAGGAAGACATTGCCATGCTTGAACAGAAGATTAAACTCATCGACGAGAAGATTTAATACAAGAAGTAACCTCGATCACTCTCTGCGGCGTTGTGACTGTTGCAGAGAGTGATTGTTTAACCTCAATGATACCGCTTTGAAGGGAAAAGGAAGATACGGGCAGTTCATCCGTTGGATATTCTCTGGAATCGATTTTCTGATACTGAATATCATCTACCTCGTGGTTTGCTGGTTTGAACCGGCAAACGGCATGTTCTTTTCCAAGCAGGTGTGGATGCTGTTGAACCTGTCTTATTTTGTGGTGGCCTATTTCTTCTCCGATATTCATGAGCGTCGCGTGGTCTATGCCGACCAAGTGCTCATGCAGGTGGTGAAAGCGGTCATGCTTCATGCGGTTATCTTCCTGTCGCTCATCTATTTCCTCGACTACGACAGTGTGTCGTGGAGGACCATCGTCAAGTTCTATGTGGCGTTCTTCGTCGTGTTGTCGTTGTGGTGGATTTTCTCGCACCGCCTGCTCAAGATGTATCGCACAAGCGGTTACAACTACAAGCGCATCGTCGTCATTGGTAGCGGCAATGTGGCGCACAGGCTCATGGAGGAACTGGCATCGGACTTGGGCTATGGCTACCGCATCGAGGGCGTGTTTGACAATAGCGACAAGGGTCGCAACATGAAGAATTACAAAGGCAATCTCAACGACCTAGAACCTTTCTTGAAGGACAACTTGATTGATGAGATGTACTGCGCTATCCCCGATGCCGATAACGACGAGGTGCACCGGCTCATGAAGATGGCCGAGCGCAATGCCGTCGACTTCTTCTACATTCCTCAGTTGGGTCGTTACATCACCCGCCGTTTCGAACTCTACTCATTGGGCAATATCCCCATCCTGTCGGTGCGGCCTTATCCCTTGAGCAATCCCTTCAACGCTTTGCTCAAGCGCACATTTGACCTGCTCATGTCGCTCATCGCACTCATCCTGTCGCCCATCATCCTCATTCCTGTGGCTATTGCCATCAAGGTCACCTCGCCGGGCCCCATCTTCTTCAAGCAGGAGCGCACCGGCTTGCGTGGCGAACCCTTTGTGTGCTACAAGTTCCGCACTATGCGTGTCAACAGCGATTCCGACACCAAGCAGGCCACCAAGAATGATCCCCGCAAGACCCGACTGGGCAATTTCCTGCGCAAGACAAGCATCGACGAGTTGCCGCAGTTCTGGAATGTGCTCAAAGGGGAGATGTCGGTCGTGGGGCCCCGCCCGCACATGACCAAGCACACCGAGGCCTATAGTGCTCTCATTGACAAGTACATGCTGCGCCACACCATCAAGCCGGGCATTACCGGTTGGGCGCAGGTCAACGGTTATCGCGGCCAGACCGACGAACTATGGAAAATGGAAAAGCGCGTGGAATATGATGTGTGGTATGCCGAGAACTGGAACTTCATGCTCGACATCAAAATCATCTTCCTCACCATCTACAAAGCCATCTTCGGCGACAAAAACGCCTTCTAAACCGTTGTTGATAAGGATAATCATCGCGAGTAATTAATTGAATAAGAATAAGTGAAGCACTTGCCAGTCATATTAATTGCTTTCTCGCTGCTTGCAGCCCTGTTGTGGGGTTGTGGGGGCAGTCACGATGCGCGCGTCATGGCGGAGTTGGATCGTGCCGACTCGCTGCTGCGCACCAGTGACACCGCTGCTCATAGCGCAGCCCTGCGACAGATGCTCGCACTCGACACCGCCCGCGCTCTGCAGGCCGACGAGATGCTGCGTGCACGCCATGCCCTGCTGCTTGTGCAGGCCCGCTACAAGTGCTATGTGACTGAGCCGGCCGACAGCGCCCTCATCGACAGCGCCCTCAGTTATTATGCTGACCATCACGGCAGTGCCACCGACCACGAGCGCTATACCCGCGCCCTCATCTATAGCGGTGCCGTAGCCGAGGAACTCGGCCACCCCCAGCAGGCCATGCAGCACTACCTCGAGGCCGAGTCCACCGCCGACCCCAACGACCACTTTAACCTCGGCTTCGTGAACTTGCGCATCGCAGGCATCTATGAGTCAGAATATACCACCGACTCAACCGACCTTGTCCGCTATAAGTATGCCTTGCCGCATTTCGAAAAAGCGGGTAGCGACTATTATCAGGCGGTATGCCTCACGGGCATCGGCGGCCTTTACCGCACGCACAACAACGACAGTGCCCTTCATTATCTGCAGCAAGCCATCAGTTTTTCCAAGGAGCATGGGCTCACCTATAATTATTATAAGTCGCTTGATAAACTCTGTGGACTCTATTATTATATGGAGGACTATACTAAATCAAAAGATTTAGCGACAAAAATATATCAAGAGAATCAAGGAGTATATGATGATACACAGTATCTGTCTTTCGGTATCAGGTCTTTCGCCAAACTCGGTATGGCCGATTCGGCTGAACTTTTATTCAAGTTAATGCCATTACCAATAACAAATGTCGATTCCATGATATGGCTTGATGATCTTGCAGAGATTTATCGTGCTAATAGTGATTACCGCAACTATTCCACATTTGCCATCAGGAGTGACAGCATTGCAGACATGATATTGCTCAACTCTCATCAGGCGCAACTCAAGGAGGCTGAAGCAAAATATGGCAAGACCGAATTGCAGCTCAAAAACGCTCAATTAAGAAATAAACTGCTTGTTTATTTTGTCATCATCTTGATTTTGCTGGCTATTTTTGGCTACTTTTTTTTCAAGCATTGTCAGGACAAGAAGAAGTGGCAATCGCTTGTGACCGAGCTTTATGAGAATCGAAATGAATTGGAAGACAATCACACAGACTTGCTGGCTGCGACCAAAAAGCACGAGGCATTGAGGGCCTTGCTCATGCAGCATTTCCAGCTGATGGACGAACTCATCAAGCTTGGCGACTCAAAC
>CACXLJ010000020.1 GCA_902768435.1 uncultured Bacteroidales bacterium | reverse complement strand
GTCACCATTGATTTCCAAAAAGTCCTTGCCCTGAGCGGCAAGGTCGCGGTCAAAGTCGTTGGCGGTCACCTCAATCTCCTCGTTTTGGGCAAAGCGGCGGGCGGTATCCTTCACAATGGCAAACACCTCGGGCAGCACCTCGTTGAGTTTCTCTTCGATGCGTTCGAGAATTTCCTTGTCGATTTTGTCCACCTTCTCCCACAGGGGCTCACGCTCCTCATAGTCGATGGTCTCGATTTCGGCCTTGAGTTTTGCTATCTCGTCGCGCTGAGGCTGCACATAGTCGGCGATGTCCTGGCGAATTGCGGCGCTGCGGGCACGCAGTTCGTCGTTCGACATTTGCTCAATCGACGGATAGATTTCTTTAATCTTGTTCAGCACAGGGCGCATCTTCTTCACATCGCGCTCACTCTTGTTGCCGAATATTGATTTCAAAAAGTCATTTAATCCCATATATATGTTATTTTTTTATTTCTTTCTGACACAATAGTATCTTTTCTCGCAAACTTAGTGCCAATCATGACGACTGACACAAGAATTTGCAAAATTACGAAAAACTTCTGACTTTTCGTCGCATTTTTTAATATAATGTGTCTTCACGCCCTTTTTCCTCCCTTTTTCAACATAGTTCACCAGTTTAAACCATAATGTTTTATCAAGACTATAATTCCTAAAGGCAATAATAAAACCACTGACAAAATCAAAAAATGAAACATTTCTTTGAGCCACCTGAATTTATACTGTGCTCTTTTTTGTGAATAATGCTCAAAAATTGCTTTATATCGATTGTTTCGTTTATAATAAAACCAGAACAAGGCAAAATAAGAAAGAAATAGAAAAGTAAAAGCTAAAATGTAGTGGTCGGTGATAGCCCTGAGTGTTGAATTTGGCACTTCACGAAGCAAAGCATAAGTATCTATTGACAGATAGTAACTAAAACCCGCAGCCCCACCGAACAGGGTGGGATATTGACCCCTATCGAAAATAATTGAGATGAGATAAAAACTATAATCCATTATTTTCATGATAAAGCCTCTCTCAAAACGGCGAAACTCCTTTGAACTTTTTACTTGCCGCGGCGCGCTTGTTTGCGGGCCACGAGCAAATTGCCAATCGAGCGCACCAGCGGGGCAACCATGAGGGGGAAGAAGGCCACATTAGCCACCTGTGGCAGCAATGGCCACGCCAGCAGGGTAAAAATGAGCACCAGCACTATGGTGCGATGCACTGCGTGCACAAACTTGCGACAACGCTTGAACCACATGAGCAGCGGTATGAGCAAGTAGAACGGATGCAGCCACAGGCCATTGAAGTTGGGCGAGGTGGCCTCGTGAGTAGAGATGAAAATGAGGAAGAAGAGCACTATGCCCCACAAGCCATAGAGGGTGTAAAACAGCACATCGTACCAGCGCGATGCTTTGCCTCGGCGCACATCATAACGGGTGATGAGCAGCGTGATAACCAGCAACAGCAGGGCAAAGAACAGTGGAGAAAGGATGAAGGGTGTTGGCTCCTTGACCAGTCCCTTGTCGTCGCCATCGATGAGTATACGAGTGGCACTCACCAGCGGCACTTTCACGCCATCGCGATCTAACGTGGCACCTGTCATGTGCTGCATGAGTTTCATGGGCGAGAACATCTCCTGACGCAGTGTGACCACCGTGTCGATGCCGCTGCCCAGCGCCAGGTCAATGCCGAACTCATCCCAGGCGTAGTTGGCGTTATAGGCGCGCATCATGTCGCGAAAGGTGCAGTGGCTCGCGCTGCCTGTGTAGTGCAGGCGGTCTCCAAGCGCTTTTTCAATAATGTCACGCGGACGCGTGGCGCAGTTGTTGCTCAAGAACTTATAGCGATAGGTTGAATTCTCGGGGAGTGCGTTGTTGCGCAGATAGTCGCGTATATAGGCCGCCTCCTTGGGTGTGAGCGCCAGTTCCTGCTCCACCACCTTGCGGCCTGCGTAACCCGACAGTGCAAGATCAGGCGGGATGGCACCGCACAGATAGTCGGTCTGCCCCGCAATGAAGTGCATGGCGAAACCCGGGACGAAGAAATCAAACAGCCCGTAGTTATAGAACATGTCGCTGTCGCCATTGCGCACACGCAGTTCGGTATGACCATAGAGTTCATACACCTCGCTGCCGGGGTAGATGGTGATAAGACTCACTTTTGTTTCGATGGGTGTGTCCGCAGGCTCAGTGCCAGCGGGAGGCGTGGCGCTGCCCACAGCCCAAGCCATGCACATCACCCCCACCATCATCACATATTTCAACATTCCTTGGTTTCTCATATTAACTACGAATATAAATATACCACTAATTACGCTGATTATTAAAAACTACGGATTATTCTGATTAATCTGATTTTTTCGATAGTTGAATATCCTCTCAACATGAAGAGACTTTTCGCCAAAATTTACAAGTAGCCCTAAATCTAAATTTGTTGCAGTCAAATAATTGAGTACTTGTGCAAAATGAACATCAGTCAGTTCAGAAACTGCCTTTAATTCAACTATGATTTTATCATAGCAAATGAAGTCGGCTATATATTCCGAATTGAGAGGCTTTCCTTTATAAAGAATTTGTATTCTTTGTTCTCTTTTATAGGGAATACCGGCTTCTTTAAGTTCCAGTTCAAAAGCATCTTGATAAACTATCTCCAAAAAACCGCATCCCAGTTCTTTGTGCACATTTATCAAGCAACCTCTTATATTGTATGTTTCTTTTTCAAATAAAAACTTTGACATATATAATCCGTATTAATCAGATTAATCCGTAGTTTATCATTCCGCGGTAATTATTGTGTTGCAAAAATAAGCAGGTAATTACTCCCTGAAATCGTACTTTTGTCTCTATTTTTGTGCAAAATTAGAAATTCCTCCAGAATTAAACATTTTTTCACTTAAAAAATTACGGAAATTTTTCGTAAATCAATTTTTCGTCTTACCTTTGCAATGCTGAAATCACGATTTTCAGCAACTGAAATTGATTGCACTTTTCTATACAGATTCTATTCATAAAATTTGAAAGTCCCACTCGTGAGAGCCGGACTTTTTCCTTTTTTAGTAGTCAGTTTCCTCAAAAAAACAGCCACTTCGATTCACCACTCTTGCATTCAACAATTTTATTTCATATCTTTGTAATCATTACTAAAGAATTACTCATTATGAAACGATTATTCTCATTCACATTGCTGCTCACATGGTGCTTTGCTATGGCTTTTGCCGCAGGCAACAGCAAGCAAATTGAGCGCATACGCGCCATCTACAATGATGTGCACGAGCATATTGCCATGGCCCAGGAAGAGCCCATGATGACCAACCAGATGACCATCGACATCAATCAGATGTATCCTGGCAGCGGCCCACACAAGGAGCACATCACCTTCTACTTCACCTGTCTCGACTTCAGCGAAGAAGACCATCGCGAAGACGGTAGCATCAACTGGCAAAGCGACCTGAAATTCGTGACACAGAGCTTCAACATTGGCGGGCACGAGTACTACTGCGAATACCTCTACGACCCCGAAACCGGTGAACCGCTGTTTGCTCTCATCACCTTCGACGACGATGTGACAGGCCAGAAGCAATCGGTCCGCTATTACTTCGACAAGGGCAAACTCTTCCAGACCATTCCCGCCAAGACGAGCGATGAATGGCCCACCGATGTCAATGACCGGCTCTACAACTTCAAGCACTTGCAAGAAATCTTCAAGCAGGTGATTTTGGGCAATTCACTCATCTAAAACTAAATTTTAAAACAAACATCTAACAACATACATATCCTATGAAAAAGATTTTGGTCACCCTTCTCGCTGCTGCACCACTGTGCCTCATGGCTCAAACCGCCAAGATTGCTCATGTCGATGTGAAGGCCATCTATAATGCCATGCCCGAGAAAACTCAAGCGCAAAACGAACTGCGGGCATTCTCGCAACAATACCAAACCGAGTACAACACCGTGCAAGACGAGTTTAACAAGAAGTTTGCCGACTATCAGGCCCTGGCGGCCGATGCCGCCACACCTGCCACCATCAAGGAGCGCCGCATGCAGGAAATTCAGGAGAGCGACCACAAAATCCAGAACTTCCTCAACAAGGCCGATGCCGACATTGCAGCCAAGGAGAAGGAACTCAATGCGCCAATTCTCGAGAGAATCAACCAGGCCATCAAGGCAGTGGGTGCCGAAGGTGGTTTCACCTACATTCTCGACATCTCCGCCACCCCAGTGCCCTACATGGGGCCCGACGCTATCGATGTCACCCCCCTCGTCAAAGCCAAACTCGGCCTGTAAACCTCGCGCTTAGTTTTTTCTAAAGCAAACGAATCCTCGAATAATCGAGTGTTCGAGCATTCGAATATTCGAATTAACAAATTAGCCCTCGGGCCGTGTGGCGCCGGGGGCTAATTGTATTGTGCGAATGTGCATCACAACAGCGGTGCACAAGAATGTCACATGTCAAGTCAGACAAAAGCCGACTGAAGCATTATTTGCGAGTGTAGAAGAAGTCGCCGCCTGAATTGTCCACAGTGGCAATTCCCTTTTCGTCGACGCTCACGATCTTTTCTGTCGATTTGCCCACAAGACTCTGCTTCATGCCTTCTTCCATAACGGCACCCTGTTTCTTGAGTTCGCCCAGCATCATGGCAGCGATCATGTCGTTCTTCTCAGCTTTTGCATCCACAAATTTCACTTCAAGATCCTTGATGTCATTCACCAGATTGCCATCTTCAACGGCCCAAGTCTCGCCTATCGACTTGAAGTTAAATGTGAGAATGAAAGTGTTAGAGAAACCCTCTTCGTTGAAGGGCATTTGCAGCTCCATCACGCCTTCGCGTGCCACGCTATGATCAGCATTGAGTGTGAGTGTAGCATTAAGCACAATTGTCATGGTTATACCCATGTCGGACGCCTCTTGCACCTTTTCATACGACTTATTGAACTCGTAGGTACCCACCATCATCTTCTCGTCGATGTTCTGTGCCTGTGCCTGCATGCCCAGCATGAGCATCATGAACAGAGCCAATGTTTTGATTGCTATAGTTTTCATAATTGATGTTTTGTTTTGATAAAATAAACCCTCTCAACTCAGAACAGGGTAAAATGTGTTTCTGATATGAGAGGGCTTTTTCCGGGTTAATAGTAATAGAATAAATTTCTCGCTGGACAAGTGATTACTTGATGCCGAGCTGGGCTTTCACCTTGGTAGCCACATCCTCGAGCTGAGCGCCCTTGTAGAGCAGCACGCTGCCATCAAGAATGCCTGCATAGCCACCTGCTCCGCCCACTGCCTGAATGGCGTTGATGAGCTTCTGCTGAATGGGAGCCATGAGGGTTTCCTGCTGCTGCTGCATGTCTTTGCTGGCAGTCTGCTGGAAGGTCTGCATGCGCTGCTGCAGGTCCTGAATCTCATTGATCTTCGCATCCATTGTGGCCTGGTCGGCTTTGTTTTTCTCGAGAGTCTCGAGTTCGCCCAGTTTCTTGTTGTATTCTTCTTGCAAGGTCTTTGCCTGTGCCTCATATTTGTCGCTGGCGGCCTTCAAGGTGTTCTGTGCGGTGGCATATTCGGGCATCACCTGAACAATCTCTGAAGGATTAAGTACACCAAATTTCAACGATTGTGCCTGAAGGCACATGGGCAGGGCAACGAGCGCTGCAACTAAAACTTTCTTAAACATAGTTCTTACAATAATAATTTATAGTTAATAATGATTTTTCTTGATTTTAATAACCGAGCTTGCTGATTACCTCCTCGGTAACATCGATGCGCGGCGAAACATAGATGGCGCCCTGGATTGAGGCACGGTCAAATATCACCTGATAGCCGCGATCCTCGCACACCTTCTTGCAAGCGTTATAAATCTCGTCCTGGATGGGCTTGATGAGCGACTGCTGCTTCTTGAAGAGTTCGCCCTGGGGGCCAAAGTATTTATACTTGAGCTGCGAGGCTTCCTTCTCTTTAGCTACAATCTCGCTCTCTTTCTTTTTCTTCTGTTCGTCGGTCAAGAACACCATGTCGGCCTGATAGTTCTTGTACATGGTGTCGGCCTCTTTCTCGAGAGCATCAACTTCGCGCTGCCAGCGCTGTGAAATCTGGTTGAGCTGCTCATTGGCCATCTCGTAGTTAGGTATCTTTTTCAAGATATACTCCTGGTCTACAAAAGCAAACTTCTGTGCGGTGGCACTTGTTGCAAATGCCATAAGCGCAAATAGGAATAATGCAATCTTTTTCATCTTTTATTTCTGTGTTTAGTTAATATCTTGTCGGTTAGACTTGCGTTTTTGAAAAAAGTTTATTGTGGTGTCGTTTTAACTTAATTTCGTTAAATCTATTGCATTTTTCATGCCAATTCTTTTAGAATTCCTGACCAAGCACAAAGTGGAAGTTGCTGCCGCCCTTGGTGCCAAACACCTTGTCGAAGCCATAGCCCCAGTCAATACCCATCATGCCAAGCATGGGCAGGAATATGCGCACACCCACACCGGCCGAGCGCTTGAGGCTGAATGGCGAGAACTTCTTCACACTTGTCCATGCATTACCGGCTTCAAGGAACGCCAGCGGATAGATGGTGGCACTCTGCGAGAGCATGAGCGGGAAGTGAAGCTCCATTACATAGCGGGCATAGGCATAACCTTCACTGCCCCATGGGGTGAGCTGGCCGTTCTCATAACCACGCAATGCAATGGTCTCGGTAGCATAGGTGTAGCTTCCCGACATACCGTCGCCACCCACATAGAAGGTCTCGAAGGGCGACCTGATATACTTGTTCCAGCTGCCCAGCAGACCAATGTCGGCGCGGGTCATGAGCACCAGGGTCCAACGGCCGTCGGGGTCGGTGAGCGGCGTGTAGGTACGAGCCTGGAATTTGAGTTTCCAGTATTCAATCCAGTGATAGAGGTCCTTCTTGGCTGCCTCGGTATTGGTTTGCGACAGTTTCTTCCAGTCTTTCTTGCCAAACAGGCTGGCAGGAGGAGTTGCGCGGAAACTGAGCGAGAACGAACTGCCTCGACGGGTGTACAAGGGGTTGTCGATACTGTTGCGCGCCAGCGTGATACCCAACACAATCGAGTTAGAAGTACCGTTATTCATATAATAAAGGTATTCCCAGTTTTTCAGGCTATACCACTGATAACTGATATCGGCACTCAGGGTAAAGTAGTCGTCGGGCCACTTCAGTCGCTTGCCAAAGCCCACGGTAATACCGCCCATCTGCAGATATTTGCTGGGGTCGTAAGCATCCTGATAGTTATAATTGTAATAATTGTTGCCATAGTAGTTGTTGTAGTAGCCGTAACTGTTATACATCATGTTATACATGTTGTTCTGGTACAGCTTGTTGTAGTACGACGAGTTGATACCCGTCTGACGGCTGTAGAATGCCGAAACGCTCAACGAGTTGGGGCGCTTGCCACCAAACCAGGGATCGAGGAACGATATACTGTAGGCCTGATAATACTTGGCATTGGTTTGTGCGCTGATGGTGAATGTCTGGCCCTCGCCTTGAGGGATGATGCCCTTGTACGATGACGGGTGGAACAGGTTCTGAATCGAGAAGTTGCTGAACTTGAGACTCAACTTGCCAATGATACCCGTCTGGCCCCAACCGGCCGAGAACTCGATTTGGTCGTTGGCCTTCGATTCCAGGTTCATGATGATATCCACCGTTCCGTTCTCCTCGTTAGGCTCGGGGCGAATGTCCATCTTCTCGGGATCGAAATGACCCGTCTGCGCAATCTCACGAGCCGAACGAATCAGGTCGCTCTTGCTGAACAGGTCGCCAGGACGCACACGCAGCTCGCGACGCACCACCTTTTCATAAAGGCGGTCATTACCGTTAATGATCACTTTGTTGATGCGGGCTTGCTCACCCTCAAACAGGCGCATCTCCAACTCAATGGAGTCGCCTTCCACGCTCGACTCCACCGGAACCAGTTGGAAGAAGAGATAACCCTTGTCGAGATACAGGTTGGCAACAGCATCGTCGTCTTCCTGCGTACGCTTGTTGAGCAATTTCTGGTTATACACATCACCTTTCTTGATGCCAAGCACATCGTCGAGGAATGCCGACGGGTAAACGGTGTTGCCCACCCATTTCACACCATTGATGTAGTATTTCTTGCCTTCGTCAATGGTGAGGTACACATCAACCGTCTTCTCGTCATAGCTCACCACGCTGTCGCTCACAATCTGCGCATCGCGGTAACCTATCTCGTTATACTTGTCAATAATGCGCTGTTTATCGGCCTCGAAGTCGGTCTGCACAAATTTCTTTTGGCTGAACAGTTTCAGCAGGCTGCCCTTCTCGTTGGTCTTCTTCATGGTGCGCTTGATTTTACCGTCGCTCAGCACCTTGTTGCCTTCGATGTAAATCTTGTGCACCTTGATTTTTGAGTGCTTGTCGACTATAATGTCAACAATCACCTCGTTTTTCTTGCTCAGGTCCTCGCGCTGGGTAACCTCGACGGTGGCTTTCTCAAAACCCTTCTCCTTGAAGAACTTTTCAACCACCTGCTTGATGCGGTCGGCAATGTTCGGGGTCATCTGGTTGCCTATTTGCAGGCCCAGGCGTTTCTCCACATCTTTGCGCTCACCGCTCTTCATGCCCACATAATTCACCTGTGAGATGCGAGGCTGCTGCTGGAGCACAAACTCAATCCATGCCTTGTCCTGATAAATCTTATTGACCTTGATTTGCACCTTCGAAAACAGGCCTTGACGCCAGAATCGCTTGGCGGCTGTCTTGAGGTCGTCGCCTGGAATCTCAATACGCTGGCCAAGGCTCAAACCAGAGTAACCAATAATGATATAGTCATCGTAGTTTTCCACGCCTGACACTGTAATGCCTGCAATCTCATACTTCTGCGGTGTTCCCGAGAACACAATCTTGGGGTTGAAAATGGTGTCATTCAGCGTGTAGGTTTCTTGCGCATGGGCAAATGCACACGAGAACAGGGAAAGCAGAATGAAAAAAATCTTATAGCGCATAGGGGTTATTGTTGTTCTTTATCGTTAGTTAGCTGCTCACTGGTCTTGCCAAAGCGGCGTTCACGCGACTGGAAGTCGATGATGGCCTCCAGAAAATGTTCCTTGGTGAAGTCGGGCCAGTAGACAGGCGTAAAATAGAGTTCACTGTAAGCAATTTGCCACAACATGTAGTTGCTGATGCGCAAGTCGCCCGCCGTGCGTATCAGCAGGTCGGGGTCGGGCATGTCGGCAGTGGCAAGGTGGCGGGCAAAGGTCTCGTCGTCAATGCTGTTGGTGTCGAGGCTGCCTTCTTTCACCTCTTGGGCAATCTGGCGGCATGCCTCCACGATTTCCCAGCGCGACGAGTAACTCAATGCCAGGCACAGCACCAGTCCTGTGCAGTGCGATGTGTCGGCAATGCAGCGATTCAGGCGGTCGAGCACAAATTGCGGCATGCGTGCGCTGTCGCCAATCATGGTCAGGCGCACATTATTCTTAATCAAATCAGGGGTCTGCTGCTCGATAGAGTACACCACAAGCGACATGAGCGCGTCAACCTCGGCCTGCGGACGATTCCAGTTCTCGGTCGAGAATGTGTAGAGCGTCAGGTACTGCACCCCTATCTCACTGGCTATCTCGGTGATGCGGCGCACGGTGGTTACACCGTTCTCATGACCGGTCGAACGCTCAAAGCCATGCTCCTTGGCCCAACGGCCATTGCCGTCCATGATAATGGCCACATGAGCGGGGATTCTTGATTTGTCTATTTTATCAATCAGCGACATGATTTTCTTTCTCTTCGTTGTTTTTTATTGTTTATTCCACATAGTGGCATTTGGTGCAACGCTTGCTGAACTCATAGGTCACCGTGAACATCGCAATCGAGTACCAGTCGGTATTCTTCGCAAAGTTGTGTTTCACGCCATAGAGGTCGCTCAAACCGTCGATCTTATCACCAAACTCCTTGCGCATGGTGAACTCGAAGCCCAGGTTCAGGCGCTCCTTCAACTTGTATTTCACGCCAATGCCCATTGGTATGCTAAAAGTGGCATTTGTCATTCCGCCACCCATCGACAGCACCAGGCCCACGCCCAGCGTCATGTAGGGGGTGATGCGCTTATAGTTCTTGTAGCGCGGTCCCATGCCGTAGTGCAGGAAGTTAAACTCCACCTGGCCACCCACATCTATCAGACTTCGGCTGAACTCATAGTGCTCATCTGCAGGGAACTTGTTGGCGCCGTCATCACTATTGCCACTCACTCCTGCATAAAGCAAATTGCCCTTCACAGCAAACCTGCTGTTCATGATATACCTGAACACACCACCGCCTGCCACGCCAGGGTGCTTGAACAGATTGCTGCGGTTCAGGTCACCAAGATAACCGCTCATGCCCAGCGCCGGACCCACTTCAAAGCGGTAGTCCTGCGCTTGCGAGGTTGTCGCAAGTGCGAGCGCCATGACGAATATTGCTATCAATTTTTTCATAATATATCGTTTTGTGACTATATATTTTGAAAACGGCAAATTGCGGTTTTAATTATATATGTTTCGTTAAAAAATGTCAGTTAAAATATCGGTTTATATGTCAGACGGTTGAGAACGCCTTTCCAAATGCTGTTCAGCACAACGCTTCCCGTTGTATATCCGCCCACCAAATAAACATAGGGGCACTCCCACGATGTTATCGGTTGGGTCTCGGTCGATGGCGCCAGAGCAGCGGCAGGCAGTTTCTCGGTCTGCACAAATGCCTGTGCTGCATAGAACGATGGCATGTAGTCGGGCTGCTGCAACGCATCACCGCCCTTGAGCCAAGTCATGCCCTGGTCGCGCGAAACATAGGTGGTGCGGTTCAGCGAACCGTCGGCCAAGCGGCCTCCCATGAGCAACCATGTCACCTGCTTTGCAGCTACACGGTGGTGAACGAGGTCAACATCGTAGGTATAGTAGGGAATCACCAGCGCATCAATCACCTTGGGCAGCACAGCGCTCGAAGTCATGTCGATTCGGCCCCATCGTTCACCGTCAAAAGCCCATGTGGCATTCGTCAGGCTTCCGTCTTGGAGCATGCCGCCCACAATCATGGCCTGGGGACTTGAAGCCCAATTGTTCTCGCCTATCACTATGGGCGAAGTCCCACTCACGGGAAAGCCCTCGGGAATCGCCTTGGGAGTGAAGCCTTCGCTTCGGGGATACTCGTCGTGCTTGCACACGCCGCCATCGGTCAGCACACCAAGCACCTTTTTGTCATAGCCGCCCACAATTGTGTTCCACACAACCGAGCAGTCGGTCCAGGTGTCGCCATGGTCGGTCGACTTGAACAGTTCGCCCGAGATATCAAGCATATACAGGGCATCGGTCGTGGCAGTAAGCGTGCCCACAATGGCCGTGAACGGCACATTGAGTTCTTTCTTCGACCATGTGCCAGTGCCCAAACGCGTGGTGCTCGAAAGCACATATTTGCCACCATCTTCAATCAGGCACAAATATTCTTCGCCCAGTTCCACAGCCTTCACCTGGTCGGGAGTGCCGTTCACATTGGGCAAGTCGCGACGCTGGTCTTGAGCAAATGTGAGTTTATCAGGTTCTACCTGATGCACATTCACCTTCACTGTGTAGGTCGCCTGGTTAAGACCATCTCTTGAAACGATGTTCAACAACACATTGCCAGTAAAGTCGATAGTGTCTTTGGTCGCACTCGAATAGGTGATGGTAGTGTCTTTCATCAGTTTGCCGTTAGTCACACGAAACTGTGCCGAACGCACGCTATAGGGGAAGGTGAGCGACACCGTCAGCTTGCGCACATCGGTGCCCACGGGCAGCGAGTCGGCATTATAGATGATCTTGCGGTCCTGATCTATCGTGAAAAACACCGAGTCCAAGTTATTCAGCACCTTGCTGTTCGAACCAAGCACAAAGCGCGATACCATGGTCGATGATGTACTCACCCCATAGTATTGAACCGTCTCTTCATCGCTGGTGCTTTTATTGTTGCACGATACTGCCATTGCGCCTAACACAAAGGCAAGCAACGCATAGATGATATTCTGTTTCTTCATTTATCTTGAGTTTGAAACTGCAAATTTACAACTTTTTTCATTGATAACGGCGCACGCGAGGGCAAAAACTGCCCCTTCACGCCTTTTCAAGCCGTAAAATTAATATTTCGCAGTCAAAATAGAGTAATTGAATTAAGATATAGAAATGCTTTTGACGCATTTTTACACCTTTTTAACGTCATGGCGATAAATTCGCACTTCGTTTTTGCCTATTTTTTCAATTTCTTGAGGCTGAAGCGCCAGCTTGGGTGCCGCCACACCACCTTGTATCACTCGGGGCGAAATTTCCTGTCGCATCTCATCCCACAAGTCACTCTCTATGAGTTGAGCAAGCACCTTGCCACCACCCTCTACCATCACGCTTGTCACGCCACGGTGGTAAAGGTCACGAAGCCACTCCTCGGGGCTGCATGTGGGCAGTTGCACATAGTCCACAGGGCCTTCCTTGCCACTTTTCACAAGGTTATACACCACAGTGGCGCCACCATCGGTGAGCACACCGCTCTCGCGGGGCATCGACAGTCTCCCGTCGAGCACCACCCGCAATGCCGACCGGCCTGGCCAGTAACGCGTGGTGAGCGACGGATTATCGGCCCGCACCGTGTTGGCTCCCACCACAATGGCATCGCTCACAGCACGCTCGCGGTGCATGAGCCGCATGGTTACGGGCGACGACATGCGCAACGGATTCTCGTCACACTCTGGAGGTGCCGACAGGTAACCATCGGCCGTCTCGGCCCACTTGAGCTGTACCCACGGCAATCCTGTGCTGTGCGCCTTCATGAAGCGGCGGTTCAGCCACCGGCATTCTTCCTCCAGCATTCCCACTTCCACCTCAATGCCTGCCTCGCGCAGCAT
This sequence comes from uncultured Bacteroidales bacterium, assembly GCA_902768435.1. Classification (GTDB taxonomy): domain Bacteria; phylum Bacteroidota; class Bacteroidia; order Bacteroidales; family Muribaculaceae; genus Sodaliphilus. The sequence continues at coordinate 23,885 of CACXLJ010000020.1, read as the reverse complement.
CGCCACGCCGCGGCCGCTCACCTGCGGGAAAGGGTCAAGCACGCCCACCACCACGCGCCTCACGCCCACATCAATGAGCAGTTGCGCGCAAGGCGGCGTCTTGCCGTAGTGCGAGCACGGTTCGAGAGTCACATAGATGGTGCACTCATGCAGCACCGACCTGTCGGCCACGCTGTTCACGGCATTCACCTCGGCATGGCCTTCGCCATATTTGCGGTGCCACCCCTCGCCCACTATCGTGCCGCTGCCATCCACAATCACAGCGCCCACCATAGGGTTGGGCGACACATGACCACGACCTTGAGCTGCCAGTTGCAAGGCACGGCGCATATATTTCTCTTCGTTCTGAATCATTACACAAAAGTAATCATTTTTACACAATCTCACACGCTTTTTTCTGAATTGCTTTCGTCATGAACGAATAATCATGTAAATTTGCACAAAACTAATGCGCTCGTTTCACTATGGCAACCACATCACAAATCACCCGTTACATGCGCCAGCAGCTGCAGGCCATCTACCCCGAACAGGAGTTGCAGGCAATCATCTCAATTGTTATGCAAGAGGTGCTTCATTACTCGCCCATCGACACCGTGCTACGCGCCGACTTTGAGCAAGACGAAGTCTTCTTCAACAACATCAAGGCCATCACATCAAGGCTGCTCAAGCACGAGCCCATCCAGTACATTCTGGGCAAGGCACGCTTCCACGGCCACGACTTCAAGGTCACCCCAGCCACCCTCATCCCACGGCCCGAAACCGAGCGCCTTGTCGACATCATCGTCGACGAGAACGAGCAGTCCGACCTCCGTGTGCTCGACATGGGCACCGGTTGCGGATGCATTGCCATATCGCTTGCAAGGGCACTCCGTTTCCCCCAGGTCGAAGCCACCGACATCTCCCCCGATGCCCTTGCCGTGGCACAGCACAACGCACTCATGCTCAAGACAAAAGTCGATTTCAGAATCGACGACATACTCAACCCCGACACCACTGGTTACCGCTACCACATCATCGTGAGCAATCCGCCCTATGTGTGCATGAGCGAGCAGCAAATGATGGAACCCAATGTGCTCCAATACGAACCTGCAAGCGCCCTTTTTGTGCCCGACGACGATCCGCTGCGCTACTACCGCGCCATCGCGCAATTTGCACAGAAAATGCTGCTCGAGAACGGCCGTCTCTACCTCGAAATCAACCGCCGTTTCCCCCAGGAAATGCAGAGTCTTCTCACCCGCACTGGCTTCACCGATGTGCGCATCATCAACGACCAGTACGGCAACCCCCGCTTCGCCACCGCCACTCTGCTCTAACCACATTTTCGACTTCACACCAAGCGAGCAAAGAAACGCCGCCAACAGACCTCAAAACAGCCCCCTGATGCCCTCTTTTTTCTCATTTCACACATTTGAGGGCATTTTTTAACCATAATATTTGCATTTTTTAGATTTTTTCACTATATTTGTAAGTTGTTAATTACAGATGACTCGTATATGGCAGAAAATGACAACGAAATGCAACGCAGACCCAACTGGTTCAAACGGGTTTTCAACTTCTACCGCGACGGTTTCCGCAACATGACCGTGGGCAAGACGCTGTGGGTCATTATTCTCATCAAACTTTTCATCTTTTTCATCATCATTCGCTGGATTTTCTTCCCTAACTTCCTCGCTTCCAAGAGCGACGACGACGAGGGGAAAGCCCAGTATGTGCGCGAGCAGCTCGTCAACAATCACCCTGGCGACGACACGCAGCAATGACCATGTTTTTGCATATTAATTACTAAAAAACCATACACTATGAACGAACTGATGAATGTTGTTGACTGGTCGAGGGCGCAATTCGCCCTCACAGCCATCTATCACTGGCTCTTTGTCCCGCTCACCCTGGGACTGGGAGTGATTATCGCCATCATGGAGACAATCTACTACCGCACACGCGACCAGAAGTGGCTTGCCACCACACGCTTCTGGATGACCCTCTTCGGGGTCAATTTCGCCATTGGGGTGGCAACGGGCATCATACTCGAATTTGAGTTCGGCACCAACTGGAGCAACTACAGCTGGTTTGTGGGCGACATCTTCGGTGCACCGCTTGCCGTCGAGGGCATACTCGCCTTCTTCATGGAGAGCACCTTCATTGCCATCATGTTCTTCGGCTGGAAGAAGGTGAGCCCCAAGTTCCACCTCGCCGCCACCTGGCTCACAGCAATCGGCGCCAGCCTCTCGGCACTATGGATTCTTGTGGCCAACGCGTGGATGCAAGACCCCGTGGGCTGCCACTTCAACCCCGAGACCATGCGCAACGAGATGACTAGCTTCTGGGAAGTCGTCTCATCGCCTATGGCCGTGAGCAAGTTCTTCCACACCGTGCTCTCGGCATGGGTGCTGGGTGGTGCATTTGTGGTGGGTGTCTGCTCATGGATGATGCTCCGCAAGCGCAACATCGACCATTGCCACCGCAGCCTCAAGGTAGGCGGTTGGGTTGGCCTCATCGGCATTGTGCTCACCATCGTCACCGGCGACTCCTCGGCAGTGACCGTTGCCAAGGAGCAACCCATGAAACTCGCTGCCATGGAAGGTCTGTACGAGGGGCATAACGCCCAGGAAATCGTGGCATTCGGCATCCTCAATCCTGCCAAGACCGTGGACAACAACGAGGATCCCTACCTGCTCAACATCTCCATTCCCTATGGCCTATCGATTCTCGCCAACCATGCCCCCAACTCGTTTGTGCCAGGCATCAACGACATCATTAACGGCATCTCGAAGGACGAAAAGGGCAACATCATCAACACCGTCTCCTACGCCGAGCGCATCAAGCGCGGCAAACTTGCACAAGAGGCCGTAGCACTGCATCACACGGCCATGCAAACCAACGATGCCGCCGCACTCGACGAGATTAACAAGACGCTCGACGAGAACTTCAAGTACTTTGGCTACGGTTACCTCGACTCCCCGCAAGAGGCTGTGCCCAATGTACCGCTCACTTTCTACACATTCCACTTCATGGTCACCATAGGCGGCTACCTGCTGCTGTTCATGGCGCTCGTGCTCTTCTTCGAGTACAAGAAGAAACTCAACGACAAAGCCAAGTGGAACAAGTGGTGGCACTGGCTCGCCATCATCACTATCCCGCTCACCTACCTGTGCTCGGCAAGCGGATGGATTGTGGCCGAGGTGGGACGACAACCTTGGACCATTCAAGACCTCATGCCCAACAAGGTGGCCATCAGCGACCTCAGTGCCGGCTATGTGCAGACCACCTTCTGGATCTTTGCCGTGGTGTTCACCGCACTGCTCATCGCCGATGTGAGCATCATTTGCAAGCAAATCGCCAAGAAGTCGAAAACCGACCTCAATGTAGCTGAATTCTAATTGTTTAATCTTTTAAGACCATTACAACAATGACACACTATATTCTTCAAAACTACTGGTGGCTCATCATCTCCATCCTGGGCGCTTTGCTGGTGTTCCTCCTCTTTGTGCAGGGCGGACAGTCCATGCTCATCTGCGCCAAGAACGAAGGCCAACGCAGCATGATGGTCAACTCGCTGGGACGCAAGTGGGAGTTCACCTTCACCACGCTCGTCACCTTTGGCGGGGCCTTTTTCGCATCGTTCCCCCTGTTCTACTCCACCAGCTTTGGGGGTGCCTACTGGCTATGGATGTTCATTCTCTTTAGTTTTGTGATTCAGGCAGTTGCCTATGAATACCGCTCCAAGCACGGCAATGTCTATGGCTCAAAGTTCTACGACACACTGCTGCTCATCAACGGCATCGTAGGGCCCGTGCTGCTTGGCGTGGCCGTGGCCGGTATGTTCTTTGGCAACGAGTTCACGGTTACCAAGGCCAACATCCTCAATGTGCAGAGTGCCACCATCTCGCAGTGGGGCAGCGCACACGGCCTCGAAGCCATCATCTGCTGGAAAAACCTCATCTTCGGCTTCATGGTGTTCTTCCTCGCACGCACACTTGCCTCGCTCTACTTCATCAACAACATCGACGATGAAGAGGTGCGCAAGGCACAGCGCCGCAACCTCACAATCAACGCACCCATCTTCGTAGTGCTGTTCCTCGCATCACTCGTGCTCATCCTCACCGCACAGGGTGTGCAGGTCGACGACAACGGCAATATGGCCACTGCTCCCAACAAGTATCTCAACAATTACCTCGAGATGTGGTGGTGCCTTGTTCTACTCCTGATTGGCGTGGGCATGGTGCTCTATGGCATAGGCAAGACGCTGCTCAAGCCCGACTACACTCACGGCATCTGGTTTGCCGGCATCGGCACAGTCACCGTGGTGCTCACCCTCTTCTGGGTGCTCGGTTTCAACGGCACGGCCTACTATCCCTCGACCATCGATGTCAACAGTTCGCTCAACCTGCGCAACAGTTCGTCGAGCCTGTTCACCCTGCGCGTCATGAGTTATGTCTCCATACTCGTGCCCTTTGTGCTGGCCTACATTGCCTATGCCTGGCACAAGATGGACCACAACAAGATCACCCAACACGAAATCGACACCACCGACCCCGACGACAAATACTAAACCTTATATAAATAATACTAATATGAAGAAAATATTGTTTATTTACGGCTATGGCGGTTCGCCACAGTCTAACACATGTCATATGCTGCGCTCAATGCTACCCGAAGACCAGTTTGAGGTGCTTTGCCCCACCTATCCTCAGGAAGACTGCGCAAAGGCCATTGAGTTTCTCACACAATTCATTGAGCAAGAAGACATCAACATCGTGGCAGGAACTTCGCTCGGCAGTTTCATTGCCTTGGCGCTGCCTACCGACAAACCTAAGTTTGTCATCAACCCCTGCATGAAACCTGCTGTAGAATTGCCAAAACTAAACCTTATGCCAGATCTGGCCAATGGTGCTCTGCCATCACAGGAGATGATTGACACTTATGCCCCATTTGAACAACAACTCTTCGCCGAGAACCACCTAGACCAATCTATCACGGGCTTCTTTGCCGAGGCCGATGAACTTTTGGGCACCAAATATGTCGACATATTTAACGAGCAGTTTGGCGAGGCCCACCTCGTGCCGGGTGGACATCGAGCCAACCAGCAAGCCGCTCAAGCTGCCGCCAATGCTATTATAGAGTTTTGCTCACACAACGATGAAACCGAAAACCTCACCCAACCTGTGGCAAGCTACGACAATGCAGTGAACGCCCAGGAAGTGAAAGAGTAGGCATAGTTACAAAAAAAGCCTGGAGCAACTCCAGGCTTTTTTCTTGCGGTGCGTACAGGACTCGAACCAGCGACCTCCTGCGTGACAGGCAGGCATTCTAACCAACTGAACTAACGCACCGTTTGGGAGTGCAAAGATAAGGCAAAACTCTGGAATCGCACAAATTTTCCACTCTTTTTTTCAAAAAAAATTGCAAAACAACGCTTTTTTCGCCCCTTATTTCTAACTTTGCCCCACAGAACACCATCATTTACTCATCACATGAAACGCATCATCAACCTGTGGGCCCATCGCCCCGAGTATAATTGTTTCGCCTGCGCTCCACACAATCCTGTGGGGCTCCACATGGAGTTTTTTGAGGACGGCGACGACATTGTGAGCCACTGGAAACCCCAAGGCAATTTCCAGGGCTGGGTCGACACCATGCATGGCGGCATTCTCACCACCCTCATCGACGAGGTGTGTGGCTGGGTCGTCACACGCAAGTGCCAGACATGCGGTTTCACCGCCGACCTGCACATGCGGTTCCGCCGCCCCGTCGCGGCAAGCGACCCCATGCTCACCGTCAGGGCGCATATCGTCAGCCAGGTGCGCAACTTGCTCCACATGCAAGCCACCATCACCAACAATGCCGGCGAGGTGTGTGTCGAGGGCGAGGTGACCTACTTCCTGGTATCGCCCGAGAAAGCCCGCGAGATGGGCTTCACCGCTTGCGAGGTTGAGTGAATAGGCCAGCAATCAATTTGAGATAAAACAAAAAAACAAAGGCTCCTGTCCAATCACGGATGGGAGCCTTCGCATCAAGTTACTATAATATATTATGATAAGGTTGTTTCTTCATGCTACCCAGGCACTCCTTTTCAAGAGGTCTGGACAGCACTTCATGGCAGATATCTTATTTCAATACTTTCATAGTAGTTTGCGTTCCGTCGGTATAAGTGGTCACGACAATGTTCACACCGTCAAACGGCTTGTCGCTTACCATACCGGCAACATTCACATATTTCACACCTGCCACCTCTTTACCGGCATTCACATTGTTCACGCCAGTCGTAGTGTCAGGATTGGGACTGTTGAAGTCATCAACACACACATAACCAGGTGTGTTCATGCCCCACTGGCCCACATCGCTGCTCGAGAGCACAAACTGCACACTCTGCACAGTACCCAGCGGTGAGAGGTCAACCCACTGCCATTCGTTCAGAATGAAGTGTTCGGCCTCGTTCTCCGAGCGCAAGTCGGCAAGATAAGTCTCTACTGTACCCGTAACCGCCTTGCTTGCATCATAACCAGTGATGGTGAGCTTGAACCAGTCGCCCTGCTCAAACTTGTGAGCGAAACTGTCGCCATAGAGCATGCTGCTGTAGGCATAGGCCGAATTGGTAATGTACATGCCCTTCAGCTGCTCGCCTTCAAGGCTGTTGGTCACATCAATCGAGGTTCCGCTCGGGTAAGCCACGCAATAGGTTGCCGAGCCCTTGTTACCGCTACCCACAGCACTGTGGAACTGGTCGTCCAGACCGCTGTATGCGGTCGAGGTCTGGTTACTCATGCCAAAGCCATACCACCAGCCTCCGTAATCGGCCACATGGAAGGCGTAAGAACCGCTGTAGAACACATCGTCGTCGTTATCGCCAGAGAAGTAACTCTCCTCGGGCAGATAATTGTCTTCGAATGTCGCTGTAACAGCATTGCCCAGCACATACACACCGGTCTTGGCCGTTGCCGTCTGGCCATCGGCACTGGTCACTGTCAATTTATAGCCATAGGTGTATTCGGGAGTTACCGTTACGGTTGCATCGGTGCCCACCACCTGGTTCATCTGGTCACGCCACTCATAGGTGTAGGGTTCCAGACCACCAGTCACATCGGCCTCGATCGTTGAACTCTCACCCGACTCAATCACATCGTAGGGATTCGTCAGGTCAATAGCGAGCGTTGCGGGAGCCGTCTTGAACACCTCGGTCTCAACCACCTCGCTCTGGGCATCATCAAGTGCCGATACAAGCAGGAAGTAGGCCTTATAGTCGGTGTTAGCCTCCAGATTCTTGAACTGTGTCGACACTTCGGTGTCGGCAGCCACATCCACAGGTGTGGTAGCAAGCAGGTCGTCGGCAGTAGGAGCCTTTGCGGGAGCTTTTTGAGCTGCACGCTGCGGTGCTGGTGCTGCGCTCTCCTGCTTCTCAATCATTGAGAAGAGTTGGCCGCTCACATTCCACTTGGTTTTGACGGTGGCTGTAGTCTGTTTCACATTAGTCACCACAGGATAGCCCTCGGCAATCTCAGGAGCCACAACCACAACTTCGGCATATTCATAGGCACCCACAGTGGTATTCTCGGCAGGGCGCTCCACACCATCGGCATCGGTGGTGACGAAGTCAACCGGCAAACCTATCTGCAAGCCCTCGGCACTGGTCAGGTGCAAGTCGGTTTCACTCAGGAACTCGGCCTGCTTCACAATGTTGCCGCTGCAGCCTTCCATGGCATTGAGTGCATCGATGTCGGTATCGGCAAGCACTGTGGCGCCATAAAGTGCATTGTTCACAAACTGGGCCTTGCCCATGAAGTTAGCGTGAATGAACATGGCTGCAGTGGCTAAGGTCAAGTTTTGGAACAGGTTGTTCTGCAACTTGATGCCCTCATACGAGGCGGGGTTGCGGGTTGCAGTGTAGTAAGCGTAACCGCCATTGCCAGCCACGCGCACGGTGTTGTTGTAGAGTGAGATATAGGCATTGTCGCCATCAACCTCAATACCTGCACTGCTGTTGCTGGGCGAATTGGTGATGTTCACCACATTGTTGTATACGAGAATGGGCTGGTTGGCTGTTCCGCGCGATTCCATGCGCAGCTCTATACCACCATTGTAGTAATTGGTGCTGTTAGTAATCTTGTTGCCCGCAATCACTGCGTTGCCACGCACGCGAGCGGCATCAATACCCCAATAACCGGTCCTTTGTGTGGTTGACTGATAGATGGTATTGTTCTCCACAACCATGTTGTCCTCGTCATAGATATAGATACCCTTAGAACCGGCTTCGCTGATGGTGTTGCCACGCACCACAAGGCCTTTCTCGCGGGTGAGTGCAACATAGTTGGCGCCACCCAGAGCGAGAGCAATGTAGCCGCCATCCAGCACATTGTTCTCAAAGGTAGCATAGTCGTTGTTACAGTTATCTTCGCTTCCGGCCGATGTCTTCACCAGGTTAATGCCGCTATAGCCGCTGGTAACGGGAGTAGCGCTCACATGGCACTCGCGTAGCGTGAAGTGACGACTGCGGTCGAAGGTTTGCACCACATAGTTGTATTCACTTTCTCTTACAGGAGCAAAGGTCATCTTCTCGATGGTGACATAAGGAGTGTTCTCGACAAACACCATACCCTTCTTATACGACGATGAGCCAGGCATATATTCACTGCTGCCCGAACCGGTCACAATCACCTCGTCGCGGTTGCCGTTAAGGCTCGTGAAGGTGATGGTGTTCTGCTCGCTCACACCAGGAACGCTGGCAAACCAGATGTTCTCGGGATAGGTGCCACCCTCGACCTGGAAGGTCACGGCGCCCTCAATACCGCCTTGCAGAGCGGCGGTTGCTTCGGCAAAGGTGTGATAGTTGGCGGCCTCGCTGGCACCAATGATGTAGTTGCCCTTCAGGCCGGCCTTGATGGTGCGGCTTGCAGCATCGCCGGTGATAGTCATATCCTCACCTGCATTCAGGCTGATAGCCTGTGCTGCCACAGTGTTGCCTGCAGTAGCCTCTTCAGCAATGTCATAGGTGAGCCACAGGTAGTAGTCGCCATTCTCAGTAATCGTCAATGGTTCGGTGAGTGTCAGCACATTCTCGCCATCGGCCACAGTAGTGGTGGCAAGCTGATTCTCGATGCTGAATACCGACTTGTGACCCGTGTAATATAATTTGGCGTTTGCAATGTCACTCATGGTGGTTGTGCCAGTGGCATTGAACTTCACGCTGTTGATGGCGATGGGGTTCTTGTCACCGCTCACATTCACCTTCAGTTGCTGCATCACATTGTCAGTGGAATTGCGCATCACATCGGCAGTAGTGGACTCGGCCACGATGCTTTCAATCACAAACGGAGTCTTCTGGTGCAGTTTCACCTCGATGGCCCAGCCATCGAGTGTGGTGGCTGTAGTGTTGCCTTCATAGGTGACATACATCTTGCCGTCCTCGGCCTTGCTCACAAGGTTCGAGGGGCCATTGGTGGTGCCATAGCCCGTCACACTGCCCAGCACATTGTCCTGGTTGGCCTCACTGCCGCTATACACATACATTCTGCCCGAACCAATCGAGAAGGTGTCCTTGGTAGTGAGTTCCACGGCACAGTCATCCTGACCGGGAATAAAGGTCACATTGCCCTTCAAGCCCTTAGAAACCTTGCCGTTGGGGCCGCCATCGTCGTAGAACATGAGGGGCTCGTTCACCACCACCACATTCTCGCCAGGCTGCAGCAGGAAGATGTTCTTCACCACGCGCTCGCCTTCGGGGTCACCGTTTTCAACAGCGGTCACCACACCGGCGGCATCGGTGAGCGATACCAGTTTGGCATCAACTGCGGTCTCAGCGGCGGCATCGGCCTTCAGGTCCACAGTCACCCAGAAGTAGTTGCTTGCCTCGGCAAGTTCGCGTTCGCCGGCAACATTTACTTCAGTAGCAGCAGGATTCTCAACACTACCGAATGCCACAGCGGTGCTGCGGTCATTCACATTATTATAATATACATTCACCTTGGCAATTGCCTCTTGGCAATTCTTCAGGTCAAGCTTAATGCTGTTAAGCACCTTGGTGGTGAGTGTGCCTTCGGTCACCACATTAAAGTCAATGAGATCGGCATCCACAGCACCTGTAGCAAGTTCGGCGGTCGAGGTCTGATTCACAGTCACACTCTTCACCTCCATGTCATGGTTCTGGAAAGGCGAAACGGTGGCAATCCAACCTGTTCCAGCATAACTGCTGTAACTGGTGTTGGGGTTGAAGCGAATGGTGAGCGAACCATCGGCAGCCTGCGAACGCAAAATCTTGCCCGGACCTGTCGAGGCCAGGCTGGCGTCATTCAGTTGCCACAGCAGGTTAGCGCTGTTCACCTCAGTGCCGCTGTAAATTTCATAAATGGTCTTTGTGCCATAGCTCGAGCTGGAATAGTACACATCAAACTTCGAGAAGTCGATTTGCGCCACTGTGCCAGCCTCGGCAGGCGTGAAGGTCACGATATAGTCGGCAATCGCTGTCTCATACTTGCCGTTATAGCCTTCAGTATTGGTAAATGTCCAGTCGCCTTTAATCACATGGCTGTGTGAGCCTTGTGTGGCACGGCACACATTGTTGATGGTGCGTGTCTTGGTGGCTGTAGCTGTTTGCTCGATTTCGGCAATGGTGGCACCATTGAAGGTGAGGTCAACGGTCTGGCCGTTCACACCCTCATTATTCAGGTCAATCACCAGTGCAAAGTAGTTGTGGCCTTCAGCAAGAGCCTGGCTGCCGCTAATGGTCATTTCACCGTTGGCAGGTTGCACCGAACCAAAGAGGTTGGTCAATGCATTGGTCGTCTTGTCACCCAAATAATAAGCCTTCACGCTCTCGATGCGCTCAGCAGCAGTGGTGCTGACTTTCAAGGCAGTGAGTGCCAAAGGATTCGACTGGTTGTCGGTCTCGGCATCCACTAAAATCATCTGCACATTCCGGTCACCGGCGCTCACGGTTTCATTACCCTCTACAGTCTGGGCTGTGAGAGTCTTGAAAGTCATGTCACCCGGCAAGAACTGGCTCACTGTGGCCTCCCAGCCATCTTTAGCCACACTTGTGGTGCTCACAAGCGTGATGGTCATGGCTCCATCGGGCGAAGTGGATTTCACCATCTTCGAGGTTTCGGTGGTTCCGGTCAAATCCAGAATCAGGTTAGCCTCATCGGCAGTGGTGCCGTTGTAAACCTTGAGTACATCGTTCTTGCCTATTGTTGAGGTGTTAAACAGGTCAAGTTTCGAGAAGTCAACTTTAATAGCATTACCCTCGGTTGCAGGAACAAAGGTCACTGCACCGGTAAAGTTGAGCGAAATCTTGCCGTCCTTGCCGCCATCGTCGTAGAACTCGGCATCATCGCCAATCACATAGGTAGCGGCCTCGGCAGGCATCAATATCACATTATTAATAACTACCGCATCGGCTGTAGCAGCGCTTATTGCGCGCTCCTCGCCAGCAATCTTTGCACTTGCGACGGTGAGCGAGGGTATTGTTCCGGTTGCGTTTGCATCAATGTCGGCCACCACCATAAACTTGTTGTGGCCATTCTTGAGCACCACATCGGCGGCACTCAGATCATCGCCCACAGTGGCTGCTGTGGCCAGCAGATTGTCGGCTGTGTAAGTTTCGCCTTTGTAGAGGCGCACATTGGTCAATTGAGTTGAGCCCGTGAGTGCGCTGGCGTCAATCTTGAGTTGGTTGAGGGTCATGGGATTGCCTCCACCATCCATCAGCACATCAACGCCAAAGATGGCCTGGTTCTTGGCACCACGGTTCACAGGATTAAGTCCCTGAATGGCACTCACCGAGCCAAATTCCATGTCCTTGAGCGACATGCTCGTCACGGTGATGCTGAAACCGGTCTGGCCGTTAGGGCTCGTCGAGTGGAAACCAAACGACAACTTGCCGTTGGCAGCAGTAGCGACATAGGTCTCGCCCACGCTACCGCTTTGGTACTTCTTGACCCAGCCTGCCGGCATATACCGGCTCTGGTTCACACCATCAGAAGCCGACGATGTGCCAAGTTGACTCATATCAACATCGCCTTCATAGAGCAGCAGGTAGTTGTCGCCTGCCAGATCGATGCTGTTCACTGTGATTTGAATCACTTCGCCTTCACTGGCCGGCGCAAAGGTCACACCGCAATCCCTGTAACTGGGTATGGTGTTTCCAGTTGCCACTGCCTGGAAGGTAATCGAGCCTTCTACAGTGTACTCCTCAAGGCCATCATTCGTCTTAAGGTAGAATACACCGTCGGTTTCGCTCCAAGCCTTCTGGGGGCCTGCGGCATACATCAGCATGGTGCCGCTCATGAGCAGCATCATCAGGATTAAACACTTTTTTAAATGTCTCATAGTTTTTTATAGATAAAAAATTAATCTTTAAAAAATTCACTATGAGTTCACGCAAAGCAAGGTGTGCAGCACAGCGGCTACAACGGCTCAACAAGCCACGACAATGTGGGCTTTCATGCAAGCATCATTTCAAATAATGTCAGAATGAAAAAGACCGCATCTTCATTGTTTGTTTGCCTCAGTTCAAATGCCACGTGAACCGTTTTAGCAACCCTCTCACTCACGAGAGTGATTGCAGGCAAGCGAAAAGGCAGGTCTTCTGACTTGTCCCAGTCGTTGTTTCACGCCTTCCCGGTGTTGATGCAGTCTATTGATTGATAGAGATGCCCAGTGGCAATGTGTGAAACCGACGTTTTCAGGTAGTCGGGACTTACAGCAGCGGGTACTGTTCAGGATTCGCACCTGATTCCCTTTTGATTCTCACGGCGTTACCGCCGGTCGAAACCTTACGCTTCGTTTTACAACCACAAAATTACGCATTTCTCACATTTCATCCAAACTTTCACACCCTTTATTTTCCATATTTTTTCACACCTGTTTGGATATCAGGATTTTGGAACACATAGCAAAAAAGAGAGTTGACAACAATCAGCCAACTCCCTAAGTATGATTTATCTACTAAAAGTCCTACGCAAGAATCATGTTGATGATGGCGGTCACATCGCTCACATTCACCTTGCCATCGCCATTCACATCAGCGACACTCTGGTTCATAGGCACAATGCCCAATATCATGTTAATGAGCACTGTCACATCACTCACATTCACTTTGCCATCGCCATTCAAATCGCCACCGGCAGCTTGTATTTCACTAAAACGTGTGAAATCACTCCACGGATCGGTTTCACTATATATCCAAATCTTGCCTTTAGGCACATAGAGGATGCAAGTGGATTTGTTCACCCCTTGGAATATCATGGCAGGCTTTGTGTAGTTCACCTTGGTCGGGTCAACAATGTGAGAGTAAATCTTGGCCAGGTTGCCACAGTTCCTGAAAGCCATATTGCCTATATCGTTCACGCTCGCAGGTATCGTCAGCGTAGTCATTCCCGTACAACTCAAAAAGGCTCCTGTCGATATGCTTTCCAATTTTCCTGGCAGTGTCATCGACTTCAGGTTAGTGCATTGATAAAAGCCAAAAGATCCAATCGATTTGATCGATGATGGCAAACTCACCGACTGCAGACTGCTGCAGCCCGAGAAAGCATTCACACCCACTTCGCTTACGGAATAGGTCTTGTTTTTACGCTTCACACTCGAGGGCACCGTAAGGCTACTGCCCAGGCTGGAGTAGCGGGGCGCAAACGGGTTCTGGAATGTCACACACACTGTGCCATCGTTCTTTCCCTTATACCACAAGCCGCCGGCATCAAAGTGAACGCATGGCGATATGGTGAGTTTACTCACAGGCGTGGTGCCATCGCTCTCCACAAGGTATCCGTTGCTGTCGATGGTGTACGACTCGGGACTGGTAATATCGCAGTCGAGGAAGCCAATGTAGCCTTTTAGTCCCACTACCGAATAACTCACGGCATCGAGCGAGACACTGCAGTTTTTGAACACCAGCGACTTGGGGGCTATCTTCGATATTGTGAACTGTGACGAGACGGGGCCGGGAGGTGTATTTGGCTCATAATCGCCTTTGAATGTGATGGCTGTCGGCGACGGCTTCTCGAAAATAAAAGATCCGTCTTCAAAGATGAGACTCGAATTTTTCTCCATCGAAATCACTCCGGTAGTGGCAGCTAATGAACCGCCATAAACAAATTTAAACGAACCTCCGTCAACACACACAATCCTCAAATTGCTTCCACTCATGATGGCCGGTGTGGGGCTTGCTAATTGAACTCGGCAACTGCCATGTATCTCCAATACCAGCGAGTCGCTTAAGTGGTTGTAAAGAAAGCTTATGCCATCCATTATCACATTCAGGTCTTTCATCACAACTCTGCGTTTGGGCCCGTCGAACGATACACTACCAGTGTAGGGAATGGGATTCGGACCTGATTGTATAGACTGCCTCATGGTCTCTTCCGAATACACACTGTTACAAGAAAACATTTGATTCATCAGCCCAATGTAGTCATCGGCCTGGGTCACGGTGCTGAAACCCAGCATCAATAATGCTATGAGTAATAATATCTTTTTCATAATCGTCATGTTTTTGTTCAACCAATAGTTTTTCTACTGCAAATATACACAAATCCCCACACAAAACCACAACCAAAATTAAAAATCCTCACAATAATTAATAGTTTTTCAATTCTTTCAAATAAAAATAGCACAAATAACCATAAAATGTTTAGAAAAAACCATATATTTGTAACATATTATGCACCATCATTATGTAACTACTTTAAAACAGTTCTTTTTAAAACATTTCTTATTCACCCTAAAACATTTTTATTATGAAGAAAATTTTTACTCTTATTGCTGTGGCTATGCTGGCACTCGCAGCACAAGCCGAAAATTTGACCATTTGTGGAGGTGAGTATTATTCTGGAACAATTCCCGTATATGGCCTCTGGTATGATACTCCTGGAATGAGCCAGATGATCTATCCCGCCGACTCTCTGACCGAAATGGCTGGTGGAGAAATCACTGAACTCACGTTCTACACACTTGCTAATGTACAAATGGAGGGGCAAGACTTTAGTAGTTATGTCATCAAGTTCTATGATGGCAAACTAACCTTGTCGCTCATGGAGGTGGAACAAGGCAGTTTCACTGAAATGGCTGCAATTGAAGGCGCTCAAGTTGTTGCCACACTCGTCCCCGAGCAAGGAGGACTTGAACTGAAATTCGTTCTCGACGAACCCTTTGCTTATCATGGTGGCAACCTGCTGGTTCAAGCCGATGTGACCGAGCCGGGTGTATATGGCACAACCTATTTCTGGGGCACCGCTTCTGAAGATGAAAACACTCCAAACTACACCTACTTTGAGAACTATGATTATAGTGGAAATATACAAGCACAAGATCTGTCCAATTTCCTTGCCCGCGTCACCTTTGGTTACACCCCAGGCAACAAGTACTATGTGTGCGGCGGTTTCAATGGTTGGAATGCTGAAGAGCCTCTCGAAATCACTGCCGACGGTGCAACATTCGACGCAGTGCAGACCGATGATCCCGAGTGCCTCGAATTCAAGCTCCTCACTCCTGGTGAGAACGACTGGATCTGGATTGGCGGTATCAGCGAGAATGAAGGCGTTGAATACTTCGATATTACCCAAGGTATGATAGACGATGGCATTGAAATCACATTATACACCGAACCCGAGGGCAAGAACTTCCGTCTGCCAGCTGCTGGCAACTACACCATCCAGCTTGTTGAAGATACCGAGAGCAAAGCCGCTGTTGACAACATCAAGATGATTGTTACAAAGAACAATCCCATTTCTACTGCTGTTAACGACATCACTGCTAAGACTGTTGCCGGTGTGAAGTATGTGAACCTGGCTGGTGCCGAGAGCAACAAGCCATTCGACGGTGTAAACATCATGGTTACCACTTACACCGACGGCACCAAGTCGGCTGCTAAAGTTATCAAATAAGAGAACTCTTATTCAGTAACTCTCATAAAAAACTCTCGCCCACTCCCGGGCGGGAGTTTTTTGTTTTTTAGCTCACGATTATCAACCCGATTTTTTATCAAGCACATTGCTACTGAATCCCTCATATTCCGTTATCATTGTGACAACCAAAACCCGCTTTTCGTTTCATTTTGCCAAAACCACCTACTTGCTTAAAATTTAGAGATTTAACGAAGTTTTCACCTCTAAAATTTTTTATTGTCCACTTTATGCCTAACTTTGCCCCCGTAATTCATGAAATGTCTTGTGAAATCAAGTTATTAAACACTTAAATTCCGATATGTTAGAAAAAAACAATGTTCGTTTCCGTCAGAGCATCGTCGTCCGTTTCTCAGGCGACAGTGGCGACGGTATGCAGCTCGCCGGCAACATCTTCTCGAATGTGTCGGCCGAGATTGGCGACATCATTTCAACTTTCCCCGACTACCCCGCCGAGGTGCGCGCCCCGCAAGGCTCGCTCAATGGCGTGAGTGGTTTCCAAGTCAACATTGGTCACGGTGTGCACACCCCTGGCGATGAGTGTGATGTGCTGGTCGCCATGAATCCCGCTGCACTCAAGCAGAATGTGAGATTCCTCAGCCCCCGTGGCGTGGTCATTGTCGACATCAACTCGTTCCAGAAAGCCGACCTGGAAAAAGCCGAGTTCAAGACCGACAAGCCCTACAAGGAACTGCACCTCAACACTCAGGTTGTGGAAGTGCCCATGACCGAGATGGTGAAGGCTGCGCTGGCCGACAGCGGCATGGACCTCAAGGCACAAATGAAGTGCCGCAACATGTTCGCGCTTGGTCTCGTGTGCTGGCTCTTCAACCTGCCCATGAGCGCACCGCTGCGCTACCTGCAACGCAAGTTTGAGAAGAAGCCCGAAGTCTATGAGGCCAATGCCAAGGTGATTCGCGGCGGCTACGACTACGGACACAATATCCACGCATCAGTATCGAACTACCGCATCGAGACCGACAAGTTCCGCCCGGGCATCTACACCGATGTCAACGGCAACAAGGCCACCGCTTGGGGACTCATCCTCGCTTCTGAGAAGAGCGGACGCCCCTTGTTCCTGGGCAGTTATCCCATCACCCCTGCAACCGACATTTTGCACGAACTCGCCAAGCGACGCGACATGGGCGTCAAGGCCATTCAGATGGAAGACGAGATTGGCGGCATATGCTCGGCTATCGGTGCATCCTATGCCGGACACCTCGCTGTAACCTCCACTTCGGGCCCCGGTCTCGCACTCAAGAGCGAAGGTCTGGGACTGGCTGTGATGGCCGAACTTCCCCTTGTGGTGATCGATGTGCAGCGTGGCGGCCCCTCGACCGGACTTCCCACCAAGACCGAACAGACCGACCTCATGCAGGCTCTCTATGGCCGCAGCGGCGAATGCCCCCTCGTGGTGCTGGCAGCACTCTCGCCGGCCGACTGCTTCCACATGGCATTTGAAGCAGCACGCATTGCACTCGAGCACATGACTCCCGTCATCCTGCTCACCGACGCCTTCATTGCCAACGGCTCTTCGGCATGGCGCATCCCCGAGGTGGGCGATTACCCCGACATTCACCCCAACTTCGTGACCAAGGACATGCGCGGACACTGGACCCCATACATGCGCAACATCGACAATGTGCGCTATTGGGCAATCCCCGGCACCGAGGGCTTCGAACACCGCGTGGGCGGTCTCGAGAAGGACTACAACACCAGCACCCTCTCTAACAATCCCGAGAACCACGAACGCATGGTCAAGGCTCGCGAACTCAAGGTGCAGAATGTGGCCAAGTACATCCCCGAACTCGAGGTGCTCACCGAGTGCGACAACCAGACCGACACCATCCTCGTGGGATGGGGCGGAACCTACGGACACATCTACACCGCCTACGAGGAACTCAACAAGGCCGGCCGCAACATCGACTTCGCTCAGTTCCAGTACATCAACCCGCTGCCCACCAACACCGAGGAGGTGCTCGCGGGCTACAAGAATGTGATTGTGGCCGAACTCAACAACGGCCAGTTTGCTGCCTATCTGCAGTCAAAAATTCCTAATCTCAACATCAAGCGCATCAACAAGGTGCAAGGTCAACCCTTCATGGTTCACGACATTGTAGATGGCGTAAAAAAAATAATGGGAGGTAAATGATATGGAACAGAACAATATGAACACCCAGAAATACCAACCTAAGGATTTCAAGAGCGACCAGTCGGTGCGCTGGTGTCCTGGATGCGGCGACCACGCCGTGCTCAATGTGCTTCACAAGGCTATGGCCCAACTCGGCATTCCGCCCCACATGACTGCCGTCATCTCGGGCATCGGATGCTCGTCACGCCTGCCCTACTACATGAACACCTATGGTTTCCACACCATTCATGGTCGTGGCGGCGCCGTGGCCACTGGCTTCAAGGTGGCTAATCCCGAAATGACCGTTTGGCAGATTTCGGGCGACGGCGACGGTCTCGCCATCGGCGGCAACCACTTCATCCACGAGGTGCGTCGCAACATCGACCTCAACCTCATCTTGCTCAACAACAAGATCTACGGCCTCACCAAGGGTCAGTTCTCACCCACAAGCGACCGTGGCTGCGTCTCCAAGTCGTCGCCTTACGGCACCACCGAGGACCCCTTCATCCCTGCCGAACTCGTGTTTGGCGCGCGCGGCACTTTCTTTGCCCGCAGCATCGATGTCGAACTCCAGATTTCTCAAGAGATTCTGGTCGAGGCACAAAAGCATCGCGGCTGCTCGGTGGTCGAAATCCTGCAAAACTGCATGATTTTCAACAATGGCATCCACAACTTCGTGACCGACCGCGAGACTCGCCCCGACCGCACCATTCACCTCGTGCACGGCGAGAAGATGATCTTCGGCAAGAACCGCGACAAGGGCATTGTGCAAGACGGTTTCGGACTCAAGGCTGTAACTATTGGTGAAGATGGCTATACCATCGACGATGTGCTCGTGCACGACGCACACTGCGAGAACAACTTCCTGCACCAGCAACTCGCCATGATGGACGGACACGAACTGCCCCTCGCTCTTGGCGTGATTCGCGATGTGGAAGCACTCACCTACGATGCCGAGGTGCAGGCTCAGGTCGATGCCGTGCAAGGCAAACGCGGCTTCGAGACACTGCGCGAGATGGTCATGGCAGGCGACACCTGGGAGGTGAAGTAAACGCCAGCCACACAAAACTGCAACTAACAACAACGCCCTGCTTCGTGGTCACAAAGCAGGGCGTTACTATTTCGTTTCAGCCAAGAAGGTGTACGCCCATTCTCGGTCTACATTCTACAAACCTGACTCTTATTTGATGCCAACTCTTAACCGCGAGCAACGCTCGCTCCCTCAATCATCAGCGCTTCTCCAGTATCCACGGGATGGGCACCAGTATTTTCATCTTCATGAAGCTGGGATTCTCCTGAATGTTCTTGATAAATGCCACTGCCTGAGGCTTGTCGTCAAATCCCTGAACTATCACATGATACTTCTTGTCGCTGTTGTTCATCACCACATACGATTCAAAGCCTTCCTGTTCCTTCAGGCGGTCGCGATAGGAACGCGCATTAATCAACTGGTCAAACACCGCCACCACCACACTATATTTCTTCACATCGGCATGCTGTCCGTCAACAATGTTGCAGTGAGCGCGCACCACACGCACGCTGTCGCCATTCACCACCTCGGTGTAGCGGCGTTTCTCGGCTTGCACCTTGTCATAGGCCTCCAGACCCACATTCTCCTGTGTGCGTGCCACAGCCTTGTCATAGGCGGCCTTGTAGTTCTCTTCACTGGTCTTGCAGCCCACAGCACCCAACATCAGCACCGCCACGACCAGCAACATGTAGTGTTTCATCGTCATATCTCTTTTTTAACTTAATCTAAAATACTTCCTTGCGGATTCTCGCGGTCTTCGGCAAGTTCTATCACTTGGCAGCCGGTTATTTCCCCGTTGTCGAGTGTGAGTTTGATGAGAGTGCGCACCTTTTGCCACCCTTGGCGACCTGCCGCTCCTGGATTGATGGTGAGCACACCCAGCTGACGGTCGGGTATCACCTTCAGTATGTGACTGTGGCCGCACACAAAAAGTTTGGGCTGCGACAGTTGCAGCCGCGTGCGTATGCCCGGCGCATAACGGCCAGGATAACCGCCAATGTGCGTCAGCACCACCTTCACGCCCTCGGTCTCAAAGATTTCCATCTCTTTGTACTTATGACGCAGCACCCCGCCGTCGGCATTGCCATATACAGCCCTGAACACTGGCACCAGCCCCTCGAGACGCAACGCCACTTTCTCGTTGCCTATGTCGCCTGCGTGCCATATCTCGTCGCAGTCGGCAAAGTGCACCGCATAGCGGTCGTCCCAGTAGCTGTGCGTGTCGCTGATGATGCCTATCTTCTTCATTTCGTTGTAAATTCCATGAGGCGGGCAAGATACTTGCCTATGATGTCAAACTCCAGATTCACCACTGTGCCCTTCACAATGTTGTGGAAGTTGGTCAACTGGTGGGTATAGGGGATAATGGCAACCTCAAAGCTGTTAGCCTCGCTGTTGCACACCGTCAGGCTCACGCCGTTCACCGTCACGCTGCCCTTCTCAACTGTCACATATCCTTTCGAGGCCATGCCAGCAGGCACCTCGTAGGCAAAGCGGTAGCGCCAGCTGCCGTCTTCTTCGGTCACGCTTTGGCAGGTAGCCGTCTGGTCAACATGACCTTGCACAATGTGGCCATCGAGGCGGCCGTTCATGAGCATGCTGCGCTCAACATTCACCTCATCGCCCACCTTGAGCAGGCCCAGATTACTGCGGTCAAGTGTCTCCTGCACGGCTGTTACAGTATAGGTTCCGTCGCCAGGCAGTTTCACCACCGTGAGGCACACTCCGTTGTGCGCTACACTCTGGTCAATTTTCAACTCGTCGGTAAAACTGCACTTCAGCGTGATGTGCAGGTTTCCTTCTTCTCTCTCTAATGCCACCACTTGGGCGGCCTCTTCTACTATTCCTGAGAACATATCTTGTTTGGTTTAAGGTTTTCAGTTTAGTGGGTTAATGACCCTTTTTGGAGTCTTTTCGGGCCTTGTCAATAATCTGCTGTGGCGTCATGCCATCAAGGTCCGAACCCTTGTTGCCACCCCGTGAGCCGTTGCCTGAGCCTCTGCCCGAGCCCGAGCCCGAATTATTGCCTGAGTTATTGCCCCCACCCTTCGTGCCAGGGCCAGAGAGCCCACCAACATCGGGTTTATTGCTTTCCTTATCGGGATCAAGGCCGGCCTTTTCCATCTCCTTCTTTTTCAATGCTTCGGCATCATTGTCAAGATTATCAGGATTCTTTACCGTCGTGCCAAATGCGGCAGAACTGGTCCCGTCTTTCTTATCCTCACCCTGCAGATAGGCGGGCGGGATAAAGGTCTCGCCACGCTCTTCGGCTTCGGCCTTAAGGCGTTCAGCCTCTTCGCGCATACGCTTCAGGTCTTCGGCAAAGGGTTGGAAATTGGTGCTCAGCACCATGAATTCGGTGCGGCGGTTAATCTGGTCAGCTGCGGCCTTGTCTTCCTTCGAGAGGGTATCCACGCGCTCTACATTCAGCGTGTCGCCCACGGCAAACTGCGGGTAAAGGCGATTGATGCGCTTGGTCACCACCTTGGGGCGGCGTTTGCCGTAGCCCTGCGGTTTCAGGCGCGCCATGTCAATGCCGTGCTTCACGAGGTAATCTACTACCGACTGGGCACGACGCTGACTCAGTCCGTCGTTATACTGGTCACTGCCCACACGGTCGGTGTGAGCCGAGAGTTCTATGGTCACATAAGGATTCTCATTCAAGGTCTTCACCAGGTCGTCGAGGGCCTTTTTCGAGGCAGGACGCAACGAGGCCTTGTCGAAGTCGTAGAAGATGTTTTCAACCACCTGCGGCTTCATCATGGCGGCAAGCACAAAGTCCACATAGTACTCGGCATCGGCCTCCTCAAGGTCGCTCTCAAACTGCTGCTGAGAATTCATGTAGCCATTGGCGCCTGCAAGCATCACATATTTCACGCCGCGCTCCAGGTCAAAGCGGAAACTGCCGTCGGGGTTGGCGGCGGCCTTCTGGTTGCTGCCGTCATCACCCACAATGCGTATCACGGCATTGGGCACGGGTTCTTCGTCCTTGTCGAGCACATAACCCGAAATCCACACCTTGAGTTCAGGTTTCTCGAAAGTGTATATCTTGTCATAACCACGAGCATCCTTGCGGTTGGAACTGAAGAAACCAGTTTCGCCCTTGCCATAGGTAATGCCGAAGTCGTCGGCCGACGAGTTCATGGGCGCTCCCATGTTCTGGATAAACCATTTGCCCGAGGGCTGCAGCGCGGCCCTGAACAGGTCCAATCCACCAAATCCGGCATGGCCATTGCTCGAGAAGTAGAGCAGGCTGTCGGTGCGGCAAAAGGGGAAACGCTCATCACCGGGTGTGTTAATTTGCCCGCCCATGTTCTGCAGCGTACCTATGCGATCTTTTATATTGATGCGCCACAAGTCCAGGCCGCCATAGCCACCTGGCATGTCGCTCGTGAAGTAGAGCCAATTTCCGTCAGCGCTCACTGCTGGGTCGCCATACGACGAAAGCGTGTCGGCGGTGATGTCAAATTTTGCGGCAGCGCCCCACTTGGCCTCCGAGCGCGTCGATGTATAGATTTCTACCGCCGAGGGGCCATCGGCTTTCCTGATCACCTTGGCCAGATACATCGTGCTGCCGTCAGGGCTAAACGAGGTCACACCCTCATCCCACTCGGTGTTAAGATCACCCTCAACAGGTTGGGGACGCGTCCACTTGCCTTTCTCATCCTTCTTCGAGAAGAAGATGTCGCTGCGTTTCGTGCCAGTAATCTCGCTCTTGGTCTCACCTGTTGCCTTCTCGGTCGACGAGGTGAAGAATATCTGGTCGAAATCGGCACCAAGGTACTGAGGGCAGAAGTCGGCACGGCGTGAGTTAAACATCTTGTCGAGTTTCACGGTGTAGCGCGACCCGTCTTCTTTCCATTTGGGTGCCATGTCACAGGCACGAATGCCCTGCTGCGACACATAGTCGTCAGGAACATAGGTCAAATACTTTTCATAATTCTGCCTGGCATCTTTCCATTTGCCGTTCATATGCTGGGCCTGAGCCAGATACAGATATATTGTGCTGTCTTCCTCATACTCATAGCGCAACGCATTCACAAAGGCGGCTTCGGCACGCGAACTCTGGTTAAGTCTCCGGTAGCAAAGACCCATCTTATACGCCACCTCACCTCTGAGCCAACGGTCTTCCTTATGGCTCAACTTATTATAAATCTTGCGGTAAATATTCGAGGCATCATAGAATTCGCCGCGTTCATAGGCTTCATCGGCAACACGCATCTTAGGCGTTTTACACGAGTTCAAGCCCATCGTTAGCGTGCCAACCATCACAGCAACAAGTATGTATATCGTCCGTTTCATGAATATCATAACATTTTGCGAAACCAAGGACTATATGCCCTTAATTATAACATAAACGAACAAAACCCAATTTTATTGCCCATCCCCCACATTTTTATTCTCTAATAATCCCACATCACCCTCAAAACCCAAGAATACCTACCACCACAAGCCCTCAAACTAATCTAGTATATCTAGAACTACTAGAAAATCTAGAGCTACTAGAACTACTAGAACATCTAGAGCTACTAGAGCGGCCAGAGCGGCTATAAAAAACGAAAGCCCCGGAGCAGCAGCTCCAGAGCTTTCAATTAAGGGGCGGTTACCTACTCTCCCACTAAATCGTACCATCTGGCGTGGTACGACGCCGATGGCACTACACAATAGTGGCAGCGCTGACCACCAGTGCCGTTAAACAGAAAAGGCCCTGGAGTAAACTCCAGAGCCTTTTCACATTAGGGGGCGGTTACCTACTCTCCCACTTTCGCAGTACCATCGGCGTGGTGAGGCTTAACTTCTCTGTTCGGAATGGGAAGAGGTGGGACCCTCACGC
>CACXLJ010000019.1 GCA_902768435.1 uncultured Bacteroidales bacterium | reverse complement strand
TTGAGGCGCCATCGCTGTTTTGTAAATCTATTGCCGCGCGGCCCGATGCCGTCATCGATATGGTGTTGGTGCCGTTGAGCACTATCTTCAGGCCGGGAACCGTTCTCCCGGATTTAATCCCGTTAGTAGCCGAGGTGATGGTGGCATCGGTGAGCGTCAGCGTGTTGATTTCAGGCACATAGGTAATCGTGCCCTTAATGCCTGAGCCCGTTATACTGTCTTTATTCGACTTCGTCACCAGCACATCGACCAGCGGCCCTAATGGACTTAGTCCTCATAACACTATCAGTTGTTCATGATGATGTCAATGAGGGCGGTGATGTCGCGCACATCAATCTCTCCATCTTCACTCACATCGGCGCGTGGGTTGTCGGTAATCGAGTTCATGATGATATCGATAAGAGCCGTAATGTCACGCACATCCACTTCGCCATCTTCGTTCACATCACCCACAATGACAGGCGAGGGTGCAGTGCCTGGCTTAATTTCAATCTCACCCCAGTACATGCCGTTGCTGCCGTTGGCACAGATCTCGCCGTAATCACTAACATGCCCTCCCACGGGGTTACTGATGTAGCAATTGTTGAGGGTGAGCGCTGGCGGTGTGCTTATGTAACCATCTGCTAAGTGAATATATGCGTTCTCTATAATGAGCGCGCAGTCATTGTCCTCGTTTTGAATCTCACCTTCGGGCATTGTGATAGAGCAGTTGCGGATGTAGGTTTGAGCAGGTTCGCCTTTCTTATGGGTGAAGTAACCTATGCCCACTTGATTGACAGTCGATTCCATCGACAACTTGTCATTTTCCACTCCATTGCCTGCGCCTTCAATTGCCACGCCATCACACTCAATTAAATCTATACCATAAGTATTGTGATGAGTGATGAGACGGTTATTGCCCACTAGCCTGATTTTTAGCCATTGGATGTCACTGACGATGACTTGAAGATCGGTCTCAATTGTGGCATTGTTCAAAGTCAAGAAGTTATTTGTCTGAAAGTAAGAGACCTTGCCATCACCCAGGATGTCGTTGCAGTTTTGGGTAGTAACTTGCACTCCGCCAACCTTGAGGTCGTAGGTGCTGCCAATCTTCACTGTCTTGGCCTCACCAGCAAAGTGTCTTATCTGGGCATAACCATTCTTTGGCAACACACAATCCCAGTAGCCATCATAAGGCTCCAAGATTTTTATGCCTGGGGCAAACGACATAGTGCCATACACACCATTATCCATATTGAAAGCATGGTCGATGGCTCCATAATCGCTCCAAATCTTCAACGAACCGGCATTCATCTTATAAGCCACACGATAAACACTGGTTGACCAAATGCCACGGGCAGCTTTAATGGTGACATCAGGACCGTCAAACTTGTATTGCACGCTATATCGGTTGAATGCAAAGAAAGCAATATTGGTAGAAGTCATTATCAGCGATCCGTTGCCAGTGAAATCAATAGTCATTGGCTTGGTATTACCGGCAGTGACATTTATACAGCTGAGGCCATTATCTACATTCTCATTACCTTCTTTTTTAGTCTTGAGTGTGCAATTACCTATCACCTCTATCTCAAGGTCCTCAAGCTGATAGGTCTCAATAATAGTTTTATCGCACAATATATCGGCATTGTTGAGTGTCAATTTGTAGTTCACAGGATCATAGGCCAAACTTCCGCTCTTCAAATAGCCAGCATCAGTGAGTTCCTGATTTATAAGCTGATAACTGTTCTCATTGTAGACCTTTCCACAAATCATAACTCCTGCTGCATTAACACTAATGGCAACAAGTGCAATCAACAAAAAAGTAAAAAGTTTCTTCATTTTTTTATTAACTTTTAGGTTATTACTTAATATTAATATGCAAATATAGTAAAATATTCGCTATCATAGAAAAAAATATCATTTTTGCATGAGTAAAGCACTATAGGTCATTGACGAGAAACGACTGGCACAGAGACTTGAGTGGATTAAACGGCATCCTGAAGTGATGTTAAAGCATGACACGATGTTGCATCCTTAAACCAATCCTTACAGTAATCCCAGTATCATGTTAATCAGAGTGGCCACATCGCTCACATTCACGCGTCCATCGCCGTTCAGGTCACCCTTTTCGCTGCTCTCGCCTACTGGCAGGAAACCAACTGCCACATTACCAGTGCCCAGAGCCTGTTTCAGCCCCGTCGCATCATCTATATGACCAATCTTCGTATACGAGTATGATGTGTTGAATGTCTCGTAAAACACCACCACGCAATTGTTGCCATAGAGCATGATGTCGCCGGCATGAATGGTGCCAGGATTTGTCGCGGCTGTGGGCAGTGTTGTGTCCATATAATAATACTTCTCGTTGCCATTCAGTTCATTCATGGTTACCGTCAGCGGCAACTGCTGCTTGAATGCTGCAGCAGTAGCATTGTCTTCGAGCGATGCAACAAACACCTTGTTCTTCACATTCACCTGCATGGTTTCTCCGCTCGAACTTGCAGGAAAATTCACTTCGGCAAGCCAATCGCTCACAAGGTTCGATGCATTGCCAGTCTGTGCCGACTTAATCCACAAGTTTGGTTCCAGAAAATTACCGTTGGGTACCAGACGCTTAGCATCGGCCACAACACCACTGATGCCACTGCTCGCGCTCGACACAATCAGGCCCACATTCTTGCCGGCCATAGCTGTGCCGTTTTGGAACAGGAAAGTCTGCATCGGAGCGGCCATCTGGCTCCACCACAATGGTGTGGCAACTATCACATTGCCATATTTTCCCCAATTCACTCCCAAAGGCTTGATTTCAGGATATGACGCCGGATCGTTCGGGTTATTTCGGATTGCTGCTATCAAACTGCTGCCCAATGCATAGTTGTCGGCAGCATAGTCAAGACCTTCTTCAGCGGGTTCAACCTGCATCACATCAACGCTGGTTTGTTGCTGCAATGCGTTCACAATCTTTTGCACATTGCCCGTAAAACTATAATACACAACCAGTGTATTACTGTTTGAACTCCAAACATTTACGCTCACCCCAAGCACAAACACCAGCACAAGGATTATCGACTTTAAAGTATTTTTCATAATTGTATTATTTATAAGTTTTCTTTGCAAAAATAATACATTTCTGCCAACAATCCTTCATTTTAACCACAGTTTTCAGTATTATTTTCTATAAAGCATCACATCCTCACAAGTGGCATTAGCAAGTAGCAATGGCACCTCATTTATTTTTGCAAGCTTCATTCGACCGCATCTTTTTCATCCTTTTTGCCTCTATGTTGCGATTGAATCATTCAAATTTACTAATTTTGCATTAAATTTATTCATTATAATTTATGGGTAACATTAATTTCACTGAGATATTGAGCGCCTTCCTCGTGTTGTTGGGCATCATCGACATTGTCGGCGCCATCCCCATCATCTTGCAAATCAAGGAAAAGGGGCGTTCCGTGAGCGCCATCAAGGCAACGCTCTACTCCTTCGCACTCATGGTAGGATTCTTTTACGGCGGTAACTGGATTCTCAACATCTTCAACTGCGACATCGACTCCTTTGCTGCCGCAGGTGCCATTCTTATCTTCTTCATGGCGCTCGAGATGATTCTTGATGTGGAGATTTTCAAGAATACCGGCCCCGTGAAAGAAGCGACACTGGTGCCCATCGTCTTCCCGCTGCTGGCTGGTGCAGGCGTGTTCACCACCCTCATCTCCCTGCGTGCCATGTATGCCGATATCAACATCCTCATCGGACTCACCATCAACATGATATGGGTATATTTTGTGATTCGTTCCACCGACAAGATTCAGCGCATTCTGGGCGCTGGCGGCATCTATTTCATCCGCAAGTTCTTTGGCATCATCTTGCTTGCCATCTCAGTGAAACTGTTCACCGAAAACATTTCGAAACTTTTCTAAACACCTCTATAAAGAATGGCTAACTCTACTCTACTCGAACGCCTCGACGGACTCGATGCCCGGTTTGAAGAAATCGGCACGCTCATCACCGACCCTTCAGTCATTGCCGACCAGCAACGATATGTTAAGCTGACTAAAGAATACAAAAGCCTTGAAACACTGCTCAAGGCTGCCAACGACTACAAGAAAACCATAACCGACCTCGCCGATGCCAAGACCCTGCTCGAAACCGAGAGTGACCCTGATATTAAGGAAATGGCCAAGGAAGAAATCGACCAACTCGAGCCCCTCATCCCCAAAATGGAAGAGGAAATCAAGCTGCTCCTCATCCCCGAAGACCCCGAGGACTCCAAAAATGTGGTGCTCGAGATTCGCGGCGGCACGGGCGGCGACGAGGCGGCCCTCTTTGCCGGTGACCTCGCCCGCATGTACACCCGTTACTGCGAGAGCAAGGGCTGGAATGTGCAGGTGTCAAGCATGAGCGAGGGCGCTGCCGGCGGCTACAAGGAAATCGTCTTCAGTGTCACGGGCGACAATGTCTATGGCACCATGAAATATGAGTCGGGCGTGCACCGTGTGCAGCGTGTGCCCGTCACCGAGACGCAAGGCCGTGTGCACACAAGCGCCGCATCTGTGGCTGTGCTGCCCGAGGCCGAGCCTTTCGATGTGCACATCAACGAGGGTGAAATCAAGTGGGACACCTTCCGCAGTGGTGGTGCCGGCGGACAGAATGTGAACAAGGTGAACTCGGGTGTGCGTCTGCGCTACATGTGGACCAACCCCAACACCGGCGAACAGCAGGAAATCCTCATCGAGTGTACCGAGACTCGCGACCAGCCCAAGAACAAGGAGCGCGCCCTGGCACGACTGCGCACCTTCATCTACGACAACGAGCACAAGAAGTATGTCGACGACATCGCTTCGCGCCGCAAGACGCTCGTCTCCACCGGCGATCGCTCTGCTAAGATTCGCACCTACAACTACCCGCAGGGCCGCATCACCGACCATCGCATCGGTTACACCATCTATAACCTCCCTGCCTTCATGGACGGTGATATCCAGGACTGTATCGACCACCTCATCGTGGCCGAGAATGCCGAGAAACTCAAAGAAGCCGAACTCTAAACCCCTATTCACTACGCTACTATTCACTACTCACAAATAAACTCTAAACCCTAAACCCTAACCCCTCAACCGCGAGCTTGCTCGCATCAAAAACCCTCAACCCAAAACATGACTCAAGAACAACTCTATCAGAACATCCTCAAAAAGCAGTCATTCCTCTGTGTGGGTCTCGACCCCGACCCCGCCAAGATGCATGCTTCACTCTGTGGCGACCTCTTCGCCTTCAACAAGGCCATCATCGATGCCACAGCACAGTATGCCATCGCCTTCAAGCCCAACCTGGCTTTCTACGAGGTACAGGGCATAAAAGGCTACAAAGCTTTTGAAGACACCATCGCCTACATCCGTCACAACTACCCCGACATCTTCATCATCGCCGATGCCAAGCGTGGCGACATAGGCAACACCAGCCGCATGTATGCCCGCAGCTTCTTCGAGACCCTCGATGTCGATGCACTCACCATTGCCCCCTATATGGGTGAAGACAGTATCACCCCCTTCCTCGATTACCCGGGTAAGTGGGTCATTGTGCTCGCACTCACCTCTAACAAGGGCTCGCGCGACTTTCAGTTCATCTGTGACCAGCAGGGCACTCCCCTCTTCGAGCATGTGCTCAACAAGACCCAGCAGTGGGCCGATGCCGGCAAGATGATGTATGTTGTCGGAGCCACACAGGGCGAGATGTTCAAGCGCATTCGCGAAATCATACCCAACCACTTCCTGCTCGTGCCTGGCGTAGGTGCCCAAGGTGGCAGCCTCGAGGAGGTGGCCCGATATGGCATGAACAGCCAGTGCGGACTCATCGTCAACTCGTCGCGTGGCATCATCCACGCCTCAAGCGACGACGACTTCGCCCAGGTCGCTGCTATCAAGGCCCAGGCTATGCAGCAGCAAATGGCGGCTCTGCTTCAGTGATTTTTATTTGCTTTTGCAAGCATTTTCCATTATCTTTGCATCCAATAGACAACACATATTATTATAAACTATAAACTTTTTAGACAAATGATTAACATCAACGACTTTAATTTTGCAGGCAAAAAAGCCATCGTGCGTGTCGACTTTAATGTGCCCCTCAACGAAGAGGGCAAAATTACCGACGACACCCGCATTCGTGGCGCCGTCCCCACCCTCAAGAAGATTCTTGCCGACGGTGGCGCGCTCATCATGATGTCGCACATGGGCAAGCCCAAAGGCAAAGTGAATCCCAAACTCTCGCTCAGCCAGATTGTCGATGCAGTTTCTGCCGCCATTGGCGTGCCCGTTCAGTTCGCCCCCGACTGCGGTAAGGCTGCCGACCAGGCTGCTGCACTCAAGCCCGGCGAAGCGCTCCTGCTCGAGAACCTCCGCTTCTATCCCGAGGAAGAAGGTAAGCCTGTGGGTATCGACAAGGCCGATCCTGGCTACGATGCCGCCAAGAAGGAGATGAAGGCCCGTCAGGCCGACTTCGCCAAAACGCTCGCAAGCTATGCCGATGTTTATGTAAACGACGCCTTCGGCACCGCTCACCGCCGTCACGCATCTACCGCTGTTATCGCCGACTACTTTGCCGACGACGCCAAGATGCTCGGCTTCCTCATGGAGAAGGAAGTTGTAGCCATCGACAATGTGCTCAAGAATGCTCAGCGTCCCTTCACCGCTATCATTGGCGGCAGCAAGGTGTCATCTAAGCTCGGTGTCATCAAGAACCTGCTCGACAAGGTTGACAACCTAATCATTGGCGGTGGCATGGGCTTCACCTTCATCAAGGCACAAGGCGGCTCCATCGGCATGTCGCTTCACGAAGACGAACTCATGCCTGAGGCACTCAACATCCTCGCAGCTGCCAAGGAGAAAGGCGTCAACCTCAGCCTCTCGGTGCAGACCATCGCTGCCAACGACTTCTCGAACGAAGCCGAGCGCAAGCCCGTCGATATCTTCCACATCCCCGACGGATGGGAAGGCATGGATGCCGGCGAAAAGTCACTCGCTAACTGGAAGGAAATCATCCTCAATTCCAAGACTATCCTCTGGAACGGACCTGTGGGCGTCTTCGAGTTCGACAACTTTGCACACGGCACCGGCGAAATCGCCAAGTATGTGGCACAGGCAACCCAGGAGAACGGTGCGTTCTCGCTCGTGGGCGGTGGCGACTCGGTAGCAGCCGTCAACAAGTTCGGTCTCGCCGACCAGGTATCTTATGTATCTACTGGTGGTGGAGCCATGCTCGAGGCCATCGAGGGCAAGACCCTCCCCGGCGTCGCAGCAATCCTCGGCGAATAACCCACCTACCCAAGCCCCTTAAGGGGCAATAGCAACAAACAATAACACCGCAAGGCTCAAACCCTTGCGGTGTTTTGCTTCTATGTGTGCCACCGGCTTTGTGAGAGAATTGTGACGTAGTCTGGGATAAATCAGAAGGGTTTGCGGTATTTGTCGGGGTCTGAGTCGTCGAGGATGCTCAGGTAGCTGGTGTAGCGCGACTCACTGATGCGGTGCTGCTCCACTGCCTCACGCACGGCACAGCCCGGCTCGTGGGTATGGGTGCAGTTACCAAAGCGACAGTCGGCACTCACCTTGAAAATTTCGGGGAAATAGTGTGCCACCTCGGCGCGTTCGAAGTCAATGGTGCCAAATCCTTTCACTCCCGGCGTGTCGATGATGGCTCCGCCACCAGGCAGATCGAGCATCTCGCTGAAGGTAGTGGTGTGCATGCCCGTGTGGTGCGAGGCCGACACATCGCCCACCCTGAGCCCCGCGTCGGGCACGAGCGCATTGATGATTGACGACTTCCCCACCCCCGAGTTGCCCGAAAAGAGCGTCACCTTGCCGGCCAACTTACTGCGCAGCCCGTCCATGCCCTCGCCCGTCATCGCCGACACCAAATGCACTGTATAACCAATGGAGCGGTAGAGATAGGCCACTGCCTCGAGCAAGGCGCGGTCGTCCTCGGCCGTGAGCAGGTCAATCTTGTTGATAGCAATGATGGCAGGTACACGATAAGCCTCGGCAGTAGCCAGAAAGCGGTCGATGAAGGTAGTGTTGGTTTCAGGATTAACGAGCGTGACCACCAGCACCGTCTGGCTCAGGTTTGATGCCAGAATCTGGAACTCCTTCGACAAATTGCTGGCGCGGCGAATGATGTAGTTCTGCCTGGGTTCAATGGTCTTGATCATGGCGGTTCCGTCGGTCTTAAGCTCATACACCACCTGGTCGCCCACCGCCACAGGATTAGTGCAACGATAACCTTTAAGCCGAAGGTTACCCTTGATCTTGCATGGCACCATCTCGCCCTGCTCATTGCGGACAAGATACCAACTGCCGGTGTTTTTTACAACTAATCCTTTCATGATGCTGTGCAAAGTTAATCGTTTTATTTGAAAACCGAAACACTTGCTACTACTTACAGTGGCATATCTAATAAAAAAATGCATTTATATATGTTTTATAACACAATTCTTCAACATATATTTGGCATTTTGACAAAAAAATACTACATTTGCACCGATTTTTGAAAACTTATTGTTTTACTAAATGATTTAATTATGAACGTAGAAATTATTGGACTTTGGGCAGGTAGCGTTTGGAACGCACTGAACGATGCCAACGGTAACCTTGGTGTCAAGGGCCTGAAAAAAGCTACAAAACTGAAAGAAAAAGAAATTTATGCAGCCCTTGGTTGGCTCGCTCGCGAAGGTAAGGTGAACGTTGAGGAAGCTGAAACCGACGTAAATGTTTCGCTGATCTAATCAGAATTCAGTATTTATAGACTAAAAAAGGTGTGCTACCAATCCCGGTAACACACCTTTCTGCTTTCTATATACATTAAATCTTATCGGTATCTGTGACTTTACAGCTTGCCACCCATGTTGCGATAAAGCTGCAGGGTGCGGTAAAAGTCCTTGATTTGGCTTTCAGAGATGGGAATGTGGTGATTGATGCCAGCCGAACTGACAAATGTAACTGAAGCCGTGGTGGCATGAGACAACGCATAAATCATATCCTTGTCACTGGTTTTGAGAGCATTATCGAATGTCTCCCAATACATGCTTTTACCGTTCTTACCGCTCTGGATAGATGTGGGCTTGAAGATGTAGTCAAATCCGTTGACCTCAAACTTCACATGATCCATGCTCAGGGGGTCGTCGGCATAGTACTGGGCACGAAGGCGCAACTCCGAAGGGGTTGAACCATTGTCGTCAAAGTAGAAATAAATCTGGTTGTCGGTGTGTCCCATTGTCACATCTCTGGGCACCAAACAATCGCGTCCAAACTCACTGCGCAAAGACTTGAAGTAAGGCCTCAACTCGTCGGTAGTTTCGGTCACAGGCTCATCTTTCCATTTGAGTGG
The DNA here is from genome assembly GCA_902768435.1 of uncultured Bacteroidales bacterium. Lineage (GTDB taxonomy): Bacteria > Bacteroidota > Bacteroidia > Bacteroidales > Muribaculaceae > Sodaliphilus. Next base: position 33,241 of record CACXLJ010000019.1, on the reverse strand, counting down.
TTTTGGCTTGTAAAGCTCGGCATAATCGACAATAGTATAGTCGATGTTGAGCAGACTGTCGAGTTCAGCCATATCGAGAGCCTGCTGAACCTCTTTTTGCTTTTCAGCTTGCTCTTCGAGCAACTCGTGATACATCACATAGTACTCGCACTGTTCCCCGCTCTTGCAAGGTTTTACTTTTTTCTTTTTCTTCTTATCGGCTTTCTTTTGCTGCTCGGCCGCTACCCTGTCGGGATAGAGCCTCTTCACGGGCAAATTCAAGTCGTCGTCGGGCGATGCATAACTATTGAAACCAGTAAGCGATATCGTGAAGGCCGATATCAACATGAATGACAAAAGCTTTTTCATATTTGATGATATTAATTTACAATTGCAAATGCAAAGTTAACCATAATAATTAGAAATGCAAATTTTTTCTGCATTTTTCCCATTATTTTCCCCAAAAAAAGTTCAGTTGTTTCAATTTTGTAAATTTTCTCCTATTTTTTTACAAATAAAAACAACCAAAATATACCCACCACGATAAATCACAGGTGCCGACAACAGCTTGCTAACAGCACTGCAACAGCGACTCTAATAGCAAGCGCTTAAAACGCAACCTGCAACTGAGTGAGGATGCCATTCTCGCCACTCTGATCAGGATGCTTCGTGTAGCTGTAACCTGCCTGAACACGGCATTTGCCAAAGAACCAATACTGTAGCCCTGCCGAATAACGGTTAGTGATGCCGTTGTGCGCATTCAGGTGGTCGAACGACGCTACCACATCCAGATGCTTCACTGCCACATTGTTTACCTGTGCAGTAACATAACCGCCATCAGTTTTGAGATCGGCATCTTTGCCCCACATATACTCAGCACGCACATTCACTGGAGCCGTCTTCAACTCGGCACCGGCCGCATAGCGATTGCGACTAAAATTTCCGTTTGGTTTGATGCCTGTCACTTCAGGTGCTGCCTCACACACATACCCTACCTCATTCTCAGCGGGAATCACCTTCACATTGCCAGTACCTAAAATCACTGAGCCACTCAACGCAAGTTGTGGAATGGGACGCACCGTGAGTTTGCCGACAAAATCCTTCTGCGAGTTATTGTCACGGTTATTGCGGCCCGAACCATTCATCACAGCCAGATCGTACGACAGCCTACGGTTGAGCAAGTCGCCATAGACGCTGATGCCTATGTCGCGCCCCGCACCGCCTGGCATCATGAACGGCGAACTGCCACATATCATGTAGTTGGTTGCCAGCGATGTGAGTGTAATCAGCTCAAGGGTTGAGGGAGAAATGGGATTCTCAAGTGAGAAAGGTGTCTTGAACTGCCCTGCCTTCACAGTCAAGGCATCGGCAAAACGGTAGCTCATCCACAGTTCGTGGAGCGAGAACTTATAGAAATCGCCCATTGCAAAAGCGTGCCAGCGGTCAGTAATCCTGAAGTCGCTCATCAATATGAGTTTATTGACGCTAAACTCGTTGTTTGGTTTCGACATGTCGTGGTATTCCCATCCAACCATGCCATAGCCATGAAAAGTGAAACGGCTCAGCAATTCTTTAAATATTGGTTTTTTCTCGTCCTGGGCAGTCATGCTCAGGACACCTGTCATGATAAATAATAGAATAAAGGTAGCTCTTCTCATCATTGCTGATAAATCTTTTTTAGTTATCTCTTTTTTCGATGCAAATTTAGTAAAATAGTCGGATATTTTCGCTATTTTTGTCCTATACATTCATTAGACCGCTTTATATGTTCAAAGTTAAGATTACAGCCATCAGGCAAACTGTGTATCACGACCTGATGTCCGCCTACGAGAACCCCATTGAACACACCTGCGATGTGATTGCAGGCCAAGTGTGGATTTCCGAGAACGGGCAGCGGCCCGACGGACTGTGTCCGTCGGCTTGGGAATCGATGCGAGCGTTTGTAGAGTCGCTTGCGCGTGGCGAAGGCAATTTCTATGACGGATGGATGAAGAATCCCATGAGCGCCATGATTAGCTGCAACGATGGTTTCCGACCTTTCTCATTCTACCTGGAAGCACTCACCGAATGACCAAACAATTACTGCACGATAGATCACACATTCCTCAACAGTGTATCGCGTGGCGATGAAGTGCAAACAAAAAAACCGGCCTGCTGTATGCAGACCGGTTTTATCATGAATAAATCTCTAGTATTTCTTATTTAACCACTTTGCTCAGCTGATCGATAGCATTTGCGATATTGGTGTTGGTGGGATCAATCTCCTGCCAGCTCCTGAATGCATCGAGTGCTTTTGCATAGTTCTTGACACCATAGTGGTAGAGAGCTATGTAGCTGTAAGCATAACCGAGAGTGGGTTTGTAAGGAGTGATGTCGTCTTTGCTCTTGATAACATCCACAAGTTTCTGCATTGTGCCCAAGGCCTTGCCGGTATTCGAGCTTTCCATCTGCATCTCGATAAGCGACTTGTTATAGAGATAGGTCAGATTTTCGGGCTTTCCATCCAGCGCTTGGTTAATGTAGGTCATAGCGTTGGCAAGAGCTGCTGTCTTAGCATCACCCACGGCATCCTCGGCTTGCATAATATAGATTTCAGCCATAGCGTTCTTGTCGCCATCCACGCAGTTCTCGTTGCTCAGCACCTTGTTCTCGAAGGTGATGGCCTTGTCAAATTGCTTGGCCTGTGCATATTGGATAGCCAGGCGGCGTACAAGATCAAGGTTGTTAGGATCGAGCTCAATGGCCTTGTCGTAGGCAAAAATAGCTTCTTCGGCATGACCACCGGCTGCATCGAGCGAGGTTGCATATTTAATGTAGTCCTGCGCATTGTAGTTTTGTGCATTAGCCACATTCTCAGCACCAAAGAAACTCTGTCCTACTCTCACTGCATCGTCCCACTTCTTCAGGCTGGCTGCACTGTAAAGCATCAGGCGGTCGGCAATGAAGCTGTAAGAGCTGCCTGCGGGAACTGTAGTCTTGAGCTGAGCTGCAATATCATAGGCTTCCTGGAACTTGTCGGCCACATAGAGAAGCTGTGCATAGCGAGCTTCATCTTTGGGGAAGTGGTTGCGAGTTCCTGAAATGTAGTTGCCATAACGCTGAGCAGCCTCTTCAAAGTCACCATGTTCATAGAGCTTTTCTGCAATCTGGCGCTGCACGAGTGCCGATGCCGATTGAGTCTTGTCGATTTCACGCAGCTTCTCGATTGCCAGGTCAGGAGCCACCTTGAAATAGGTGTTGGCAAACTTCACCGTAGCCTCGATGTTGCTGGGCTCGTAGGTCATTGCCCACTCATATTGAGCGGCGGCATCGCCCCACATTTGCAGGTCAGAGAAACGGTCTCCTTCAAAATTGTAGGAGTCGGGATCTTTCTGGTTCCACTTCTGTGCATCCTTGACGCATTTCTTAATCTGGCTGTCATAGGCAGTAGGATTAGCGGCATAGTAAGCACGAGCAATGGCGATTTCCAGTTTAGAATTCTTCTTGGTCAACTTGCGAGCTTGCTTGAAAAGGTTCTCGGCTGCACCTTTGTTACCGTTCTTAAGGAGAATTGCGCCCTGGCCGACATAGCTATAGGGATATGAGGGATTGGCGGCAACCGCCTTGTCGTAATAAGATTGTGCTTCACTAAGATTTCCTTCATCGAAAGCAATCTGGCCATAGTAGTAATATGCCTCAGCCATGTTAGAGGCTGAACTCATATTGCGATCGAGCAAAGTCTTGGCATTTTCAGTATCGCCAATTTTGTAAAACTCAATTCCATCGCTGATTCCTTGAGCAAATCCTGCGAAGGTAGCTCCCATAACAAGCAGGGAAGCAAAAAAGAATTTCATTTTCATTTTAGTAAAATTTTATAGGTTGTTATTACAATTTATTGTTTTCTCTCGCTAATTTGTTTGGTGTTATTGCAAAATACGTGCCAATTATTTCACTTCAACATTTCGTACAGGTTCAGAACCTGGCATGATGCCCGTTTGAAGAATAATCTTCTGCCCAATGACACCCGTGAGGAACACGAAGAAACTATGATCGACCGTGCCCATGGGCGAAGCATCGATGGCGTAGATCTTGCGAACCAGAGGATAGTCACCACTATTAATATAATACTGATAGGGTTTGTATCCTTTTAACTTGTTGTCGGCCCTCACCTTCATCACCTTGATGCGATTGGTGAAATCTATGGCCACAGGGCCCATAGATTCGCTATTGAGGTCTTTATATCGCTCCTCTACCGAGAGGCTCGACTTCATGTCGTCGGTAATCCAGCTCACTCCCACAAAGCCAATGGCATTCTTGTGAGTCTCGATGGCCTTGAACACATCCTCGGGCGACTGTTGCGAATAGACCTGGAAGTTGAATAATCCGCCGTTCAGGAAGTTATCGCTGATGTAGTGGAACACACCCGAAGCGTTGTTGTCAAATACAAGCTTTATCGAATCGTTCTTAAGATTCTTGGTGGGTGTCACTTTGCCCCATGTGCGATACTTGCCGGTAAAGATATCCTTCAGCTCAGTGAGCGACAGTTCATCGATATCATTATCTTTGTTCACGATAATGGCCACAGCATCTACTGCAATCATGCGGGAGCGATAAGCGCGGCTCGATGACTTGAGATATTCCTTCTCATTAGTGGCCAAGTCGTGAGATACGACAATCAGGTCAACCTTGCCGTTAAAAAGTGAATCGAAGGCTGCATTCTCGCTCATGTAGCGCGGGAGTATGTTGGCCTCGGGATACTGATACTCAAAGACCTCAATCTCTTGCTCAAGAATGTTTTGGAACGATTCCTCGCAAATCACCTTCGAGATTCCCGTAGTGGCAGTGTGCTTCGGCTTATAGTAGTCGCACGCCACAAGAAACATGGCAACAACAGCCAGCAGAATGAATATGTTGAGTTTATTTTTCATTGCTTTGTTCTTGATTAGTATTATCAATACGATTTCCGTTTGACTGCTTGAGTTGTTCTTTAATAAAGATGGCGACACGGCTTTCTTCTTCAACCTCCTCTACGCCTTTTGCATCTTTCAGTCGGTAGTAGTCGATGCCTTTCACCTGACGGTAAGCCCGATATATGCCATATACTGCAAACACGCCTGCCAGCAGATATCGGAACCAGGCAAGACCCTCACCCCACTTGAAGAAGTTAATGAGCATGAGATAGGCCATTGCAAAATAGACACACACCATGAATATTCCGAAGAACACTCTAAGTGCCGGCCATATTCCATTAGAAAGCTTCATTGTTATATTGGTTTTTAAAAATTTCTCTTTTTGACCTCAAAAAGGCGAATTGGTTTACTTTTCGCTGCAAAAATCGCATTTCGGTCTAATAGTTTGTAAAGTTAGTTATTTTTGGTGAATTAAAAAATAAGAATCTCACGATATTATAAAATCTTAACTTTGCACACTTCTTAAATGAGGCAAAATGCCTTGCACTTTTATCTGGAGAAGCAACAGAGCAAGTCATCAACTAACGAACATATCCAATCATACGGACAAAGAAAAAGCCGCGGCTGAGTGAGTCGCGGCTTTTTGAATTATAAATTCTTGTAAGAATCTACTTGAGAGTGAGATTAGGTCTGCAGCTTGAAGGTCACGGGGAGCGTGTACCACACGTTCACTGCATTACCATTCTGACGACCAGGATTGAACTTCTTGAGTTTCTTCACAGCCTTGATAGCAGCTTGGTCGCATTCAGGGCTCAGAGAACGAACCACCTTCACCTCACCGATTGAACCGTTCTTGGTCACAACGAACTGGAGGACAACGCGTCCTTGAGTTCCGTTCTCCTGTGCCATAGCGGGATACTGGAGGTTGTTGGCCACATCCTGAAGCAGAGCAGCATCACCACCGGGATACGACGGCATCTGTTCCACCGACTTGAACACCTGGTTGTCTTCAACAGGCTTCTTCTCCTCTACAGGAGTGATAGCCACTTTCTCTTCCACCTTTTCTACGGGCTTCAGGTCAAGTTTGTTGTCTTTAAGACCTTCCTGGTTAATCTGACCGATAGTGGTGTTATCTTCCTTCAGCTCATCGTTGCTCTTGGGGGGCTTGGTAACCTCGGCATCGGGCTTAATAGCCAGCTCGGTCACAGCCTGCTGAGCAACCTTTTCTTCGACGGGCTCGGGTTTCTTCTCTTCAATCTTCTGTTTTTGCTGTTCTTCTTCCTTCTTCTCTTCCTGCGTCATGTCGAGGGTCACCGTGCTCTGCGACTGTTTGTCCTTCAGACTGGCTTCCTCGATCATGTGCTGCACGGTTGCGACACCCCAAACGAGAGCGCCCAGCAACACGGCACCGATAAGAGTATAGATAACAGACTTGGTATGGCGGTTTTCAGATGTGCGGCGAAGCACATATGCACCGTAGTCCTTGTTTTTGCCTTCAAATACAAGGTCACACCATTCTTTTGAGGTTAGATCTACATTTGACATATCTTATCTTATGTAATTTTAAGGTTCAACAATTATAAATCTAACACACATTACTGAGCAGGTGGGGGAGGTAACTTCACGCCCAGTTTTTCAAGGGCGGTAGAATCTTCCTTGCTCAAAGTCTCAATCTGGAAACGGCTGATGTTATTAATCTGCATTTCATCAAGAACTGCCACCACATCGCTATAGCTTGCACGGCCCGTGGGCTTGATCATCACGATAGGACGCTCGAGGTCTTCACGGTTACGGATTTCCTTAGCACGCTCCTGATAAACAGAGTCATTAATTTCACCTTTCTGCCATTTTTCTTTCTCTTTGTTGATCAGCTTGATGGCTGCTTCGTTCTTCTTCATCAGCAAGTAGCGCATTGTACCCTGAGCATTGCCCTTCATGTTAGTTTCCTTCATGTTGAGCTCGTCAAGGTTCAATCGTCCTTCGTAGTAGTAGAACTTAGCTGCACTGGGGTCGGCAACCAGTTTCTGCTGGCCATTCAGATCTTTCATCTCAGATGTACCATCGATGATCACAGTGAATGCCTCCGACTCCTTAGCTTCCTGCTGGTTTTCCTGCTTCACTTCCTCATTGGTTGGCAGTGTGATCTGCAACGTCTGAGATTTGAGCATGGTGGTACACAGCATGAAGAAGGTGATCAACAACATGTTCATGTCAACCATAGGGGTGAAGTCGATACGGGTATCGAATTTTTTCTGACGACTTAATTCTTTCTTTGCCATATCTTACTCCTCCTCAGTCTTTAATGCAGTCATCAGGGTGAACTTGTTCATCTTGATGGTCTGCAGGTTGTTCATAATCACTTCAACAATGCTATAAGGCGTTGTTTGGTCGGCTTTGATAGCGATGCCTTTACCGCTATCCATTTCTTCTTCGGCTCCGGCTTCTTGCAGAGCTGCATAGATTGCCTGGATCCACACCTGGAATTCCGTCAAGTTCTGATTGTCGAAATTCATCTTGATGGGGATGCCGGCACCCGGTTGCTGCAACACTTTATCGCGTTCATCGATTGGCAATGCGAGCCACTCTTTCATTTTGCTGATGGGCAAACCGAAAGCATTTTGCTTGCGGAAGGCATCAACTTCTTGGCGAGTGAACTGCACACCAAACTTCTCGCCCACACGCACCAGCGCCTGTTCGCGCAGGTCTTCGGTAGTAAGTGTTGAGTCGGCAGTACCTGTGAGTTCCATGTAGATTTGTGGTTTATCACCGTTTTGAGTAACGAGGATTGTAACCAGCTTCTCGATGGGCACTTTCTCTTCAGAAACTGAAGGAGGAGTGATCACCTGCACAGGTTCTTTCTGCAAGAATGTAGAAGTCAACATGAAGAAAGTCAACAGAAGAACGGTCACATCCGACATTGCGGTCATGTCGATGCGCGTTTCTTTTTTCTTTATTTTGACTTTTCCCATTTTGTCTTATTTAGCTTATAATTCTTTATAAAAATAATTTAATGTGTGGTTCTCAGTGTGCAATTAGTGAGTTGCAGCAAATGTAGATACGATTGAGAAACCGAGTTCGTCGATAGCATAGGTCATGTTATCGATCTTGTTGGTATAGAAGTTATAAGCAATAAGAGCGAGGGCAGCAGTTGCGATACCGAAAGCGGTGTTCACAAGTGCCTCAGAAATACCGGTCGACAGAGCTGTTGAGTCAGGAGCACCCGACTGAGCAAGAGCCTGGAACGACTTGATCATACCGAGCACAGTACCGAGAAGACCGATCAGAGTACCCAGTGTGGTGAGAGTTGCAAGGATGGGGAGGTTCTGCTGCAGAGTAGGCATCTCAAGAGCGGTAGCCTCTTCAAGGGTCTGCTGGATTGAAGTGAGCTTCTGTTCCTTCTGGAGCATGGTATCCTTGTCCATTTCTTTATATTTCTGAAGAGTTGCATAAACAACAGCACCCACAGTGCCCTGGTGTTTCTTGCAGAGGTCTTCGGCCTTAGCGATATCGCCAGCTGCAAGAGCTTTCTTCACGTCTTCCACAAACTTAGTGGTGTTACCTTTACCTTTAGCCTTAGAAAGAGCGATCCAGCGCTCAACGGTGAGCACAATCACAGTCAAGAGGCAGGTCAACAGCACAGGCACGATGATACCGCCCTTGTAAACTGTACCAAGCAGGTTAAGGGGAGTTTCTTTCAGATCGGGTTCCTTGAAGTTGCCGGGAGCACCGAATACAAACAGATAGATACAAACAGCAGCGATGAAGCAAACGAGAATCACGATCGAAGCACTCTTGATGCCCTTCACATTGCTGGTTACACCTTTGTTTTCTTTTTTCTTGGTTTCAACCTTCTTGGGTTGAGCCTGAGCTGGCTTAGCCTGGGGCTGAGCTGGCTGTGGATTGTTCGGCTTTGTAGTTTCCATAAATGAAAAATTAAAAAGTTAAAGTTAAAAAAATAAATATAAATTGGTTTTCATTTGTTCTAAAGTGGTTCTGTCTCTTTTTAATTATAGTAACGAAATACCGGTGCATTTATTGTGCTGCCTTGTTCATGCAATATCCTATTTCATTGTATTTCACAAACTTTTGCATTAAAAACATCGGTGCTTCACATCTACACTTGCGAGCAAGATGTAAAAACCAACGCAAATTTATTACAAAATTTCCAAAAAAACAACGACAAGTGATTATTTTTAGTCATTTTTTTCTAATCCACGCAGCAAAGTGTACAAAAACACGGCATTTCAATAGTCATCATGTTTATCATGCAGCGACAAATCGCATTGACTCATTGCATTTTAAGCCACAACAAAGTTTTCGTCCCCCTTTGAGAACAAATTATTACATTATTTTTTAATACATTTACTCTGAAAAAGTTCATTGATTAACGCTAATTTTGTATCTTTGCAAAAAAATAAAACACATTATATTATTTATGGCAATGATAAAACTCAAAAAGGGCTATAACCTGAAATTAAAAGGAGGCATCACAAGTGATGCCATCACCCAAGCCCCCGCACCAGCTCATTGCGCCATTGTGCCTGACGACTTTACTGGAATCATTCCTCGCATGGAAAAGAAAGAAGGCGAACAGGTAAAGGCAGGTGAAGCGCTCTATCACGACAAGACCGAAGAGCGCATCAAAGTCACATCACCCGTGAGCGGCACGGTGAAAGCCATTGTGCGAGGCGATCGTCGCAAAATTGAGCAAGTCATCGTGGAGTGTGGCGAGAACATCGACAGCAAGAAATTCGACCTCTCCTCTCCTATCGATGCACTTCTCGACTCGGGATTGTGGGCTATGCTGCGCCAACGCCCCTACGATGTGGTGCCCTCGCCCAATGCAACCCCGCGCGACATCTTTGTGACCTGTTTCGACAGTGCCCCTCTGGCGCCAAGTTTAAAGGTAGTTCTTGGCGAGGACATGAACTATATAGAAAAAGGTGTTGAGGTGCTGAACCAGCTCACAAGCGGTAGCGTGTATCTTGGCTGTCGCGATGGCGAAGAGATAGAGGTGAAAGGCGCCGAGACCGTAGTCTTTAAAGGTCCCCACCCCGCCGGCAATGCTGGCATCCAGGCTGGAAATGTAAAACCCGTGAACAAAGGCGAAGTAATCTGGACCACCGATGTGGTAACCGTTGCACGCATTGGCAAGCTGTTTGCTACCGGCAGTGTTGACTATGGCACCATAGTGGCAGTAACTGGCGAGCAGGTTACACAGCCCTGTTATGTCAAGACCGTGATGGGTGCTCCCGTCAAACCACTTCTTGAAGGCCGCCTTGTCGACAACGGCAAGCAGAACCGCATCATCTGCGGCAATGTGCTCACAGGCTGTCAAGTGAACGACGAAGGCTATTTGCGTGCCCCCTATCGTCACATCACTGTAATTCCCGAACTGCAAAAGCAAGACGAATTCATGGGATGGGCCTCTATGAGCCCCAAGAAGTTTAGCGTGTACCGCAACTTCCCTGGATGGTTACTGGGCATGAACCGCAAGCCCATGAATGTTGACGCTCGCATCAACGGCGGTGAACGCGCCATAGTGATGAGCGGTGAATACGACCGCATGCTGCCCATGGACATCTATGCCGAGTTCCTGATCAAGGCCATCATCGCCTTCGACATCGACAAGATGGAGCAACTGGGCATCTACGAAGTGGCGCCCGAAGACTTTGCCCTGTGCGAGTTTGCCGACACTTCGAAGCTGGAACTTCAACGCATCGTGCGCGAAGGCCTTGACAAATTGAGAAAAGAAATGGCATAATCACTAAGAATAAACACCTGTTTGATAAACATTAACAGACTATTGTTTAAACAAACGCTTCAAATAGATTGATTAACCATTTTCATTAAGTAATCATCAAAAAATATCATACAGTGAAAGCTTTAAGAAAACTATTGGACAAATGGAAACCTGCATTCCACGAGGGCGGCAAACTTGCCAAACTGCAGTCGGTCTATGAAGGTTTCGAGACATTCCTGTTCACGCCCAATACCACCTCGAAAAGTGGAAGCCACATTCATGACAACAACGACATGAAGCGCACCATGAGTACGGTGATTGTGGCATTGATACCGTGTCTGCTCTTTGCCATGTACAACACCGGCCTGCAGCACTACATTGCCATCGGCCAACCCAACACAGGCTGGTTTACCATGTTCATTTTTGGCCTGCTCGCCATGCTCCCCGTGATTGTAGTGAGCTATGTAGTGGGCCTGGGCATTGAGTTTATCAGCGCACAGATTCATCACAAGGAGATTCAAGAAGGATTCCTTGTAACGGGTATCCTCATCCCACTCATTGTCCCCATTAACACGCCGCTGTGGATGACGGCAGTTGCTACCGCTTTTGCAGTCATCTTCGCTAAAGAGGTGTTTGGCGGCACGGGCATGAATATATTTAATGTGGCGCTCATCACACGCGCATTCCTGTTCTTCAGCTATCCGGCTGAGATGAGCGGCGACAACGCCTTTGTGAAACTGGATTCAGCCTTTGGCTTTGGGGCCGGCACTGTTGCCGACGGTTTTAGCGGTGCAACACCGCTTGGCCAGGTTGCTACCAATGTAGGACCGAACCTCGATGGGCTGAATCTCGACACTTGGCAAGCATTCGTAGGCACCATTCCTGGCAGCCCAGGCGAAACATCGATGATAGCCATTCTGCTGGGCGCTGCATTACTGCTCATCACAGGCATTGCCTCATGGAGGGTGATGACCTCGGTGTTTGCCGGCGGCATTGTGATGGGACTCATCGCCAATGCCTTTGCCACTCCCACCTACCCCGCCTCGATGCTCGACCCGCTGGCTCAGCTGTGCTACGGTGGTTTTGCCTTTGCCGCGGTGTTCATGGCCACCGACCCAGTGACAGGAGCACGCACACACATTGGCCAATACATCTACGGTTTCCTGATAGGTGTTATCGCTATACTGATTCGTGTATACAACGGCGGTTATCCCGAAGGTGCCATGCTTGCAGTGCTGCTCATGAACGCCTTTGCACCGCTCATTGACCATTGCGTGGTGAATGCCAACATCAAGCGTCGCATGCGCAGACTAAAAACCAACGAATAACAAGAGGAGGACACGACTATGAACAAAAACAGCAATATCTACCAAATCGTTTATTCGTCAATTCTGGTCATTGCCGTGGGTGCCATTCTCGCGCTGGTGTATATGGCACTCAAGGACAAGCAGAATATGAACATTGCCGACGACTCACGCAAGCAGATTTTGAGTTCCATCAGGGTAACCACGCCCGAAGGAGTCACTATCGAGGACACCTTTAATAAATATATTACCGACGAACTGCTCGTTGATGAAAGCGGTGATGTTGTAGACACAGGCAAAGGTGTAGCCTTTGGCGTGAACATGAAGAAATTTGTGAAAGAGAGCGGGAAAGGCAAGCAATATCCCGTGTATGTTGCCAAAGCCAACGATGGCACAACCAAGTATATCCTGCCCATGTATGGCGCAGGACTGTGGGGACCCATCTGGGGATATGTTTCGGTTAATGAAGACGGCAGCACCATTTATGGCGCCAACTTCTCGCACCAGGGTGAAACGCCTGGATTGGGTGCAAGAATTGCCGAACCTGAATTCCAAGACAAGTTCCAAGGCAAGGAACTCTATAAAAACAACGAATTCAAGAGCGTTGAAGTGGTGAAGAAAGGTCAGAAAGGCACAACCGGCGGAGACTGCATCGATGCCATCTCGGGTGCCACCATCACGAGTCGCGGTGTCTCGACCATGATGCAAGACTGCCTTGCTCCCTACGACGCATTCTTGAAGAGCCTTCGAAGTGAAACTGCTAAATAATCATCGATATGTTGCTATCAAAGAAAAATAAAGAAGCGTTATTCAATCCATTGTCGAAAGACAATCCGGTACTGGTGCAAGTGCTGGGCATCTGCTCCACGCTGGCAGTAACGGTGAGCCTGAAACCCGCCATCGTGATGGGCATCTCGGTTATCGCCGTGCTGGCATTTGCCAATGTCATCATTTCGTTCATGCGCAAGACCATTCCACCCACAATTCGCATCATCGTGCAACTAGTAGTAGTGGCAGCGCTCGTGATCATCGTGCAACAGGTGCTCACTGCTTACAGCTACGATGTGAGCAAGCAACTCTCGGTGTTTATAGGACTCATCATCACCAACTGCATCCTGATGGGTCGCCTCGAGGCTTTCGCACTGAACAACCGCCCGTGGCCCGCCTTCCTCGACGGAATTGGCAACGGTCTGGGTTATGCTATCATACTGGTCATCGTGGCATTCTTCCGCGAACTGCTTGGCTCGGGCACTCTGCTCGACTACCAAGTCATTCCTCAAAGTTTCTATGATGCTGGTTACGCTAACAATGGTCTCATGATTTTGCCCCCCATGGCACTCATCGTAGTGGCATGCATCGTGTGGTTCCACCGCTCTCGCAACAAGGACCTGCAAGAAGAAAACAATTAATCAACATTCTTCAACATCTAAATCATTACTGAAATGGAAGAACTGAATTTATTCGTAAAATCGATTTTCATCGATAACATGATATTTGCCTACTTCTTAGGCATGTGTTCCTACATTGCTGTGTCGAAGAATGTGAAGACTGCATTCGGACTTGGCATAGCGGTAACCTTTATGCTGGTGGTCACAATTCCGCTCAATTACATGCTCGACAAGTATGTGCTTCAGGAAGGTGCCCTCATCTGGCTGGGCGACTCGTTCAAGGATGTTGACCTAAGCTTCTTGAGCCTGATCATGTTCATTGCAGTGATTGCATCGGCCACACAGTTGGTTGAGATGGCTGTGGAGAAATTCTCGCCCAGTCTGTATAACCAGCTTGGCATCTTCTTGCCGCTCATTGCAGTGAACTGCGCCATTCTGGGCGGTGCGCTGTTTATGCAGCAAAAAGACTTCGGCTCGGCACTCACCGCAACCGTCTACGGTGCCGGTTCGGGCATTGGCTGGCTGCTCGCTATTGTGGGCATCGCTGCCATACGCGAAAAGATTGCTTACAGCGACATACCCAAGCCGCTCAAAGGCCTTGGCATCACATTCATCATTACCGGATTAATGGGAATCGCATTCATGAGTTTCCTTGGCATTAAACTATAAAACCGACGACTATGATACTACTCAATACAGCAAGCACAACGGTGCTTTCGAGCGCTATATTTTTTCTTATCATCACATTGGTATTAGTGATACTGCTGCTAGTAGCCAAGCACTATCTCGTGCCATCGGGCAAAGTGACCATCACCGTCAACGACGGAAAGAAGGAGTTCCAGGCCGAATCGGGCGGGACTCTGCTCAACACCCTGCACCAGCATGGCGTGATGCTTTCAAGTGCCTGCGGTGGCAAAGGCAGCTGCGGACAGTGCAAAGTGCAAGTAGTGGAAGGCGGCGGCGAAATATTGCCCACCGAGAAAGTGCACTTCTCGCGCAAGGAACAGCAGGCCCACTGGCGACTGGGATGTCAGGTAAAAGTGAAGGACGACCTCAAGATTCAGGTGGCCGACTCGGTGCTGGAGGTGAAAGAATATGAATGCACAGTGGTAAGCAACAAACTCGTGTCGTCGTTCATCAAGGAATTCATCGTGGCGCTGCCTCCAGGCGAGCACATGGACTTCATTCCCGGCAGCTATGCGCAGATTCGCATTCCCGAGTATGAGATGAGCTATGACAAAGATATTGACAAGGAAAGTCTGGGCGAATATCTGCCCACATGGGAGAAATACGACATGTTCTCGCTCAAGTGCAAGAACACCGAGGCGACCGTGAGAGCGTACTCCATGGCCAACTATCCGGCCGAGGGCGACCGCTTCATGCTCACCGTGCGTATTGCCACCCCGCCCTTCAAGCCCAAACCCGCCGTAGGATTCCAGGATGTGATGCCCGGCATTGCATCGAGCTATATTTTCACCCTCAAACCTGGCGACAAGGTCATCATGAGCGGTCCTTACGGCGACTTCCATCCCATCTTCGACTCTAAGCGAGAGATGATATGGGTGGGCGGCGGTGCCGGCATGGCTCCTCTGCGTGCACAAATCATGCACATGACCCGCACCCTCAATTGCCGCGACCGCGAGATGCACTACTTCTATGGTGCCCGCTCGCTCAGCGAGGTGTTCTATCTCGACGACTTCCTGCAGTTGGAAAAGGACTTCCCCAACTTCCATTTCCATCTGGCTCTGGACCGTCCCGACCCCGTAGCCGACGAGGCTGGTGTGAAATACACAGCTGGCTTTGTTGCTCCCGTGATGCGCGACACCTATCTTGGCACCCACGAGGCACCCGAAGACTGCGAATACTACATGTGCGGCCCTGCCATGATGAGCCAAACAGTGAACGAGGTACTCGATTCGCTGGGCGTTGACCCCGAATCTATCCACTACGACAATTTCGGTTAAGAGATCAATCAACCCTATTTTCATCACAGGCGACGACAGTTTCATGCTACCGTCGCCTTGTTTTTTGAACATGCGCTACATCGTCCCGGAATAGCCACAATTTGACATAAAAGCTGTTTTTCAAGCGATTTTGCTGATTATTATTGCGTTTGCACTGAAAAAACTCGTCTTTTCTGTACTATATTTTGCTATTTCAAAATAATTTCATACCTTTGTAGTAGAATTTCAAAACAGCCCCTGCGATTTCATAAGCAGTTGCTATGCTAAAATGACCCCAGAGGCTTCCCAGTTATTTTCAAACTAACATAGTTTTTTACAAAACGCTAATAAGTTGATGTCGTGGCTTGACAGATGAATGCATGTGCCACATCATCATATTTAAGAAATCAGAATACAACTTTATGTACAACATCGATGAATTGAACGCCATGAGCGACAGCGATCTGAAATCGCTCGCTCAATCTATGGGCATCAAGAAAGTAGAATCATTAAATAAAGAAAATTTAGTGTACCAGGTTCTGGACCAGCAGGCCATCATAGATGCCGCCAACAATCCAGAGAAGCCTAAGCGCAAACGCACCCGGACTCAAAAGGATTCAACCGCCAAAAAGGCCAACAAGGAGGCAGACAGCGCTCCTGCCGAAGACAAGAAAACCGAAGACAAAAAAGTCGAAGACAAGAAAGCCGAAGACAAGAAAGTTGAACAGGAACCTGCCGAAGAACCCAAAGCCGCTCCCAAGAAAAGAGGCCGCAAACCCAAACAAAAGGAGGAACCCAAAGAAAACGAGGTCAAAGATGAGCCCACTCAGGAAGAGGCTCCCAAGACTGAGCCCGAGACACCCGCTCCCAACGCCGAACAGGCAACCGAAGAGCAACCTGAAGCTGCTGCTCCTGCTAAACCTCGCCGCGGCAATAGAAAACGCATCGAAAGGCTGTCGAACGAGGCTCCCGCACTCAATTTCGCCGCTCAACCCGAAATGCCCGTCCAAGACTTTAAAGAAGTACCCAATCGACCCGAAGTTCAAAACAACGCCCCTGAAATGGCACCCGATGGCGATTTCATTCCCGATGACGGTTTTATGCCTCAAGAGGGATTTATGCCCGAAGATGGCATGATGCCTGAAGGTGACCCCATGTATAACGACAACATGGCACCCATGCAGGGCGATAGTTACTTCATGTACGACAGGTATAACGACAATCAAGGTTATTATCCGCAAGACGAAAACATGATGCCTGTTCAGTCTCCTCAAGAAAAGAAACAGGTTTCACTTGGATCGTTCTTCAACACCGGCGGAGGGCACACCTTCAAACCCCGCACACCAGAGGAACGCGAAGAAGCTGCTCGTCGGGCCGAGGAGCAGCGTCGACGCGCTGCCGAAGAGGCCGCCAAGGCTCCTATCATCATCCAAGAGCCTAAAGCCGAAAAAGAGCAGCCCCAGAACAATAAAAAGAAGAAAAACAAAAAAGGCCAGCAGAATCAACCCGAAGAGCCTGCACTGCCCGAAAGTCCCTACAACTTCGACGGCATTCTCACCGGCAGCGGTTTGCTCGAGGTCATGCCCGACGGCTATGGTTTCTTGCGCTCATCTGACTACAACTACCTCACTTCGCCCGACGACATCTATGTGTCGCAATCTCAAATCAAGAACAATGGTCTCAAGACCGGCGATGTGGTCGAAGGCACCATTCGCCCACCCAAGGAAGGCGAAAAATACTTCCCGCTTTGCGAGGTGAAACTCATCAACGGCCGCACTCCCAGTTTCGTGCGCGACCGTGTGCCCTTCGAGCATCTTGTACCTCTCTTCCCCGAAGAGAAATTCGACCTGGTAAGCAAGGCGCATCCCAACATCTCGACACGCATCGTCGATATGTTTGCCCCCATCGGCAAAGGCCAGCGTGGTCTTATCGTAGCACAACCCAAGACGGGTAAAACAATTCTGCTCAAAGACATTGCCAATGCCATCTCGGAGAATCACCCCGACACCTATATGATTATCCTGCTCATTGACGAGCGTCCTGAAGAGGTGACCGACATGGCCCGCAGCGTGAATGCCGAAGTGATTGCTTCGACCTTCGACGAGCCAGCCGACCGCCATGTGAAGATTGCCGAACTGGTGCTTTCAAAAGCTAAACGCATGGTAGAATGCGGCCACGATGTAGTGATTTTGCTCGACTCCATCACTCGCCTGGCTCGCGCCTACAACACCAATGCGCCTGCATCGGGCAAGATTCTCTCAGGTGGTGTCGATGCCAATGCCCTGCAGCGCCCCAAGCGATTCTTTGGTGCTGCTCGTAACATCGAGAACGGTGGCAGCCTCACCATCATTGCAACGGCCCTTATCGATACCGGTTCTAAAATGGACGAGGTCATCTTCGAGGAATTTAAGGGAACCGGCAACATGGAACTTCAGCTCGACCGCAGACTTAGCAACAAACGCATATTCCCCGCTGTCGACATCATGGCATCAAGCACTCGTCGCGACGACCTGCTGCTCAACCAAGAGACCCTCAACCGCATGTGGATTTTGCGCCGCTTCTTGAGCGACCGCACCTCGATCGAGGCCATGGAGTTCATCAAAGACCGCATGGAACGCACCCGCAGCAACGAGGAACTGTTGCTCACAATGAACGACTAAAAGAGTTATTGCATGGCACGCATCTTAGGCATCGACTACGGACGCAAACGCACCGGCATCGCTGTGACCGACCCCCTGCAGATTGTCGCAAACAGCCTTGCCACAGTGCCCACGCATACGCTGCTTGACTACATCAAGAATTATGTGGCTCAGGAAGCAGTCGAAGCCATCGTCATTGGTCAGCCAACGCAACTCAACGGTCAACCCTCCGAGAGTATGCGCTACATCACCCCATTTGTCAAAAAGCTTCAGAAAGAGATGCCACAGATGCCAGTCATCATGTACGATGAGCGTTTCACCTCTACCATAGCCCACCAGGCTATGCTCGACGGCGGCATGAAAAAATCGGACCGACAAGACAAGAACCGTGTCGATGCCATTGCCGCCACCATCATTCTTAACGATTATTTACAAAGCAAGAGTCACATATAACACACAATTATGGTATTACCTGTATATGTCTATGGTCACCCGCTGTTGCGCAAGGTGTCCGAAGAAATTGACCAGAACTATGAAGGACTGAATGAACTCATTCAGAATATGAAGGAAACGATGCACGCCACCGACGGCATCGGCATCGCTGCTCCCCAGGTGGGCAAAAGCATCCGACTCATCTATATTGATGTGGATGTGCTTGCCGAAAAGTTCCCTGAACTCAAAGACAAGAGAATGGTGCTCATCAACCCCGTCCTCACTGTCGACGAGACCAGCCCCACCGTCACCCGCGAAGAAGGCTGTCTGAGTGTACCCGATGTGCACGAGAATGTCACCCGTCACTCGCGCATTCACCTCAACTGGTTCGACGAGAACTGGCAAGAACACGACGAGGACATCGAGGGCTATCTTGCACGCGTGGTGCAGCATGAGTACGACCACCTTGAGGGCAAACTCTTCATTGATCACATCTCCCCCATCCGCAAGCAGCTCAATCGCCGCAAGCTCAACAACATTGCAACAGGCAAGACGCAGTTTGACTACCGCACTGTAGTCTACAAGCAGAGCAAGAGATGAGATCCGCAATGGTCTTATTGACATGAAACCAGCAGTCATCACCCAACAAGACCGCGAGTTCATCAAAATGGCATGCGACATTGCCAGCGAGAACATTGATCGCGGAGGCGGCCCATTCGGTGCTGTTATCGTCAAAGATGGTGAGGTCATAGCCACTGGCAGCCACACCGTCACACTCGACAACGACCCCACGGCGCATGCCGAGGTCAATGCCATCAGGCGAGCCTGCGCCATGAACCACAACTTCAAGCTCGACGAATGCGTCGTCTACTGCAGTTGCGAACCCTGCCCCATGTGTCTGAGTGCACTCTGCTGGGCTGGCGTGAAACGCATCTTCTACGCCAACACCAAAATCGATGCAGCTAACATCGATTTTGACGACAACTTCATCTACAAGGAAATCGAAAGGCCGCAGGAAATGCGCCACATTCCTTGCATTCATGTCGACCACCCGCACGCCATCGACCACTTCAACAAGTGGGCTTCGAAAACCGAATAAATCGAGTATTAAGGCCTGTTTTATTCTAAATGCTAGCATTTGACCAATTAAGGTCGACTATCATACAAACGACAAATGGCTCGCTCTCAAGCGGGCCATTGCTATATCACATTTCAATATGATTTAGAATTCAATCTGTTCTTCGGGAATGCGATCGGCATCGGTCAAGGGCCTGATCACGCGGCAAGGCACACCACCAGCCAGCACGCCTGCAGGAATGTCGCTCGTGACCACACTGCCAGCCGCTATCACGCTACCCTCGCCTATGGTCACGCCACCGCACACCGTGGCATTGGCGCCAATCCACACACCATCTTCAATGGTGATGGGTGCCGATGTCTCGAAGGCACCGCTCATGCGCTGCTCGGGGTGCATGGGATGACCGGCACAAGCCAGCACAACACCAGGACCGAACAGCACACTCTGCCCCACCACGATGGGTGAGGTGTCGAGAAACACGCAATTATAGTTGACCAGCGCAAAGCCTTTGAAATGAATGTTGAATCCAAAGTCGCACCTGAAGTCGGGCATCAGATAGACCGAACTGTGATAGGTGCCAAGCAACTGCGACAGGATGTGATGCTGGCGCTTATAGTCGTCGGGTGATGTCTGGTTAAATTCCCAGCACAGCCGGCGCGCCTTGGCCTGCGCCTCACGCGGAATGTGCATCGCATTGCCCACAAAGGGCCTGCTTTCCTTGATTCTTGCCAAAATCTCAAAGTCTTTCATATAATATCTCTTCAGCAATTTAGTCGGTCGCTATATAAAAAAAAACTCACCATTTAACTGCTTAAAGGTGAGTTTTGTGGAGCATAGCGGACTCGAACCGCTTACCTCAACACTGCCAGTGTTGCGCTCTACCAGATGAGCTAATGCCCCAAAAGCGTTGCAAAATTACATCAAATAATTGATATACTCAAATTTTTTGCACGAAAAAATTCGCATTTACTCAAAAAATGAACCGAAACGGTAGTTTCTCATCACTACTGCCAATAAATGCCACATCAAAATGGGGCTTTTTCACACAGCAGCAGCACATTTTTGCCATTGGCAAGTCGTGTGCCAAAAATATAGACGCTGCCACCATCTTTCAGGCGTAAACGCTTGGCAAGTTCGGCAGCCTTCAGCGGAAAGTTGCGCACCGCCACATTGGCTTGAGTAATGCCGGCCAGTTTCTGCTTCAGTTCTTTGCTATTGAGCGTTGTGATGTCATTCACCACAAACTTGCGTCCCTGAAAATCCGAAATTGGCCTTTCGGCAACAAACAAGTGGCTCTGCTGGGCAACCGCCTGTAGTCCGTAGCGCTGCGCCAACTGCCCGAAACAGCCTGCCTTCATCATCGAGGCATTGGGCTCATATAGGTAGAGATCACCTTCAGCGGGCAATTCGCCACTCCACTGCATGGGCATAACAACGGGTTCACCAAGCCTATATGTGAAGGTCTGTCCGTCATTCACGCACACAATCTTCACATCGCCTTCATGCTTCGCGCTGAGCAATAGCAACAGTTCCTTGCACTCCCCTGCCACACTCACGATGTGCACCTCGCTCACGCCACGCAGTTGCCGCAAGGCCTGACTCACATCGAGCATGGGCGAGAGCTTGATCATCACCTGCCGCCCCTTTGTAAGCAACAGGTCGAGCAACTGCACCACATTTGGCGTGCAGTCGTCGAGTCTGAACACGCGGTTTCCAGCCCCATCGCGCCGCGCAGGGTCAAGGTAAATAAGGTCGACCACCGGCATCGTCGCAAGGTAATGCTCGGCATCGTCATTCACCACTTGGACATGACTCAAGCCAAGTACCTTGAAATTATGCTCAGCAATATGGCACAAATGCTCCTGCCGCTCCACATACACAGCACTGCTAAAACGGTTTGCCAAGAACGAAAAATCCACACCAAAACCACCCGTGAGGTCCACAAGCGATTCACCGCTTACAAGCGATGACTTGTAGCTTGCCGTGGCCTCCGACGAGCATTGCTCCATCGAGACCGAAGGCGGAAAAATGAGGGCATCCACCTCGGCCCATGAGGGCAATTTTGTCCGTGATTTTTGCCTGCCGGCTATCTGGTCAAGGGCAAAACGGGCATCTACTTCGGGGTGTTTTCTCACCTCAAGTGCAAGCCTTTGCACATCGTCGGCAGCATGTTCTTTTACAAAGTTTATCGTTGCCTGAAAGTCGCAATCACTATTTATTATCTGACTCATCATCAGATGTGTGTGGCTTTATTCTTCAAGTAATTGTCTAATATTACCAAAGCCGTCATCGCCTCTACCACAGGCACGGCACGAGGCACCACACAAGGGTCGTGACGGCCCTGCTGAGCCACCTCTACCAGTTGGCACTCAGCATTGATACACGCCACCGGTCGCATGAGCGTGGCAACGGGTTTAAAGGCAACATTAAAGATGACGGGCTCGCCGTTGCTGATGCCACCCTGAATGCCACCCGAATGGTTGGTAAGGGTACCTATCTTGCCGTCGCGCACTGTCCACGCGTCAAGCACCTCACTACCCTTGCACGAGGCGAAGCCGAAACCCGTTCCCACCTCAAAGCCCTTGGCAGCTGGGATGCTCATCATGGCACTGGCAAGCTGGGCATGCAGTTTGCCGAATACGGGGTCGCCAAGCCCTGCAGGCACACCATGGGCCACGCAGGTCACAATGCCTCCCAAAGTGTCGCCCTGTTCCTTGGCCTCTGCGATGGCCGTCATCATGGTTTGCGCCGTGCTCTCGTCTGGGCAACGCACTGCATTATGCTCTATCGCAGTCAAGTCACACTCGGCAAGCGGTTTCTCAAGTTTCACATCGCCAATCTGTGATGCGCATGCCGTCACCTCAATGCCTAACTGCCTCAAAGCCTGCTGTGCAAACGCGCCAGCCACCACGCGGCACACCGTTTCGCGTGCCGAGGCCCGGCCTCCACCGCGATGATCGCGAATGCCATATTTCACAGCATAGGTATAGTCGGCATGACTTGGACGATAACAATCCGTGAGCGATTCATAGTCGGCACTGCGCTGGTCTGCATTGCGCACGATGAAACCGATTGGGGTGCCAAGCGTCACACCATTGAGCATGCCCGACAGCACCTCTACCCTATCTTTCTCGTCACGGGCTGTTGTCACAGTCGATTGGCCTGGCCTGCGGCGGTCAACCATGCGCTGCACCTCGCCGAGGTCAATGCGCACCCCGGCGGGAAAGCCATCGATGATGCCACCCATAGCAGGTCCGTGCGACTCGCCAAAGGTGGTGATTCTCAATATGTCGCCAAATGTGTTGCTCATGCGTCCTCCTCTCCCTCGTTAGCGGTTAAATCACACACCTGAGCGCCCACAAAGTTCACCAAGTCCGACGGTTTGATCTTAAACTGCAGACCGCGCATGCCAGCACTCACAAAAATGTGTTCAAAGTCCATGCAAGTGCTATGAATGTAGGTGGGAAACGGCTTTTTCATGCCCACGGGCGAACAGCCACCACGAATGTAACCGGTGGTGGGCAACAGTTCCTTCATGTGAATCATCTCCACTTTCTTGTTGCCCGATGCCTTGGCAGCCTTCTTCAAGTCCACCTCGCAGGCACCAGGTATTACACACACCAGGTGCCCCGTCTTGTCGCCACGCAACACCAGCGTCTTGAACACCTGATTCACATCTTCGCCTATGGTTGCTGCAAGATGCTCGGCACCAAGGTCCTGCTCATCAACCTCATAAGGGATGAGTTCATAAGCCACCTTGGCCTTGTCGAGCAGGCGTGCAGCATTGGTTTTTTGTAACTTTTTCATTTGTTTTATGTTTCTTTATATGCAAAGTTAGTGGAAGTTACCTATCTTTGCAAATAAACTTGCGAAACAATGAAGAATTGGTTCTTGATTATCATAGCCTTGTTTGCTTTCCAGTGCCTTGCAAACACCGAAGGTAACTCCGCACTCGAACGGCTGCGCTTTGCCGAGCAGCACTACGCCTCACCTGCCGACTCGCTCCACAATGAGGAAGCCTACATCGCTGCATTGCTCGATGTGATCAACGACCCATCGCTCGACAGGGCAGCGAAAATGCGACCACAGCTCTTGCTTGAGAATGCCATGAAAAACCGCATTGGCACCGTGGCGGCCGACCTTGAACTCACAAGCATCAATGGCACCACGCATCGGTTGCACGAAATGGACTCGGTGCTCACGCTCGTCTTCTTCAACGACCCCGACTGTGATGCATGCCACATATTAACGAACCGTCTCGACACCACACAGGTCATCAACAACTACATCAACAGCGGACTGCTGCAGATTGTTGCCATCTATCCTTTCGACAACCATGAACTATGGTGCAACACACCATATCCAAGCAACATGCTCAACCTGTGGGACGAGAACCAGGCCATCGATGGCGAAGGCCTCTACGACCTGCCCAGCATTCCTCTGTTCTACCTGCTCAACCACGACAAGCGCGTGCTCATGAAAAACGAGGCAAGCCTGAACCGCGTGCTTCATGCCCTTGAGCGCATCATGCTCAGCAGCGACCGCTCCACCCAGGGGCTCCTCCGTCTACTCTACAACCCATAATCCCTCATAGCAATCACTCTTTTGATAAAACAATCCTCTGGGCGATTATAAATCACTCATATTTTTTTGTACTTGATGCAGCAAAACGATGGTTTCGGTTGTCAATAGATTGATGAATGTTTATCAAGAAGTAGAAACCGAAGCGTTAATTGAGCAGTGCCGTCGTGGCGACAGTGATGCCCTGCGCGTCCTGTACAACTGTTATTACCCCAAGCTTCTAAGCACAGCCCGGCACTATGTAGATGAAGACACCGCCCGCGATATTGTGCACGACTCGCTCTTGATGGCATTATCTTCACTCGGCTCATTGCGCGATGCCAGAAGAATTGAGCCATGGCTGGTGCGCATAGTGCGCAATATGGCATTGAATCACATTAAGCATGAGCATGTGATAACAAAACAATCAATCGAAACTGTTCAAGACATTATTCCTGAACCAGAAGCAGCTGAACCGCTAATTCCCATGGATGTGCTCATGAGCATGGTGAATCGACTGCCCGACGGATACGAACAAGTATTCAGATTGCGCACTATGGCAGGACTGAGTCACGATGAAATAAGCCAACGCCTTGGCATCACCAGCAGCACAAGTCGCTCGCAATACACACATGCTCGCCGGATGTTGAAAAAGATGGTTCAACACTGGTGGATGATGCTCCTCATACTCGCAATAGGATCATTACTGTATGTTGTACTCAATCATCCATCAAAACATCAGTCAATAAGCGATCAACCCACAACGGCTAAGACACCACCAGCCATTTCGATTGACAGTATTACAAAGAAAACGGCTATTCCCGTTTCTCCCCGTGTGGTCTTGAATGAGCAAATGTCATCTGTTGTATTTACTGACGACGAAGTTCCATCGGCAGACACAATCAAGTTGTGCCTACCCACCGATACGACAGAAGAATCTCATGAGCCACCAGTCCAAGAAGATAAATATCTGGTAATGCCTCCATTGCCGTCAAGGCCAATGCAAATACAAAAGATGCCGATAAGGCATCGACAGTCAAACGATGCAAACACATCCATAATGTTTGCAATTAGTGGTTGGCCCGAACCGTCTGATTTCTCGCAGCAGGCAACGATTCAGGCAACATCATCTATTGCTCCTGCTCCAATTGGTTCAGAGGCTCCGAGCCCCATAGACTTCACCGACTGGACCGAGTATTACCATTTCATAGAAATGGAAGCCGATGCCAATCCGACTGAAGAGAATATCTCATTGAGACGCATTGCCGGCAGCAACGCCGCAGGTAATCCACAACAGAACATTGAGGAACACGCTCATCACGATATGCCATTCACACTCGGCCTATCGGTAAACAGAAATATTGCTGGCCGATGGAGCCTGGGCACAGGATTGAATTACTCTCGATTACATTCCACTTTCGACTTGGGATATTCACAGGCATACATTCACAACGAACAGACCATTCATTATCTGGGAGTCCCAGTAAATGCATCCTACTCATTCTTGCAAGGGAATCGCTGGAATCTGTACGGCACTGCTGGAGTTACACTCGACATACCTGTCGCTCATTCGTGGAAGACCCGTCATTTACTTAACGGACAAACCATCTACTCACAATCGAGCAACATAAATGTTCCCGTGCAATGGTCGTTTAATGCAGGATTGGGTGTTCAGTACAATTTCACGCCTCATTTCGGCGTCTTTATGCAACCCGGGGCAACTTATTACCTCAACAACGGCACAAAGACCATTAGAACTGAGCACCCCTGGAGTATAACTATTCCTATCGGTTTCAGATTTACATGGTGATGATGCAGCAAACATCTTTCCTTGTTTGTCTATAAGGAAAAACATTTGCACTATGATCGACACTATTCATTATGATTCCTGCCCCTTGTGCCAAGGCTCAGAATTGGCACCATTTGCATCGGCTACTGACCATCTGGTGAGTGGCAAACAATTCACAATTATTCAATGCAAAGCTTGTGGCTTCCTGTTTACACAAGATGCTCCAAGCAATGACTCCATCGAACAGTATTATGATTCAGAGAAATACCTTCCACATAACACAGGACACGGATTCAACTCATTCATTTATCGCTCAGTGCGATCGGTAATGTTTAACTGGAAGCACGCGCTTATCCAGCATTATCACAACACACGCGGCACTCTCATTGATGTGGGTGCGGGTAATGGACACTTCATGGCCCACATGCAGCGTAGTGGATGGGATGTGGTGGGATGTGAGCAAAGTGAGCTTGCACGCACTGAAGCCTGGAACCGATGGGAATTGCATCTCGATGGCGACGTGATGGAAACCGAGTATCGCACTGGTTGTGCCGATGTGATCACTGCCTGGCATGCCATTGAGCACATTCATGACCTGCACGGCCTGTGGGACCGATTCAATAACTGGCTCAAGTCTGATGGAATTCTGCTTGTTGCCGTGCCAAACTGTTTTAGTGCTGATGCACAGCATTACGGCTACACGTGGGCGGCATGGGATGTGCCCAGACATTTATGGCATTTTTCCATCAACACCATTCATGAACTAAGCCAACAACATGGATTCAGGCTTATTGACATCAAGTCTCTTCCACTTGATGCTTGCTACATTGCCATGTTGAGCGACCAGAACAAGTTCAAAGCAATTATCAATGGGCTGCGATTCATGATTAAGGGATTCAGCAATAAACAGAATGCCAGTTCACTAATCTACATATTCAGCAAGCAACAAATACGCCCGTAGTCACTCGCCTTGATTACAGGTGAGGATGATATAGGATTGAGAGGTGTTCTTAACCCTAAAGGCACTTGCGGCACGGAGGCCGAGCACCCACACGATTTCGCCATCGGCTTCGAGTATCCACACATTTTTCTTCTGCTCACGGTCGAGTTTGAAATCGGTAAACAGGTCGCTGAGCAGTTTGCGGCCTCGCATGCCAAAAGGCACCATACTGTCGCCCTCGCGCCAGCGACGTAGCACCACTTTTTCGCACTCCATGATGCGGGCATTAAAAGCCACACGAGTCTTGCCATTCACCAGCGAGGGGACGAACGGCTGCATGGACATCTCGGTCATTTCAAGTTTTACGGGTAACTCGTCAAGCTGATTGAAATCAACTTTGTAGGTCTTGCTGGGAGTCGTGGGAATGGGTTTAATCACAATCTTGCCACGGTTGATCATCATATAGTGCGAAGTGGAATAGAAATAGCCGCTTTTGCCTCGGCACTCGTAGTTCTGAATGGCCTGTTGACACTGCGCGCGATTCAAACCAAAAGATTTTGCCATTTCATAAAGAATCAAAGACTTTTGCGAGAACTTTGCCAATAACCTGTAAGGCATGGCAAACCGCTTTTCAGCATCTTTCTCAATGTTGTTATCAGAAAAATACTGCACCAGTTCGGCACACAGTTGCTGGTTCTCGCTCAAGTGCTTCATGGTGAGCAACACCTGACGCCGGCCAGAGGGAAACATCTCGTCGATGGCGGGCAGCACCACATTGCGCACACGGTTGCGCAGCACCACATTCTCGGCATTGGTGCTATCGGTCACATAAGTCTGCCCCAGTTCAGCAAGAAAAGCCTCGATATCGCCGCGCGACACTTCGAGCAAAGGCCGTACCACATGGCCGTTGCGCGTTTTCATGCCTGTGAGGCCAGCTATCCCCGTGCCGCGAAAGAGATTGAGGAAAAAGGTCTCGAGATTGTCGTCGCTGTGATGCGCCACGGCAATGGCCTGGCAGTGATGGTCATTGCGCACCTGCTCAAACCATGCATAGCGCAAGTCGCGGCATGCCATCTCCATCGACACACCATGTTCACGCTGATAGGCAGCCACATCGAAGTGGGTCAACACGCAAGGCACATCCAAGCCTTTGCATAACGAGCGGACAAACGCCTCGTCGCGGTCCGACTCCTCGCCACGCAAGTGAAAGTTGCAATGCGCCGCCACACAATCGAAGCCCAGCTGCTTGAGCACCAAGAGCAAGGCTACCGAGTCGGCCCCGCCGCTCAGCGCCACCAGCACAGGTCCCTTGTCGTGATCCAAGAGACCATCGCGAAATATTACATCGGACACTATCGACTGAAAATCGGTTTTCATCAGGTTACATCACCCTCAGTTTTTGTGCAAATTTACTCATTTGTGACGAGAATACTCTATTTATAATCAAAATAATCGTCAGTTCAACGGCATATTCTTGCGTTTTTATTGGTTTTTGTGTAATTTTGCATGTTTTTTAATCAACTTATCTATATATGTTACTGGAAAGAATTGAAGCTCTGAAAGCTCAAATCAGCGAACTGACCGCCTCTAACGAAGAAGCCCTGGAGGCTTTAAGAATAAAATACCTGAGCAAGAAAGGTGAAGTTACCGCCTTGTTCAACGAGTTCCGCAATGTGTCGCCTGAAATGAAACGCGAGTTTGGCCAGAAACTTAACGAACTCAAGAACTTTGCAACCGAAAAAATCAACGAACTGCGTGAAACATGCAAGGCCCAGGAAAAAGAGGCTAACAAAATCGATATCACTCGCCCTGCCACACCCGAGGTTGTAGGCACACGCCACCCCCTCTCGCTGGTGCGCAAGGAGATTATCGACATATTCTCACGCCTGGGATTCACCCTTGCCGATGGTCCTGAGGTGGAAGACGACTGGCATGTGTTCAGCGCTCTGAACTTTGCCGCCGATCACCCCGCACGCGACATGCAAGACACTTTCTTTATCAACCAAGACGATAAAGAGGTGCAGCGCAACATCATTCTGCGCAGCCACACCAGCTCGGTACAGGTGCGCACCATGGAGCGTCAGAAACCGCCCATTCGCATCATCTGCCCAGGCCGCGTGTATCGCAACGAGGCCATCACAGCGCGCGCTCACTGTTTCTTCCACCAGATCGAAGGTCTCTATATCGACAAGAATGTGAGCTTTGCCGACCTCAAACAAGTGCTCCTGCTCTTTGCGCAGGAACTCTTTGGCAAAGACACCAAGATTCGCTTGCGCCCCAGCTACTTCCCGTTCACCGAACCCAGTGCCGAGATGGATGTCTCGTGCATGCTATGTGGCGGCGAAGGCTGCGGTTTCTGCAAGCACACCGGTTGGGTTGAGATTCTGGGATGCGGCATGGTCGACCCCAATGTGCTCGAATCGTGCGGCATCGACAGCAAGGTTTATAGCGGCTATGCATTTGGTCTTGGCATCGAGCGCATCACCAATCTGAAATATATGGTGAAGGACCTGCGCATGTTCTCGGAGAACGATGTGCGCTTCCTGAACGAGTTCCAGGCCGCTCACTGATAAACAAACTCATTTTTGCAACAATAACAATGGCGCATCACGCTCATGCGATGCGCCTTTTTTCATAACAAAAACCACACGCACATGACACTCAAAGAACGATATGAAGGCGCACTGAACTACTGGCGCACTGCCATGCCCAACCCCGCCACCGAACTGGTCTATAGCAACCCGTTCGAGATACTGGTGGCGGTGATACTCTCGGCACAATGCACCGACAAGCGCGTGAATATGGTCACCCCGGAACTGTTTGCCGCCTACCCCACCGCCCAAGCCATGTCAGCAGCCAGCGAAGAAGAGATACTGCACTACATCAAGAGTGTGTCATATCCCAATAGTAAAGCGCGTCATCTGCAGCAGATGTCGGCCATGCTCGTCGACGAGTTCCAGGGCACCGTACCCGACACCATGGAGCAACTCACCCGTCTGCCCGGCGTAGGCCGCAAAACTGCCAATGTGATACTGGGAGTGGTGTTTAACAAGGCCGCTATTCCTGTCGACACCCATGTATTTCGCGTGGCATACCGAATGGGCCTCGCCTCGGGTAAGACACCGCTTGAAGTTGAGAAAACGCTCATCCGCCACATTGCGCCCGAAGACCGCTTCAAGGCCCACCACTGGATTTTGCTCCACGGCCGCTACACCTGCAAGGCACTCAAGCCCAACTGCTTGGAGTGTGGCGTGAAACAATGGTGCAAAACCTATCAGTCAAGCCACAAAACCCAGCAATAACAAACTCGTCACTGGGTTAAAGCAGGGCTACCATCTACATCAAGCTTCATTTTTTTGTCACCCACCAGTGTGATTTCCACATTGTCGTCGGCACCGTTTTCAATCAGCAGCCTTTTCAAATACTCTATGGTAGTTTCTTCGTCCGACTCTTCGGAGATGTCCCTATATACACCTCCGTGACACCACTTGTTGACATCATTCTCATCACTTTCCAACGATTTGAAATAAGCTCCAAGCATACTCGTCGTTGTATGCTTCTTGCTATTAATCAAATCCTTTGGCCTTCCTGAACAATACAGCACAAAGAAGTTTCCAGTACTCAGGTCTTTAATGCAATAGGCTCCACCTTCTTTTACGATTATATTGATGGACCCTAACAAAATCATGCCACTAACCAGGCGGGTTGGCTTTTTATCTACGCCCACAAAACTCGCATTTTGAGCCACTAATACTTTCACCATGCCACCCCCTTTTGGGGCAGCTGCGACCGACATGCTACTCAACAGTATCACCAGCAGCACATTAAACGCTTTCAGTTTCTTAGAACCTAACATAATACTTATGATTTTGAGTTTTAAACATCATCGATAATGACAAGCCAAAACGGCCTGTAATGCAATTTATTGTAGAATTTCAGGCAAGCCTCTTCAGAGTCGGCCACACTACCAGGGGCTTTATTATAGCCCAGAATGATACAGCCTTCAGAGTTCTTCTCTGTTTCACCGGGATGAATCCGTATAGAGGTGAACGACGGTACACGGTGAACATAGGGGATACACCCATGTTTGGCTTTTTTCCCTATAGCAAGACTAGTTTTGCAGAATGTTACATAATACCTGCCACACGGGATTGCCGTTTCGCCATACACCTTAGTCTCAGCACCATCAAATTCACCATTATGATTGGTATCACGAATGCAGTCTTCGATGGCATCACACATGTACTCATCTTCTTTTCCGTAATACAGATGAGAAATGCAATATGTTTCCTTATTATACTTGCGGCGCATGGTCACCGTCGGACCAGGAAAACGAAAAGGAAGAATATTTAAGATGTTTCGCATATCATGAAGATTTTAAAATGGTTACAAACAAAGGGTTATCGGGCAACTGGTCGGATGTTCATTCCGGAACTTAAACGGTTATCTGTGCCTACACCACTCCAACTCTCATGAAATCCAAACGCACAGGCCGACTCCTGGCCCGTATCACTCATGTTTGAGGCCCAATAGGAACCTTGCTCATCCTTGCTGTGCCACTCGCTCTGGCCATATCTCGTGCCGCCAGCAGGGACAAAAATCCGGTTGCTATTAGGTCCGGTGAACATCAACCCGTGGTGTCCCTGATAGCTGCAGTACTCCTTTGTGCAGTAATCTATCAACTCTTGCCACTGTTCTGACGATGGAATTTGCCAGGATTGCCCCATTCTCACAGTTGCCGCATCATATTTTGAACCAGCTATCGACCCCATGCTTTGAGCCGACTTATTCGATACTTCCCCATGCATGTAATGCGCATCATCATAGACCGATTTCACTTCAGTCTCTCCCCAAGAGTAAAACCCGCCAGCCTCTTCAGGTTGTGGTGCCCCCACATTGCAGCACGACCACAATGTTCCGTCAGGCAATCCCAGGTCTATCATGTGCGGATGGTTCTCATCAGGACAAACGGGAGCATTCCCTGCCTTATCGGAACATGACGACAGCGACATGCATACAATCAAAGCATTGAGTTGCAAAAAACCAAGACCGGCATAATATTTTGTTTTCATTTCTTTCGATACCCTTAATCCGTGTCGGGCACAACTTCAATCGTTTTTTATAATGATTACCTGATTAATCAACAATTAACGAGTCCTTCAGCAACTTCCAGTTATACTTTTGTCTCAAAGTCCTCACAGCAGCCTGATAGATGTTACGAGATTCCATCACCATCACGAGCATGGTGAAAATCAGCGGCACATTATAGAATCGCCCATGGTTGAGCTGAGCGTTCAGCATCAATATCGTCAGCACCACAACAAACACCAGTAGCACGACATTGGTGAGCGAACTGTTCTCTAACCAGTCTCTGAAGAATTTGGCGCCAAGGCTCTTGCTGTGTGCCAACTTCACATGAATGTAGCTCAGCAACAGTTCAAGCAGGTAGCCCAACAGCAAAGCAAGCATAATGTTCAGCAACAGCGGCACTGCATAGGGCAAATGCTCCATACTGTTCAGTGTCTCGAAGCACAAGGCATGAACAATCACGCCATGCATGGGTCCTTTGGGGGTTACGTACACATCCTTGTAGTCGGTGGAGGCGTCACCCAGCAGAACAACCCTGTTACGAAGCCGCTCAGTGCTCTTGCCCGGTAACGAATCGGCCTTGATTATCGTGTAGTTGTTCAGCAACTCATATTTTAAGAATACCGAAGCAAGGTCATCCTTCGTCACATGAATGGTTTCACCGTTTCTCTTCCGCCATTTCTCGAAAAGCAGGGTCGCGAATGCAGGAGTTCCTTGCTGATGCAACTGAAACTCTGTAATAACACTATCATTCTTGAAATGGGCACGTCCACTTTCCAACCTCAGCGAATCGGCAAAAAACGATTTGGCAAGCCCCCCGGCATCTTCCCATTCAGCCATCACCACATCACACTTCATGTTGGCAAGCGCATCAATTAACACAGAGTCGGTGCGTGGGTCTTTGCGATCCTTAAACACAACATCCAGTCCAACCACCACAGGTTGCATCGAGTCGACAAGCTGCAAGGCACGTGCAATTTCCTCACGATTCGCATCTCCTATGTCAACAATCACCACATTGTCGTGCCTTACCAGTGTGTCAATGTCATTATTATTGTAGTAGGTCTGCATCAACGAGGCGTTTGTCTCGCCATTCAGCAGATTCCTGATACCCAGTAAGTGCATCAGCAGGAAAAGCAATAGTGTTAGGACCAATGCCATCGCAACGATTATCCAGTGGTCATAGTTCAGCAGATATTTAAAAAACTTCTTCATCTTCACATTGTTTTAATGGTTAATTATTTTAGGGCGTCGAGCAGGATGAAAGCGGCCCAGTGCGGGCGAGCCTTTCGCAGTCGAGCATCTATTTCTGGATCATCGGAGTATTTATATTGGTCATCATTTTTTCGCACATCCTGCTGGGCATTCAGGAACGCCTCACGCTTGTTGCTCAGGTCGGGTTTCAGTTGCTTGTAAAACTGCTCCATCATGTCGCGAGTGGCGGCATCGTCTACTGTCCACAGACTCAT
>CACXLJ010000018.1 GCA_902768435.1 uncultured Bacteroidales bacterium | reverse complement strand
GCTAAACACAGAAAAATCAGCCGCCTGAAAAATATCGCATTCTCAGACGGTTGATTTGCAAAGAGGGTGAGCCATAACTGAATTATGACACACCCTCTTATTTTTATGGGGTAAATGATGCTTACAAAGTGGTGAGGAAGTGGGCGACGGCGGGGGCGAAGTACTGGTACTCGAGCTGGTGGACGCGGGCGGCGAGGGTGTCGGGGGTGTCGTCGGGCATCACGGGGCAGCGGTGCTGCTCAAGGATGGCGCCGCCATCTACTTGTTCGTTCACCAGATGAATGGTGATGCCGCTCTCCTTGTCACCGTCACGCAGCACTGCCTCGTGCACATGGTGGCCCCACATGCCTTTGCCGCCATGCTTGGGCAACAGCGCGGGGTGAATGTTGATGATGCGGTCGGGGAACGCCTTCAACAACGGTTCGCCAATGATGGCGAGGAAGCCCGCCAGCACAATCACATCGACGCCCTTTTCGGTCAGGTAACGGGCCAGTTCGGTCTGGTCCTTCCAGGTGTTGCGGCCCCACACTTCCACCTCCACGCCCAGCGGTTTGAGGCGCTCAATGGCGGGAGCCTTGGCGGTGTTGGAGATGACCGTAGCGACCTCGACGGTGTCGCTCTGTGCAAAGTGCTTGATGAGCCGTTCGGCATTGGTGCCGGTACCCGACAGGAAGATGGCGATGCGTTTCATGTGCTGTGCTATTATAATGGTTTTAAGTTTATTATATTGTTTACTTGCTCATTGAGTATAGTTTAGATCGTGTGCCCCCCAATCTCTAAACTCTAAACCCTCAACTCTAAACAGTTGCGAAGCAACATCCTCAGAACTTTTGCATATCCACAAGGTGCTTGTAGGCTCCGCCCTGGGCGATGAGTTCGTCGTGCGTGCCCTGCTCCACGATACGGCCGTCTTGCACCACGCAAATCAGGTCGGCATTCTTGATGGTGCTCAGGCGGTGGGCAATGACCAGTGTGGTGCGGTTGCGCATGAGGTTGTCGAGCGCCTGCTGCACCAGATGTTCGCTCTCGGTGTCGAGTGCCGAGGTGGCCTCGTCGAGGATGAGGATGGGCGGATTCTTGAGAATGGCGCGTGCAATGCTGATGCGCTGCCGCTGACCGCCCGACAGGTTACAGCCGCGGTCGCCTATGTTGGTGTCGAACTGCTGTTCGCTGGCCATGATAAAATCGTAGGCATTGGCAATCTTGGCGGCCTCGACCACCTCCTCGTGCGTGGCATTTTCCACGCCAAAGGTGATGTTGTTATAGAAACTGTCGTTGAACAGAATAGCCTCCTGGTTCACATTGCCCATGAGAGCGCGCAGGTCGTGCTTCGTCACCTGACGGATGTCGATGCCATCGATGCTGATGCTGCCCTCGTCAACATCATAGAAGCGCGGCAGCAGGTCGGCCAGCGTGGTCTTGCCCGAACCGCTCTGCCCCACCAGCGCCACCGTCTTGCCTTGCGGAATGGTGAGCGTCACATCGTTGATCACCATCTTCTCGCCATAGCCAAAGCGCACATTCTGGTAAGTGATGCCTTGCTTGATGCCCGTAAGCGGTGTGGGATTCTCGGGGTCTTTGAGGTGATTCTCAGCCATGAGAATCTTGTCGATGCGCTGCATCGAGGCCAGACCTTTCTGCACCGAGTAGCTCGCCCTCGAGAACTCCTTGGCAGGATTGATGATGTTGTAGAAAATCACCATATAATATATAAAGGAGGGCGCAGTGATCGACGCCTTGCCGCTCAGGATGAGCGTGCCGCCAAACCACAGCACAATGGCAATGGTGGCAGTGCCAAGAAACTCGCTCATGGGGTGCGCCAACTCGTAGCGGCGCTGCATGCGGCGCGTGATGTTGCGGTATTTCTCGTTCTCTTGCGAGAAGCGGCGCTTCACCTTGTCCTCGGCATTAAAGGCCTTGATGATGCGCAGTCCGCCTATGGTCTCCTCGATGTTGCTCAGCAGGGTTCCCCACTGGTTCTGCACATCGAGCGACACGCGTTTCAGGCGCTTGCCCACGGTGCCCATGATGAGTCCGGCAATGGGCAGCAGCACAAGCACAAACAGGGTGAGCTGCCAGCTCACAATCACCATCATTGTGAGACACACGATAATCATGATGGGGTTCTTGAACATCATGTCGAGCGACGACATGATGCTGTTCTCCACCTCGGTCACATCGCCGCTCATGCGCGCCATCACATCGCCCTTGCGCTCGTTGCTGAAGAAACCGATGGGCAGGCCCACAATCCGGTTGTAGATCTGGTTGCGTATGTCGCGCACCACGCCGGTGCGAATGGCAATCATATTGTAGGCGGCCAGATAGGCGCTGCCCGTCTTCAGGGCGGTCATCACCACCAGCGCACCGGCTATCACAGCGAGCGCCGTAGAGTTGCCATAACGCTCAATGATGCACTGCACGGTGTAGTAGAAATCGTTGACCACCACATCTTTGATGGAACCAGCCCCCAGAGGCATGAACTCGTAGTGCGCCTGGTTGATGCCGAAGAGCATCTCCAGGATGGGGATGATGAGCGCAAACGAGAACAGCGTGAGAAAGGCCGCCAGAATGTTGAACAGCACATTCAGCACCAGGTGCTTCTTGTAGGGCGGCACAAATCGCCGCAATATCGAGAAAAATCCTTTGAACATGGTCACATATCGTATAACGAATCGCAAAGATAGCGATTTCCTCCCACATTCACAAACGGCGGCTGTTTCACTTCTTCGGCACCAGGCCCAGTATCTTGTTGACAAGCACGGCAATATCGCTCACATTCACCTTGCCGTCGAGATTCACATCGCCTGTGCCTGCCATTTGGCCCGACGACGATTCCTTCGACAACAGATAGCACACCTTGCCCGAGCCGTCGGCATAGGCCACTACCGATTCCACCTCATAGCCACGCTCGCTCAGCATGTTCAGCAAGTCGCCGCCAGTGTAGTCTGTGTCGTTATAGAAATTATTCATATCGCTGGGCACATCGCCCGTCAAATAGCAGCCCTCATATATGTAGGTCGCACCACTATATACAACGATGTTTTCCAACGACTTAACATAAAGATTCACATAACTCTTACGGGCCATTGCGCCGATTGCCACCATAGCAAACACGGCAAGTAAAATGATTTTTTTCATAATATTTTTGTTTAATGCTGTTAATATCTAATTTATAGGCAAATATACAAATAATGTCGGACAGATTCAATAAAAAGCGCAAACATCAGTCTGCAAACAAACCGACAGGGGCAACATGCCAGCGCATGCCACCCCTGAGGTTTATTATAGCAACTCTTTGGTTATCAGCAGCCCAAGATAATGTTGATGAGAGCGGCGACATCGCTCACATTCACACGGCCGTCGCCGTTCACATCGGCACGAGCCTGGTCCATGGCGGTGACGCCCAGTATCATATTGATCAAAGCAGAAACATCACTCACATTCACTTTGCCGTCGCCGTTCACATCGCCCCTGATGGCGGGAGCGTCTTTGACGAGCGTGATGCTGAAGTCGTGCAGCAGCAGCCACCCATAGCTTGCGGGTGTGGTGCAGTGGAAGCCAAAGTAGTAAACACCCTCCTCGTCGCACTCTATTTCATTGTTGGTGTAGGTTTCGCTCACAGGTGTGTTGAGCACGATGTGGTCGAAAATCTTGGCGTAGTCATTCACATTCAGTCCTTGCCCATAGGCCACGTCCATATAATCTACATTGTTAGCCACAGCAGTGTTGGCATTGAATTCGATGCTGTAGATGGCGCCCTTCTTCAGGTGTATGGGCGGAGAGATGAGCCAGTCGTCGGCATCGGCAGTGGCACTGGGGTAGTAGTAGGCGCGGGAATCGCCACTGAACGATTTCTCCCACTTCCACGAGTTGCCGTCGTGGTTGTTGTCGAGCACGGTGAGCAGGTCGAAGCTCTCGGCCGTGTTGAAGCCCTGAACATAGGGAACTTCGAGCGCTGGGCCAATGACGGCATTGTTCGAAACGCCCGGTTCGCTGGCCATGCCCTGGTTGATGGCTACCACCTGATAGTAGTAAGGAGCCAGTTCTTGAGGGTCGAGCGATTGCTCGAATGTGGTCTCGCTAATGCCCTCGGCTGCCAGGGTGTGGCCAGGCATGAGGTAGATGTTGTAGGTGAGCTGTTCGGGGTCGATTTCCTGCTCGTGCACACCAGTTGTGGGAGCAGTCCAAGTCATGGTAGCCGTCTTGCTGCCGTAGTTGTAGTCAAATGCCACATCGGCGGGAGCCACCGGAGTCTCGGGCCCCACATAGAGGCTGGCTTTAGCCTCGGGGCTGTCGCCGGCCTCGTTAGAGACGATGACGACGAACTCGGTGTCGCCGGCGGGCACGGTAACCTGGGCCTCAGCCTCGGCTCCGGCCTCAACGGTGCCTTGTGCCACCACATTGCCGTTGGCTGTCACGGTGTAGTCGAGGGTGCCCGTGAGGGGGTCGCCAGTGTAGGTGGTAGTGGGAGCCGTGAAGCTCACAGTGCCGGTGGTCGACGCGCCCTCGAAGTTCAGCTGCAGGTTGGTCACAGCAGCAGGCGCCTCATCATCGGCTTGAGCATCAGGTATAAAGAGGTTCACCAGATAGGCATTGTCGGGCAACTGCATGATTTGCGTAGCGCTCACCGAGCCCACAGTGGGATTAATCTCATACAGGTAGCTCTTCATGTCGGTCAGCACCACGCTCAAGTAGAACTTGCCCGTCTTCTTGTCAAAGGTCATCGAGGCAGGGTAAGTCGAGATATTTTCGATGCCCAGGTCGCCCAGCGGGAACAGTTCCACCAGCGAATTGTCGGCGGGTTCCTTGTTGATGATATAGAGATAGCCATCCATATCCACACCATAGAGCAAGCCATTGCTGCTGAAGGCGATAGCGGCAAACTGCGTCATCACATCGCCAATGATGGTCTTCTTGGGAGTGTCGGTCGAGAAGTCGATGGTGGCGAGTCGGCGGCCCAGCACCTCAAAACTCATGTTGAAATTGTAGAAAATGCCGTAGTTCAGGCCCGTGATGGGGTCGTGCGCCATGCCGCAGCTCGAGATAAGGTTGGCATAGGTGCTCGACAGCCATTTGGCCTTTTGTTGTGTCCAGGTCTCCATGTCATACTGCACATGGTAGATGTAGTAGGTGATGCCGTCGTAGGGGTCATTCACTTGCTTGAAATGGATGCCTTTCATCATGCCGTCTTCATACACCGCACCACCCAGCGGAGCCTGGAGCACATCGCGGCCCTCGGTGAGTTTCGTGAGCTGGCCGCCGTCGGTCAGTTCCAGGCTGTAGATGCCTTCCAGGTTGTTACCAGTGGTCCAGGAGTCGGCTTTCACCACGCCGCACAGGAATTTAGGCGAATATTCCGCCTTGGCTTGCATCAGCACCGGCAGCAACGCCAGCACAAGTGCCAATGCAAGAGATTTTTTAAGTGAGTTCTTCATTTTAGATTGATTATGTTTAGTTTATAATTGTTTGTCAATCATGGTTGGCCAGTAATGGTTTGTCAATAACGCCATTGCCTGCCCATTCATCAACGGCGATTCACCGCAATCAATAGTGACACATTTATCACAATCAATAGTGATACATTTACCACAATCAGTGGTGATACATTCGCCACAATCAACGGTGATACATTTGCCCACAAAAGTATAAAAAAATAACCACCAAAACAAGCACCCACCCCACCAAACGACACGCCGCAAAAGGCAAATTGTAAAAGGAAATGGAAATAATTGGCATAAAAGTTGCATTTATTCACGAAAAATGTGTAACTTTACAAGTTGAATTGACTACTAATCGTAAATCAGTAACAACCTAATAAATTCAAAATTATGAA
This sequence comes from uncultured Bacteroidales bacterium, assembly GCA_902768435.1. Classification (GTDB taxonomy): domain Bacteria; phylum Bacteroidota; class Bacteroidia; order Bacteroidales; family Muribaculaceae; genus Sodaliphilus. The sequence continues at coordinate 40,319 of CACXLJ010000018.1, read as the reverse complement.
CAACGATCCAAATCTCAACCCCAACAATGGGGGAAATCAAGGCATGAACTTTGATATGAAAAACGGCATGAACGGCCTGAATATGGGCAACATCACCGGCAAGCTGGGCAAGGGCTGCAGCGGTCTGGGATGCCTGTTGGCTGCGCTTGCAGCACTCGTCATCTGGGGCATCAGCACCTACAACGGACTGGTCAACGACCAGCAAGAAGTGGAGAAGGCTTGGGCTAATGTGGAAACACAGTACCAGCGCCGCGCCGACCTCATCGATAACCTGGTGAACACCGTGAAGGGCTATGCCAAGCACGAGCGCGAGACCTTCGAGGCTGTGACCAACGCACGCACCAAGGTGGGTTCGATTGAACTCAACGCCGAGAACCTCGACGAAGAGACTCTGAAGAAATTCCAAAGCGCTCAGAACGAACTGAGCGGCGCCCTGAAGAGCCTTATCGCTGTGAGCGAGAACTATCCCGAGCTCAAGGCCAACGAAAACTTCCTGCAGCTGCAAAGTCAGCTCGAAGGCACCGAGAACCGCATTGCCACGGTGCGTGAAGACTTCAACAAGGTGGCTAAGGAATACAACACCAAGATTAAACAGTTCCCGAAGAACATCTTTGCTGGCATCTTCGGCTTCAAGGAGAAACCCTACTTTGCCGCACAGGCCGGTGCCGAGAATGCACCTAAGGTGAACTTCGATTAATCATTATCACTCCCTAAAAACCAATTATGGCACTCGTTGATTTCATTCCCGTAGACGGACAGAAGCGCATTGCTCAGGCCATTACCGAGGCCGAGAAACGCACTTCGGGCGAGATTTGCGTGCACATTACGCCGCGCTGCCGTTTCAGCCCCATCTGGAAGGCTAAACGCAAGTTCAACAAACTGCATCTTTACAAGACGCTGCGACGCAACGCCGTGCTCATCTTCATCGCCTACAAGTCGCAAAAGTTTGCCATCATTGGCGATACCGGAATCAACGACGCCGTACCCAAAGGTTTTTGGGATCAAGAGAAAGAAACACTTGCCGCCAGCCTGGCGAACGGTCGCCAGGTTGACGGTCTGTGTGAAATCATCGCACGCATCGGCGAAAGCCTGTCGACCTACTTCCCCGCCGATCGCGAAGACCTTAACGAAATCAGCAATGAAATCACCTATGAAGACTAAACGACTGCAACTGTTCCTGGCACTCGCATTGTGCTCGCTCATGGCAATGGCCGAACTCCAGCTGCCCGAACGCCCCAACCCGCCACGACTGGTCAACGACCTTGCCGGTGTGCTGGGCGACACAAGGGCTATGGAAGACTCGCTCGAGCAGTTTGCCATGAAGACGAGCAACCAGATTGCCGTGATCACCGTCAACGACCTTCAAGGTGAAGACGCATGGTACTATGCCACCCAGCTGGGCCGCAAGTGGGGCGTGGGTGGTGCCAAGCACAACAATGGTGTGATCATCCTCATCAAGCCCAAAAACGAGACAGGCGGGGGCAAGGTCACCATCCAGGTGGGCAAGGGCCTTGAAGGCGCGCTCACCGACGCCTTCTGCTCCACCATCATCAGAAACGAACTCATACCCAAGTTCAAGGAAAACGACTACAACGGCGCCGTGTGGAATGCCCTGCATGTGATTATGCCCGTTGCAGCCGGCGAGTATAGCGAAGAAGAATACAACAAGGCACACGAAGACGATGGCTGGGCCTCGTTGATTTGCCTGATTGCCATCATCCTGTTCATGCTGTGGGTCATGAGCCGCAACAATGGCGGTGGTACTGGCACTGGCAGTGGTTCGTCGCGCAATTCAGGCACCTGGGGTGGTCCCATTATCTTCCCAGGCAGTTTTGGCGGCGGTGGCCACAGTGGCGGTGGTTTCGGAGGCAGTTCCGGCGGTGGCTGGGGCGGTTTCGGAGGCGGCAGCTTCGGTGGTGGCGGTGCCAGCGGTTCGTGGTAAGCCCAACAAGCAATACACCTTAATAAATAATAATAGCAGAATACTGCCAATCCAGTATTCCGCCACTTGATTGCCCTGCCCGACAGTTCAATCGCCTCACCACTCGCTCACTCGACCACTCGATTATTCGATTGTTCGAATGCTCGATTGTTCGCCCACCTCTACTCTACTATTCACTATTCTTCACACAAAGAGCTGCTTGAGGATGTCGGGCGATCGCAGCGTGCCTATGGTGCTGTTGTGCAGGCGATAGTAGGCAATGATGGTGTCGAGCATGCGGTTGCGCTCGTCACGGTTGAAGCGAAACAGGTGCAAGTTGCTGAAGGTCATGCGCGAAAGCAGTTTGATGACACGAGCGTCATCGGGTGGCAAGAGTTTGCCGCCAGCCACAGGATTCTGCACAAAGGTGCCGCCCTGCATGTCAAACCAGCTGCCCTCTCGGTAGCTCTCGATATCGGGTTCAATGCCCAGAAAAGCCCCCAGGTGAAACAAGAAGCAAATGTGAAAGTTGGCCGCTCCATGCCGCATGTTCTCGAGCAGCAGCACAGCAGTTTCAATGAAGCGAAAAAGCGGAATGTTCTGCTCACGCTCGTGAATGGTGTGGCTTAGCAATTCGCTCACAAACATGGCCACGGCATTCTTCACCGGGTCGGCATAAATGCTGCCCAGCTGATGTGCACGGCGCATGTCGTGCATCACATACAGGTCCTTGCTCGGAATGATATTTGACTCAAACTCCAGCAGCGAGAGCGGCAGCATCATGGCATTGCGCATGCGGGCACTCGGCGTCTTGCCCTGAGCCACAAGGAACGACAGCACCCCATGACGGTCGGTATAGATGTGAACTATGTTGTTCCGGTCGTTGTACTTGATCACATTCAGCACCACGCCCCTGAGCGTTTCATGCATTGCAGTTGAAGCCTATTACAGTAAATTCACACAAAGTTACAGATTATTGACCAAAAATGCACGCAAACAACACCAAAAAAACACTGCAGAAATGGGTTAAACGCCGTGATACACTGAAAAAAAACGCCGAAATTAGTGATTTTGGGCATTGAAATTTTGTCAATTAAAAAATCGTTCCTATATTTGCAGTCGCTTTTGCGCACAAGTGCACAAAACGGCCCATTCGTATATCGGTTAGTACGTAAGATTTTCATTCTTAAAAGAGCAGTTCGACTCTGCTATGGGCTACTAATAATTAATGACATATAAAAAATAAAAAGTAAATTATGGCAAACCATAAATCAGCTATTAAGAGAATCCGCCAGTCTGAGGCCAGAAGGCTTCGCAACCGCTATTATTCAAAGACTATGCGCAATGCAGTGCGCAAACTTCGCAACAACGAGGACAAAGCCGCCGTTAACGAAGATCTGAAGAAAGTTACCGCTATGCTCGACAAGCTCGCCGGCAAGGGTATCATCAGCAAGAATAAAGCCTCTAACCTGAAGTCGAAACTGGCTAAGCACGCTAACAAAGTTAACGCTGCTTAAAAACGAAGGCGACTCTATATTTCGGTGTGTAGCTCTACTACCCACTGAGGGGTGGTGAGATACACTTTTTTCAAGGCCCATTCGTATATCGGTTAGTACGTAAGATTTTCATTCTTAAAAGAGCAGTTCGACTCTGCTATGGGCTACCCATTCAAGCGTTAAGCTTTGCTTAGCGCTTTTGTTCTTATACCCAGTTACCAGCAGTTAGCAACCAGCATATAGCATATAGCATATAGCAGCTAGCAGTTAGCAACTAGCATATAGCAACTAGCATATAGCAACTAGCATATAGCAACTAGCAGCTAGCATATAGCAGGTAGCATATAGCAGGTAGTATATAGCAGCTAGCAGTTAGCAACCAGCATATAACCTATAGCAGGTAGCCTTCACCCCCACTCCTCATTCCCTACTCCTCATCCCCTACTCCCCATTCCCTACTCCTCATTCCCTACTCCCCATTCCCACTCCTCACACCTCACTCCTCACACCTCACTCCTCACTCCCCACTCCCCACTCCCCACACCTCACACCTCACTCCCCACACCTCACACCTCACACCTCACTCCCCACTCCCTACTCCCCACACCCCACTCCGAAAAAACAACCGCCGCACGGGCACAGGCTCATGCGGCGGTTGGCAAAAATATAATTGATTGTTTTATTACGTGTCGATAGTTGCGTAGGTGGCATGTTCCTCGATAAACTTCTTGCGGGGAGCCACATCCTCGCCCATGAGCATCGAGAAAATGCGGTCGGCCTCGGCGGCATCGCTGATGTTCACACGGCGCAGCATGCGGTTCTCGGGATCCATAGTGGTTTCCCAAAGCTGCTCAGGATTCATTTCACCCAAACCTTTGAATCGCTGTTTGCGCACATTCTTCTCTTCGCCGGCAGCATACTTGTCGATGAACTGACGCACCTGCACCTCGTCCCAGCAATACTCGCTCACATTACCCTTAATGCAGCGGTAGAGCGGCGGATTGGCAATATACAGATAGCCGTTCTCGATGATGGGACGCATGCGGCGGAAGAAGAAGGTCATGAGCAGCGTAGCAATGTGAGCACCATCCACATCGGCATCGGTCATGATGATGATGCGGTGATAACGCAACTTGCTCAGGTTGGCCTCCTTGGGATCCTCTTCGGTGCCGATGGTCACGCCCAAAGCGCGGAAGATGTTGACCACCGATTCACTCTCAAACACCTTGTGGTCCATCGCTTTCTCCACATTCAGGATTTTGCCTCGCAGTGGCAGAATAGCCTGGAAGGTGCGGTCACGACCCTGCTTGGCCGATCCGCCTGCCGAGTCACCCTCGACCAGGAAGAGCTCGCTCTTGGCGGGATCCTTGCTCGAGCAGTCGGCAAGTTTGCCAGGAAGTCCGCCGCCTGTGAGCGGAGACTTGCGTTGCACCTTGAGGCGGGCACTCTCGGCGGCATGGCGTGCTGTGGCGGCAAGCACAATCTTCTCGACGATGGTCTTGGCCTGAGCCGGATGCTCCTCGAGATAGATGCCCAGAGCCTCGCGCACGCTGGTCTCAACGGCACCAATGGCCTCGGTATTGCCAAGCTTGGTCTTGGTCTGTCCCTCGAACTGAGGTTCAAGCACCTTCACCGAAATTACAGCGGTGATGCCCTGACGAAAGTCCTCGGGCTTGATTTCCACCTTCACCTTGTCGAGCATCTTGCTCTCCTCGGCATATTTCTTGAGCGTAGCACCCAGACCGCGGCGGAAACCAGTGAGGTGTGTACCACCCTCTATTGTGTTGATGTTATTGACAAACGAATAGATATTCTCGTTGAACGATGTGTTGTAGGTCATAGCCACCTCAACGGGAATGCCGCCCTTGTTGCTTGTGATGTGAATCACATCCTTGATGAGCGGTTCCTTGGCTGCATCGATGTAGCGCACAAACTCGTCGAGACCCGTCTCGGAGTAGTACTGCTCACAGCGGGGTTCACCATGCTCGTCCTTGTTGCGCAGGTCGCACAGCGACAGGTGCACGCCAGCATTCAGGTAGGCGAGGTCACGCAGTCGGGTTGCGAGAATATCAAACTGGTATTCGGTGGTCTGGAATATCTTGGCATCGGGATGGAAGAGCACCATGGTACCATGGTCGCTACTCTCGCCTATCACCTTCACCTCGCAGGTGGGCTTGCCATAGGCATATTCCTGCATATAAATCTTGCCGCCGCGATACACTTCGGCACGCAAGTAGTCGCTCAATGCGTTCACACAACTCACACCCACACCGTGCAAGCCGCCCGACACCTTATAGGAACCCTTGTCGAACTTGCCGCCGGCGTGGAGCACGGTCATGACCACCTCGAGCGCCGACTTGTGCAGTTTCTCGTGTTCGTCAACGGGAATACCGCGGCCATTGTCGCGCACCGAGATCGAGTTGTCTTCGTGAATGGTTACCTGTATATCGTTGCAAAATCCGGCCAAGGCCTCGTCGATACTGTTATCGACAACCTCCGACACCAAATGGTGCAGACCCTTGACATGGGTGTCGCCAATATACATGGATGGGCGCTTGCGCACGGCCTCAAGGCCTTCAAGCACTTGTATGTTATGCGCCGAATACTGTTTCTCTTCTTGTTCTTTTATTTCGTCTGACATATTTGTAGATTAATTTCTTTATTTTTTGGGGCCAAACGACCCTTTTTCGCTGCTTCTCAACCCTGCTCGGGGATGCATTCAATAAAACATACAAAAATACAAAAATAGTAGCAATACCACAAGTTTCTGAGCCTTAAAAAACCAAAAAAATCGGGCATAAAACCACTTTTTTCAAGTCACTTGGCACTCATCAGGGCTATGCGGCTGCACCCAGTGTATTTTTACAGGAATTTATCGCCGTATTTGAGTTTCACCTCGTTTACATATTGGCGAATTTTCTGCTCCTCGTCTTTGGGCACAATGAGCAGCACATCGTCGGCATCGGCAATGATATAATTGTTCAATCCCGAGGCCACAATGAGTTTGTCGCCCTTCAAGGCTATCACATTGTCACGGCTATTGAAGAGCATCGCCTGGCAATTCTGCGTCACATTTCCGTCTTCGTTCTTGTCCGACACATCGTACAGAGCTCCCCAGGTGCCCAGGTCGGTCCAGCCGAAGTCAACACGCTCAACGCACACATTAATCGCCTTCTCCATGATGGCATAGTCGATCGACACATTAGCACAAGAGGCATACATCCCGTTGATGAAGTCCTGTTCGGCAGGTGTGCCAAACACAGCCTGACCTGCCTCGAAACGAGCCGCCATGTCGGGCACAAGCTCGCGCACGGCACGCAAAATCGAGTCGACATGCCAGAAGAACATGCCCGAGTTCCAGTAAAACTCACCACTCTGCAAAAACACCTTGGCAAGATTCAGGTCGGGTTTTTCGGTGAAGGTCTTCACACGCGAGAAGTGGGCATCGATCTGGTCGCCCAGCTGTATATAGCCATAGCCTGTTTCGGGCCTGTTTGGTTTCACGCCAAAGGTGAGCAGCGCATCGCGCGACTCCACAAACTCATAGGCCCTCAACACACTCGCCCTGAAGGCTTCGGTGTTGAGTATGAGATGATCGCTCGGCGCCACCATAATCACGGCGTCGGGATTCATCGCCTTGATGTGATAGGCCGCCCAGGCATTGCAGGGCGCTGTGTTGCGACGGGCGGGCTCGAGCAGAATCTGGTTCTTGCCTATTTCGGGCAGCTGCTCCTCGATGAGCCCGGCATATTGCTCATTAGTGAGCATGATGATATTCTCGACAGGCACAATGCCCTTGAGCCGCTCAACGGTGAGTTGCAGCAGGCTCTTGCCAGTGCCCAGGAAATCGATAAACTGTTTAGGTTTGCTCGAGCGGCTGTAGGGCCAGAAGCGGCTACCCACACCACCGCACATGATCACACAATATCGGTTGTTCATAGTTAATGATATATCGTTATCTAAAAAATTATTTAAAGTTGGCTTCCCTTATAAATGATGAACCCTAAGATTGCCAACAGCACCATAATTATCGAATAGGCCAGAATCTTGAAGCGCAACGAGGGCGGTTCGGGAGGCAGCTCTTTTGAGTACACATTGGGGACATATCGGTAAGCATTGGTGTTCGATGAGGACGATGAGGACAATTTCGACGACGATTTTGAACCCGATGCCTTGGCCGAAGCCGTTGTGCGAGGCTGTCGGGCAACAGTAGCAACAACCGGCTCCCTGGCAGGCTGCGACTGCTCGTTAGCGAGCAGCGGCACACCACAGAAGGGGCAGAAACGCAGTCCCTGATGGTCGGGCAGTTCCTTGCCGCACCCATAGCAAAAACGCTCCGACCCGCGATTATCATGCTCCGCACTTGCCACAGGAACAGGATCGTTCCGCTCTATCTTGGGCAAGTCCACACCCTCGGCGACAAACTGTGCCAGGCATTGCGGACAAATCACAACGCCACCGGTTACCGCCAGTTCCTCTGGCGATATGCTCACATTCTTGCCACAGTGCGGACAGGATAAATTCATAGCATGAATCGTTTAGTTCTCAATTGTTTTTCAGTCACGAAGCGCCATTGCTTCATTTAACTTACAAAGGTAATATAATTAATTTATTAACTATATATATTTAAGAACTAAAGTTTACTAAATAAATACTATTTAACTATTTTGAGGGTTGCTGATGAGCGCCATGCGTTTGCTGGTGGCCCTCATCATCGTCGTTGCGCCACGCAACTGCCAGTTTGTTGAGTTCTTCGCGTGCCTCGTCAAACTCCTCGTTAAACTCTTCGTCGGTCAACGCTGTGGGGTCGCCCAGCTGCTGCGTGTGCAGCTGGTCGCTCACCTCGCGGGCACGCACCCGGTCGTTAAGCATCTGGTAAATCGAGAGTTTGCTCAGCAGCACCTGCTCGCGCACCTGCGGGTCGTTTGCCGCTGCAGCAAGTTCCTTGTCACACACGGCTATGGCACGATGGGCATAGTATTGCATGGAGTCGGTCTTTTCCTCAAGCCAGAATTTGCCGGCATAGAACTGGAGCCGAGCCAGGTCGTCGGGATCCTTGCTCAAGAGCGACTCCTGCAAGCGCATGGCCTCTTTCACCTTGCCGGCCTTGGCAAGCAACTGCGAGCGCAACAGCTTGTTGTAGAAATGCCCTTGGCTGGTGGTGTCGATGCGTTCCAAACTGTCGTTCAGTGCCATGGCACGATTAAAGGTCTCTTCGCTGGGACTGTTTTCATACTCCTTGATATAATCTTCCATCTCCACGGTCAGCGACTCTATGCGCGACTCGAGCGAGTCGGCCGAAGCATCCGACGCGCTGCCCGATGCCTGAGATGCATCACCCGACTGAGCATCACCGCTGCGACCACAGGCGCAAGCGCACAATGCCATGAAGATTATGACCCAACCTTTTTTCATGAGACTATCAGACTATAATTTTTCACGCAAAGTTACCATTTATTCAACCTCAAAACAAGTGCTTGAGCACTTTTTTCGGTCATTTTTCTAAAAATAGTCTGCATTTTGTTTTCTAAATTTCAGAATAACTATTAATTTTGCACGCTGAAACGAAAAAAAATAATTTAGAACAACATAATTCTATGGCTAAGAAAGAAAAAGGAAATGCTCGCACCACGCTGGAGGGAGTGAACGATTCACTCACCTCGCTCGAGCAAAAATTTGAAAAAAACAAGAAGTATATCTATTGGGCTTTAGGCATCGTGGCCGCCATCATACTGGCAGTGCTTGCCTATGTTTATCTCATCATGAAACCTGCCAAAGAGAACGACCGCATTGCTACCAGCAAGGCCGATATGGCTCTCTTTGACCAAGGCAAGAACGAAGATGCCCTCAAGCAATACCAGGCCATCGCCAACAACTCAAGCTACGCTTCGGCCGACCGTGCTGCACACATGGCTGCCATCCTGCTCTATCAGCAGGCTCTGCAAGAGACCGATGCCAAGAAGGCAACTCAAAACTATCAAAAAGCTGCCGACCTGCTCGAGAAGTGCGATGCTGAAGGCAAACTCACTGGTCCTGCTGCCAAGTCGCTCCTTGGTGACTGCTATGTGAACCTCAAGAAGTACGACAAGGCCATCTCGGCTTTCGACGATGCCATCAACATCTGCAAGGACAACAAGGAATATGCCCCCGAGTTCATTCTCAAAAAAGCACGCGTGCTCCACGCTACCAAGAACTACAAGGGCGAACTTGAGGCCTATCAGCTGCTCAAGGACGAGTACCCCCAGGCTGCACAACTCTTTAATGTGAATATCGACAAGTATCTCGAACGCGCCAAGGCACTCGTTGAACAGGCTAAATAATAATACAATTTTCTCATAATCATCTTTGGCTTGCAGATTCCTATTCAGGGGTCTGCAAGTCTTTTTTTTGCTAATTTCCCGCAAAAGCACTATTTTTGTGCTATCACAGCCACGATTATTAACTAAAACCTATAAATGAATATGAAAACAATCTACAAACGAATCTTACTCAAGCTCAGCGGCGAATCGCTCGCAGGTGAACAAGGCTATGGTATCGACCCCAAGCGCGTTGACGAATATGCCCAACAAATTCAGGAAATTGCTCAGGCAGGCGTGCAGGTGGCCATCGTCATTGGCGGCGGCAACATCTTCCGCGGGCTCAAGGGCGCCGCACAGGGCTTCGACCGCGTGAAAGGCGACCAGATGGGCATGCTCGCCACCGTCATCAACTCGCTTGCACTCGCCTCAGGACTTGAAGACCGCGGCCAGAAGGCCGTTGTGCTCACTGCCATCAACATGTTCCCCTTTGGCGAGCAGTACAGCAAGTGGCGTGCCATCGAGGCCATGGAGCAGGGCAAGGTCGTGATCATGTCGTGCGGCACCGGCAACCCCTTCTTCACCACCGACTCGGGCTCGGCACTGCGAGGCATCGAGGTCGAGGCCGATGTCATGCTCAAGGGCACACGCGTCGACGGCATCTACACCGCCGACCCCGAGAAAGACCCCACAGCCACCAAGTTCGACCGCATCTCCTACGACGAGATCTATCGCCGCAACCTCAAGGTCATGGACATGACTGCCACCATCATGTGCAAGGAGAACAACCTGCCCATCCATGTGTTCAACATGGATGTAGTGGGCAACCTCAAGAAAGTCATCAGCGGCGAACCCATCGGCACCGTCGTCTACCAGGAAGGAGAAGCCTAATCCCTCTCTTTCATCTCACAGTCAACAGGGCAGCTCCATTTCTCGAAGCTGCCCTGCTTTTTTTTTGATATAACACCTAATAATAGATTTGTTGTTAAACCGAGCGAAGCCAACTCCAATCATCCTCAACTCCTTAGCATCCCCCCGATAAACGCACACTGAATACACAGATTTTCACTGAATTATTCCATTGCGCAAAATCCATGTGCTCTTTTGTCCGTGCATTCTGTGCATTCTGTGTGTTCTGTGAGTTCTGTGTATTCTGTGTGGAATTTGAGGGAGGCACAATTCCCCCTTTAGGGGGTTAGGGGGGGTAGGGGGCCCAAGGAGTCCAGGGGGCCGATTAGTGGCCGCGAAGCTTTCTGATGCTATCGTAATATTCTTCCATGCGGTCAAGGTAAGCCAGCTGCAGGTTGTAGCACAGCAACAGCACCGCTATCAGCACAATGGTGTAGCCCACCATCCAGCCACAGAACGAGTGCCGCCACAAACCGTCGCGCAACTTGCAGAGCACAAATGTGGCAAGCACCACAAACATGGGTTGGAACGGCAGCACATAACGGCTCACCGAACCGCCCACTATGTAGCACACGCCCAGATAGCACACAGCAGGCAGCAATCCCCATGCGCCCACGCCACGGCCCTTGCGCCAGCCAATGAACAGGTAGTAATACAGCACCATGCCGCCCACCACATACCACATGATGCGCACACGAGGCAGCCAGCTATCGACCTGAGGATGAAATTCATAGACCCACGGGAACGGAATCACATACTGCACTGCGGCCGTCACCGGCAGCATGAGCACACGCTTCCACACGGGATAAGAGAAATAATTGCCTATGATTGAGCGGTAGGACGACTGCGACGGAGTCTGCATGAACACATCGTTCATGCGGCCGCCACCCGTTACAATATTCATTTGCTGCAACATGGTGTAGCTCGAGCAGTAGAAACCCAGTGTGAACGCCGCCACGCACACCGCAAGCAGCGTCATGCCATAGCGCCAGTGCTCGCGCCAGTTGCCAGCGAGCATCACTCCCACCCCAAGTGCCATGAAATAGAGCACATTGCTGCGGAAAAACGCCAAGATGAGCGCACCTGCGGTGAAAGCCACAATGTCCTTCCACATCTTGCCATCGGCCTGTTTCTTGGTCATGCGAGCAAGCGCATAGGCCATGAGCATGACGCCCAGATAGAGCCCGGCCTCCTTTTGCACCCTGATGCCCTGTGACACATAGAAACCAAGGAGCGATGTCATGACCATCGCAATCAGAGCAATGGTGCCACGGCTCGACTCCACACTGTCGCCCACAATGCGCACCGCGGTGGCGCCTGTCACCACAATCGAGAGCAGCAACATCATCACATTCAGCGCTATGGGCCACACAACGCTCACGCCCAGCACCTTCCATAGCAGCAAGATGGTAACCGGCAGGCCCTTGAAGGTCATGGGCGGCTCGGGGCAACTGCCATCGTAGTGGTGCAATGCCCAGTTGTAGTAGCATGAATCGTCGGAATTGATACACGGGGCAGCGAGCGTGCTGCCGCTTCCCACACTCCAGTCCCACAAATTAAGGACAGCAAAACTAATGATCATCAGGCTCGCAGCCATCAGCACCCAGCTGCCCGCACGGCTCCAGCAGCGCGTCGCCATGAAAGCGAAGCGAGGCACCAGGTAGGCAACCGTCATCGCCAGCAAGATTGCCAGCGCATCGCCAAACTCGAAACAGCGCGTGAGCACCAGTCCGAGCATGCCAAAGGCAACCACCTCGACCAGCAATTGCCACTTGCTGGCGCGGTACAATCGGCTATTTGAGAGGGCGGCTGTCATTGTTCAATGCGACTGTTTACGGGTTTTTCACATGCAAAATTAATACTTTTCTTCTATTCCGATAAAAAATATCGGTTCTTTACATACATTTATGCACAATATTTTTTAACTTTGCTATTTGATAACGATAATAATCGAAGTTTATTTGTCGCATCAGTTTCACAGATGAGTGATTTTAAACCCATACAGATCAATCTCGACGAAGTGCTGCGCACCCGCGCACCTCGCCACTACAAGTACATCCCGCGATGGGCGGTGCGAAAACTCGAACGCACCATTCATCAGGACGAACTCAACCAGATTCTCGTGAACATGGGCACCAAGACTGGTGTAGATGCCGCCGACAGCGCACTGCACGACCTGCAGGTGCAGACCACGCTCATTGGCACCGAAAACATCCCCACTGAAGGCCGCTTCATCTTTGTTTCCAACCATCCGCTGGGCGGACTCGACGGCATGGCGCTCATGTCGGCCATCGGGCACCGCTACAACGGCAACATTCGCTTCATTGTCAACGACCTGCTCATGGCAGTGAAACCGCTGCAGTCCATTCTGCTGCCCGTGAACAAGCACGGCCGCCAGGCCCGCCAGGCCGCCGCCATGATCGAGCAGGAGTATCAGGGCGACAACCAGATGATTACCTTCCCTGCAGGCCTTTGCTCACGCATGGGCAAGAAAGGTGTCATCCACGACCTGGAGTGGAAAAAGTTCATCATCACCCAGGCCATCAAGTCAAAACGCGACATCATCCCCGTCTTTTTCGACGCCCACAACTCCAAGTTCTTCTACCGCATGGCAAAGTGGCGCAAACGGCTGGGAATCAAGTTTAATTTTGAAATGATCTATTTGCCAGGCGAGATGTTTAAATGCAAAGGTTCCAACTTCAAGGTGCACTTTGGCTCGCCCATCCCTTGGAATTCGCTCGACGCCTCCAGACCAGCACAGGAGGCGCAACGGATTTGCGATATTGCCTATGCCCTCAAATCGACTGACAACAAATAACGATAACGGTATGCTACAACAAATCATCGACCCCGTCAAAACCGAACTCATCGAGCAGGAACTCACGCCCGAACGCTGGCTCCGACGCACCAACAAGGCCAACAACGAAATCTATGTTGTTGACGCCCACTGCGCGCCGCACACCATGCGCGAAATAGGCCGGCTTCGCGAAATCTCGTTCCGCGCTTCGGGAGGCGGAACAGGAAAAGATTGCGACATCGACGAGTTCGACACCATGCCCTCGCCCTGCAAGCAACTGCTGGTGTGGAATCCCGAAACACGCGAAATCATCGGGGCTTACCGTTTTCTCTTGGGCCACGACATGACCTTCACGGCCGACGGAACGCCACACATTGCCATGGCGCACATGTTCCACTTCTCCCACACCTTCCTCAACGAGTATCTGCCCGTGTCAATCGAACTGGGCCGATCGTTCGTCAGGCCCGAGTATCAGTCGACCCGCGCCGGTGTCAAGGCCATCTTTGCCCTAGACAACTTGTGGGACGGGCTGGGTGCACTCACTGTGAAATACCCGCAAATCAAGTACCTCTTCGGCAAGATGACCATGTATCCCACCTATCCCCTGCCCTGTCGCGACCTGCTGCTGCGGTTCCTGAAAATCTACTTTCCCGACCCCGACCGCTTCATCTGGCCCATCGAGCCTGTCGAGCCCAAAACCGAGCCCGAGATACTCGAGAACTTCTTCAACGGCCACGATTTCAAGCAAGACTATAACAAACTCAACGCCTTTGTGCGCAACAACAACATCAACATTCCGCCGCTGGTCAATGCCTACATGGGCCTCTCGCCCACAATGCGCATGGTGGGCACGGCGGTCAATCACGAGTTTGGCGATGTAGAGGAGACGGGCATATTTTTCAAGATCGACGAAATTGCCGACAACAAGAAAAGCCGACACATCGAAACCTATAACCCCCACGATATTTAACCTTAAACACCTATCATGAAAATCCTGAAAACACTCCTGTTAGCGTTATTTGGAGCAGCGCTTCCGATTGCGTTGTCGGCTCAAACCGAGATTGAGTTTGAGGCAGGCGTGACGACCAATGCCAGTTCAGGTGAATTTGCACCTTATTATATTGCATCGAACCGCGGCGGAACCATCACGCAGTCGCACTCGGCCATGGCGCACGGAGCCCTTTGGCACGAACTCGACACCACCAGACGCTTCTCCTATGCCTTCGGTGCTGAGTTGTGGACAGGCTATGCTTCAAGTGTTGCCTACGACCGCTACGACCCCGAGATGGAACACTGCTTTCCTGAAAACCAGCATCCCGCTCGCTTCTGGGTGCAGCAGGCCTATGCCCAAGCTAAGTTTCGCGGCGTGCTCGCCACCGTTGGAGCAAAAGAACCGCTGTCGCCCATCGTCAACAGCCAGTTGTCGAGCGGCGACCTCATCATGAGCGGCAACGCAAGGCCGCCCTTCGGTGCCGAACTGGGATTTGTCAACTTCCAGAACATCCCCCTCACCAAGGGATGGCTGCAAATCGAGGGCAAAGTGGGCTATTACAAACCCGCCGACGGCAAATGGCTCAACAACCACTACAATTACTATAACTACTTTGTCTCAGCCAGCTACTGGCTGCACTACAAGCAGTTTGCACTGCGCACCAACCCCGACAAGCCGTTCTCCGTTACCATCGGAGCCCAGTCGGCTTGCCAGTTTGCTGGTTCCATGAACACCTACTCTAATGGCAAACTATTGAGCACCATTAAGTTAGCGGCCGACATCAAGGCTTTCTTCCGCACCATCATTGCCGGCAGTGGTGGTGAGAGTGCTGGCGACAAGTTTGTCGAGGGCAACCACCTGGGCAGCTGGGACATAGCCCTGCGCTACCGTCTGCCGTCGGGGCACATCGTGCGTGGTTACCACCAGCGAATTTGGGAAGACGGCTCGGGCATTGGCATGCTCAACGGCTTCGACGGCCTGTGGGGCATCGAGTACCGGAGTCCCCACAAGGGCTTCATCAATGGCGCAGTGATCGAATACATCGACCTCTCCAATCACAGCGGTCCCATCCACTGGGCGCCTGACGACTTCGAGGGCACCCACATCACCAAGAAAGCCACCGGAGCCGACGACTACTACAACAACTACACCTACAACGGCTACCACATCCGAGGCATGTCGGTCGGCTCGCCCTTCGTCAAGTCGCCCATCTACAATACCGATGGCTACATGCGGTTCACCGACAACCTGCTGCGAGGCTTTCACCTGGCAGTCACCGGCAACATTATCCCCACGCTCACCTACAGGGCGATGCTCTCGTTCCGCAAGACCTGGGGCACGCCTTTCCTGCCTCGCGTCAAGCCGCTCACCTGCACCTCGGTATTTGCCGAAGCCGTCTATAGCCCCGCTGCAGCGCCGGGGCTGTCGCTCACCGCACAACTCGGGATAGACCGCGGCACCCTCTACGGCAACAACTTCGGTGCTCTGATTTCACTATCTTATCATGGTAACTTCACTTTAGGAAAATGAAACGCACTTCACGCACAATAGTTCTCGCATGCTGCCTGGCAGCAGCATTTTCTCTGATACTGCCGGCTTGCACCCACAACAATGGCGACATTGGTGTGTGGTTCGGCACTTGGCATGTCGATGCCATCACCCATGCAGCGAGCGGCGAACCCGTCGCCACCTACCGCGGCGCGCACTTCATGCAGTTCCAGAACAATGTCATCAGAGTATCGGCCAACGACTCGCTGCACAACTACGAACAATCGTTTGGCACTTGGGAGGCCGATGATGTCAACAACCTCTTGCACATCAACTTCCCCGACGACGACCAGTTCCAATGCACCATGCCCGGCATCGCAAGGGCCAACACCTTCGTCATCAAGCAGAAATCGGACTCACACATCACCCTACTGCAGGCCGATGTACCCGACGACGACGCCCTCCAATACTCCCTCACAAAACTCAACTGACGCGCGTGATCCTCGCTCCTACGGTTTTGCGATAATTACCCATCAATTTATTCACAAATATTAACAAACGGGGGGGGTAAATGGTAGTTTTCGTAATATTTGTTAACAAAATGCCTTTATCTCGACAATTTCATTGACTTTCAAAGAATTTGTATTTATATTTGCAATTAACCTGATGCGGAGTCCGTTAAGCCCAATTCTAATGACCGATTTGGGTTAAGGGCGACAGCACCATTTTAGTATAAACATATAAAACAATACTACTATGAAAAATTTATTTTTATCTATCACGCTGGCTCTGACATGCTGGAGCAACACAATGATAGCAGAAATCCACGAGCACGAGTATTTACCTCTGCTTGAGGATGGCCGTGAGTGGATTTATGAATTTGCAGGAAGTGCTCTTAATGTCAGATGTGAAGATGTTGACTATGAAAATGCTGATTTTACCTTTTATTCTGATTATTACGCACTCTATTTGGATGGAGACACACTCATAGCTGGGCAAACCTATATGAAGTGCTACTATAAAGCTGTTTGTTCAAAGCATTTTGGAGAACTTGCCTCTGAAAAGTATCCGGTAGCATATCTGAGAGAAGACGGGAAAAAGGTTTATCTCATTCATAACAAAAGGAATTATCGCAGTCTGGGACAACTTGGACCGCATAATTATGAATGTATTAAACTTGATGCCCCAAACCTTGATGGAATCTATTTGATTTATGATTTTGAACACATGCCTGAGTGTTATGGTTATGATGAAAGCTGTTGGAGTATTTCAGACGAAGTGATTAATGGTGTGTGGCGAACAGTTTATAGCTTGGGTGAGGTAATTATCGAAGGCATAGGTCCAGACCTTGAAGGTGATTTATTATCAGCTTTTAACGATTTACCGGACTGCTATCCTTCCAATGGTCCAATAGGACTGGTGATGATGAAGGAAAAAGACGGTACTATTGTGCATAAGGGTCGCCGTTACACAAGTTATCTTGAATCTCGATTGCCAGGCGATGTGAATGGTGACGGCAAGGTGAATGTGAGCGATATCACCGCACTCATTAACATCATCCTCGGCGTCAAGTAAACTCTCGCTGTGCTCGAGTTTAGGGTTGAGTGTTTAGTGTTTGCGTTTAGCGCAAGGCATTTAACCCGCCAAGCCCCGTCAGGGGCGACAGATAATAGGCAGGGGCGTGAGCCCCTGTTTCAAGGCAATTTAAATCAATTAGCCCCGTCGGGGCGACAGATCATGTGCAGGGCTGGCCTCACCGCCAGCCCTCACTTTTCGGCGTCTTGACAACTCCACAAATTCCCCATGAATCAATTGTCATCAATTGTCTGACTATAAAACCGGAACCAGCGCGACTCCCTTCCTCCTCAACTCCGTAGCCCCAATTGCCATACGCGCCTCAACACATTCATGCTATAACAAAAAAGCGAGCAACCACTTGGGTTGCTCGCTTTCAATGTAGCTGCGGTGCGTACAGGACTCGAACCAGCGACCTCCTGCGTGACAGGCAGGCATTCTAACCAACTGAACTAACGCACCGTGTCGTACAACACAATTTTTCAATTGCGACTGCAAAGTTAAGGCCATTTTTTCAATCCACCAAACTTTTTACCAAAAATCTTAAAAAAATTTTATTCTCTACTGCAAGATCAGGTTGATGAGCGCCGATACATCGCTCACATTCACACGGCCATTGCAATCGACATCGGCCCTCAATGCATCGACAGGAACAATGCCCACAATCATATTTACCAGCACCGACACATCGCTCACATTCACACGGCCATCGCCGTTCACATCGCCCAGCGGGCCCAAGTCTTCACCAATAATCACCTCGCTGGTTACGATTTTGCCGTCAAGCGTCACGGCACCCAGGTAGGCATCAAACACCGCCCCTGCAGGCTTGCTGATGACATAATCGGCCCCGTCAAGCGCTTGAATGCCACGGAAGCCAACAACCGATCCTCGCGCGCCAGTTGCCTTGATGGTGCTCATGGCATCGACCGTCAGCAGCGAAGAGACCACGCCAAGCAGACCCATCCTCTCGCCCTGAATCTGAACAGTCAGTGGTCCCGTCACGGTCAGGTCATTGACCTGCATGCCCACGGCGCTGCCCACAAGACTCAAGGTGGCGCGCCTCGAAGCCACTAGCCATGTATTCGACCCCATTAGTCCGACACTCCCTTCAATTCCGGTCACATCCACCACATTAGTTCCGTTAAAGGTGATGACCGCTTGCCCCTCGCTGCACACGCCAGCCCTGTGCCTGTCGTCAGCGACATCGACCACATTCACATTGCTAAAAGTGAGATAGGCGACAAACTCCTTGCCCTGTCCATCGGCGCAAACAATGTCGTCGACCTTGATGGTGCCTGTCACCCCCGGGGCGGCAAACGGGAGATCTTCATCAACAAGAACGCCGCCAACCGACACATGACAGAACGGTCCCCACAACGATTCTCGTTTCGTCGTCTCAGCAGCATCGGCGCGCTCAGGCACGGCTACATAGACACAGCCCACTTCACCCTGGGGGCATAAATCCCAATTTCCATCGGGGTTGAAGGCATAGAGCGAACAGCCATTGAAACGATCGGCAGGTTCTTGCGCTGCACTATGAAGCATGGTCGATTTATAGGGATAGGCAAAGCCCGGTGAACCGCTGCCCGGCTCTACAAGCATAAAGCAATAAGGGTCACGGCAAACCGTCAGGAAAGGCAGTCCGGCCGGGATCTCAATGCCGCCCTGTGCATCAAGGTCTTCTCCACTCCACAACTCACGCAGGCCCAAGCAGGCATCGGCGGGCGACCGAGTCACCGTGGCACCTCTCACCACTGCATCGCCCACCAGCTGCAGTCTCACTGGGGCATTGAATGCATGGGCGCGGGTCGTGTTATACAACACCGACACAAACTGGGCCGAACTCTGAGCATATTCCGCAGCAATCGAATCGTAAAGCTGATAAGACACATACACCGTTGCGCCCTCGTTCCAGAATGGAGCGAACACGGTGCCCCCGGGCTTGTCGCCGGCAAGCATGAACTGCGCCACGCCGCTGCCAGCAAATGCGGCATCGCCCACACAGGCCATCGACTCAGGGAAGATGAAATAGCCCGGTTTTGATCGCGAACCCGTGAACTGCGCACAGTTATAGAAAGCGCTGTCGCCCACATTCAGCAGATTCATGCTTAAATCATGGGCCACAAGATGGCCACAGTTATAGAATGCCCCACGGCCCACAAAGGTGACCCTGTCCAGGTCGCGGACTTCAGTCAGACTCTGGCACTGGCCAAAGGTGCCGTCACCAATGTGTGTCACCCGACACGCACTCAAGTCCACCTCCTCAAGTGCATAGCAGTTGTAGAAAGCGCTGTCGCCCACTTCGCCCACCGTAGCAGGAACGAAAATCGAGTGTAAATGCTCGCAGTCGGCCAACGCACTGGTACCTATCTGCACAAGTTGCGGCGGCAGGGTTATCGACTTCAACGCCTTGTTGCCTGCCAGCTGCCGAGAGGTTATTTCGGTTATCGCTGTGAAATACTGCAGTTCGTCGAACGAGGTGATGGCCTCGCCGTCGTACAATCCTCCGGCAAATCCACCATCTCCGAAGCAAACGCCCAGACTGGTTACGGCTGCCGCCTCGCCATAGGTGATTTTGCCATCGTCGTTGGTGTCGAAACCGCTCTTCACGCACAACGCCCGCACGGTATCGCACTCAAAGTGGATTTCGCGCGCCTCGTGCGACTTGATGTTGCGGAAATTCTTCCATCCAGCCACCAGTTTGTAGGCATTGAGCGAAGATTCAGGGAAAAATGCCTGCGCACTCGAGTAGGCGACCATGCTGAACGAGTTGGCCAAAGCCGATGGGGGCACCGTGGCAAGGCAAGTCATAGTGCGCAATGGCGATGAGGCAAAAGCCTCGCTGCCCAATGATGTCAGGCCTGTACCAATTTTCAGCTGAACAAGGTTATAGCATCCATAGAAAGCCCGGCTGCCTAGGGTGGTGACGCTGTTGGGCAGGTCAATCAAGAGCATGGCACAACCCTCAAAGGCACCGCTCATAATCTCCTGCAGGCCCTCGTTCAGGGTCACTGTTTCGAGATGCGAGCAACGCTCAAATGCATTTGCCATGATTCGCCGCACCGACGACGGAATCTTCACTTGCGTGAGACCCGAACAGCCCGAAAAGGCCTGCGCGCCTATCAACTGCACACTCGACGGGATATCGATGCCCGTGACACCGTCACAACCGGCAAAAGCCGTGGGCCCAATCTCATTCACGACATAGGTCCTGTCGTCGTGCACCACCTTTTTGGGTATCACCACATGGCCACTATAGCAATCGAGATCGTTCTCGCCAGTCACACTCACGCAACCCGGCGAAGTCACATTATAATATATATCACCCACCTTGAAACGCTGAGCGCTGGCAGCCATCGCCACCAACGACAACACGAGGGCAATAATATACTTTCTCATAGCAATATATGTTTTATCCGATTGCATGGCTTGTCACAAATCATGTGCAATGATGCATAGCAATGCAAATGTACGAAAAAAAACACTTGCTTGCACGCCCTATTTGTTAATGTATATTAACAACTGAATTACCGAACCAATCAGCCACACAATGTGACGGCAATGATTATTTGTTCACATAAAATTATTTCATTATCTTTGTAATCATATTCAAAGAAACTGCTATTTTTCTTGCCCTATGAAAGAAAACATCATCAAAATCTACGAAAAGAGTTTTCAAGACAATTGGGAACTGCCAGCATTAAGCGACTATAACACCAAGTTCACACTCACTTATGGCGCTTTTGCTACCGAAATCGCCAAAATACATCTATTATATAAGAACTTCGGCATTGAGCGAGGCGACCACATTGCCTTGATTGGCAAGAACACGCCCTCGTGGGTCACCGTTTTCATGGCCACCATCACCTATGGCGCCGTGATTGTGCCCATTTTGCAAGAGTTCAACCCCAACGATGTGCAGCACATCATCAACCACTCCGAGGCCAAGTTGCTCTTTGTGGGCAAATCGATCTGGGACTCCATCGACTTCGACCAGCTGCTCATTGTGCGCGGCGTGGTGTCGCTCGACAACAACACAATGCTTGCCCAGAAAGAGGACGAAGACCTCGACGGCGCACTCCTGAGAGCCAAGGAAGAGTTCGACAGGACCTATCCCTGCGAATTCACCGCTTTGAATGTACGCTATCCCGAGATCTCTAACGAGGAAGTGATGGTCATCAACTACACCTCGGGCACAACGGGCTTCAGCAAGGGCGTGATGCTCACAGGCAACAACCTGTGTGGCAATGTGGTCTACGGCATCAATTCGCAGTTGCACCGCCGCGGCACCCGCAATGTGTCGTTCCTGCCGCTGGCTCATGCCTATGGTTGCGCCTTCGACATGCTCACCCCGCTGGCCGTAGGGTCACACATTATATTATTAGGGCGCATCCCGTCGCCCAAGATTCTGGTCAAGGCCATGAACGAGATCAAGCCCGACCTCGTGATATGCGTGCCGCTCGTGCTGGAGAAAATCTACACCAAGATGATTGTGCCCATGATTAGCAAGGGCATGCTGCGCTGGGCACTGGCTGTGCCGCTGCTCGACAAGCGCATCTACGACCAGATTCGCAAGAAACTCATCGAGGCCTTTGGCGGCAACTTCGAGGAAATCATTGTGGGCGGCGCCCCATTCAATGCCGAGGTCGAGGAATTCCTGTACAAGATCAAGTTCCCCTTCACTGTGGGCTATGGCATGACCGAGTGCGCTCCACTGGTGAGCCACACACCGTGGCGCGAGTTTGTGCTCCACAGCGCCGGCCGCATTCTGCCAGGCATCATGGAGTGCAAGATTCTGAGCGACGACCCCGAAAACATTCCCGGCGAGATTTGCGTCAAGGGCGAGAATGTGATGAAGGGATATTTCCACAACACCGAGGCAACCGACAAGGTGCTCCACGACGACGGATGGCTCCACACCGGCGATATGGGTACACTCACCGCCGACGGCACCATCTTCATTCGTGGCCGACTCAAGACCATGCTGCTCAGCGCCAACGGGCAGAACATCTATCCCGAAGAAATCGAGGCCAAACTCAACAACATGCTCTATGTGAACGAGAGCCTGGTGGTGGACCGCGACGGCAAACTCGTGGGACTCGTATATCCCGACTTTGAAGCCATGGACCAACTGGGTGTCACCAACGACCAGCTCCCCGAGATCATGGAGAATGTGCGCACCGAGCTCAACAAGCTCGTAGCGCCCTACGAACGAGTAGCAAAAATCGAGATTATGGCATCGGAATTTGAGAAAACACCCAAGCGCAGCATCAAGCGCTTCCTGTACCGCTAATTTTACTGTGCTTTTCAGTGGTTTTTTCATGATTTTTCTTGCTTTTTATAAAACTTGGTGGTTTGTTTGCAATCTTTAACAGTTGGAGGTTTTTCAGGACCTCCAACTGCATTTTATTGTATTTCAGCATCTTACAACGATGATTTGCTTTATTTTTCAAAAAAAACAGGTTTTTTGAATTTTTGAGACGAAATTTTTTTTCACAAAAACATTTGCATGTAAAAATTTTGATATAAATTTGCACCGTTTTTCAATCAACACGAAAAAAAATTATTGTTTTATTATTTATTAAAAAATTACGAAAATGAAAAAGTTAGTTTTATTATTTGCTGTTGTAGCTAGTGTAGCTATGTTCTCTTGCAAGAAAGATGCCCAGACTTCTGCTTCTGCTTCTGCATCTCAGGCTTCTGCATCTGTTGAGATGAGCGTTTCTAACGCTTCTGCTTCTGTTGCTCCCGAGGCTAGCGCCAGCGCTTCTGTAAAGCCCGAAGCTAGTGCTTCTGTTGCTCCCGAAGCTAGCGCTTCAGTGAAGCCCGAAGAAGAGAAGAAATAATCTTTCTCGATTCGAGACAGCAAACTAAAAAGTTTGAAGCTGTTTTCCAGTGATGGAAAACAGCTTTTTTTTGCCCTTGCCCGAGATTCAAGGTTGCAGATTCTTGGCAGATGCGGAAAAGTGCGATAACTTTGCCTCAACAAAGCGACTTGAACAATTACCACCCACTCAATATTAATTTACGACTCTGTATGATTACGAAATTATTCAACATCACCGCTAAAGCCCTGATGAAACTGGCGCAGAAACTACGCCTCACCTACAACGAGGTGAACATCATCGTCTACTACATGATTGTGCCGCTCACCTGGGCGGTAATGCTCGATTTCATCGTCGGCACCTGGCCATGGATCACAGTCGCCTGGGCAGCAGTGTGCCTGCTGGTCATCTGGTGCAACCGCAAGCGCTTCAGCCAGTGGTGCGACTGGGCATTCAAGAAGTCGGTTGATTTTCTGGAAGGTTTCGGTTTCATGGGCTGGGACTACTACAAGGCGTCGGTGATTATCTGCGTGTTCATCGTCATCATCATCTATGCCGTGCTGGCCTTGCTTCTTATTCTTTGATTTCAACGCCAAATCATCACTTTTTCACTTCATTTTAACCGCTGTGTCGTGAAAGGTGCGTATATTTGCAGCCGTATAACTAACCGCACTATTTGATTATGCGCACAAAAAAGACTCTCATAGCACTCTTCATCACCGCTGCCGCCACACTGGTGGCCTGCGACAAGCAGGCAGGCGACGGCGCCGAAGCCGTCTCGGCCCAGAACGATTCCATCACCACCTCGGTGCAGCCCGCACAAGTCTCGGCCGACCTCACGCCGACCGACATCGATGCCGCCCCCACCGTAACCGATGCCGCCCCCGTTGTCACTGGCGAAGCCAGCACATCCGCCTCTGTCAAAGACGAATAATAATAAGAATAAACATGGTTTAAACCCAAGCCGGAAGTCTAACCGGTTGGTGAATGCTTAGCGGCGGTGCTTGCTGCGCTTGCCCTCGCGTTTTTGTGCCCGCATTTCGCGCTTGCTGGTGTTGCCACGCTTGCCGCGTTTCTGGCGGCGCGACGCATAGCCACCCTCATACTCCTCGCGCTGGCGCTCCATCTTGCTCTCCTTCTTGCTGGGCGCAAAGCGGCTTGCCTCGGTGATAGGTGCCTTGTCGATGCGGTGCGTGCCCGGCGGATTGTTCTTGTCGACCAGGGCAAAATCGAGTTGTTTCTTGATGAGGTCGGCACGGGCCACCTGAATGGTGATCTTGTCGCCCAGCTGATACTTGCGGTGGGTGCGACGCCCCAGCACGCAGAAGTTCTTCTCGTCGAACTCATAGAAGTCGTCATCGAGGTCGCGAATCGAGATCAGACCCTCGCAGTGTGTCTCGTCGAGCTCCACATACAGACCCCACTCGGTCACGCCCGAAATGCGGCCATCATACACGCCGCCCAAGCGCTCGCCCATGAATTCCACCTCCTTATACTTGATTGAGGCACGCTCGGCAGCGGCTGCCAGCTGTTCCTGCGAACTCGTGTGCTTGCATTCCTCCTCAAGCGAATCCTGGTTCACGCTGCGTCCGCCCTCGGCATAGCGGTCGAGCAGGCGGTGCACCATCATGTCGGGGTAACGGCGAATGGGCGAAGTGAAGTGGGTGTAGTAGTCAAACGCCAGTCCGTAGTGTCCCACATTTATCGACGAGTACATAGCCTTGGCCATGGAGCGAATGGCAAGAATCGAGAGCAGGTCTTCTTCGGGCTTGCCCTTGATTTCCTCGAGCATCTTGTTGATCGACTTATTCACCTCCTTGGGTTTGCCGCTGGTCTTGAACTTGTGACCGAAGCGGGCGGCAATGTCGGCCATGTTGGCGAGTTTCTCCTCGTTGGGTTCCTCGTGTATGCGGTAGACAAATGCCTTTGCCTTCTTGCCTGCAGGCACCTTGCCAATGTGCTCGGCCACCTTCTGGTTAGCCAGCAGCATGAACTCCTCGATGAGTTTGTTGGCCTCCTTCGACACATGCTTCATCACCTCGATGGGCTTGCCGGTTTCGTCGATTTTAAATTCAATCTCCTCGCGGTTAAATTCCACCGAGCCGTTCTTGAAACGGTTGGCGCGCAGTTTCTGTGCCAGCCCATTGAGCAGCAGTATCTCCTCGGCCAGGTCGCCCTTGCCGGTTTCAATGATTTCCTGCGCCTCCTCGTAGCTGAAGCGGCGGTCGCTGCAAATCACCGTGTGGCAAATCTCATACTTGTGCACCTTGGCATTGTCGTCCATTTCCACAATCACCGAGTGGGTGAGTTTGTCTTCGTGCGGACGCAGCGAACAGATGTAGTTGCACAGGCGCTCGGGCAGCATGGGTATGGTGCGGTCGACCAGATACACCGAGGTAGCGCGGTTATAGGCCTCCTTGTCGATGACCGAGCCAGGTTTCACATAGTGCGTGACATCGGCAATGTGGATGCCTATCTCGTAACGGCCGTTGTCGAGTTTGCGCACCGACAGGGCGTCATCATAGTCCTTGGCGTCCCAGGGGTCGATGGTGAAAGTGGTCACATCGCGCATGTCGCGGCGGCGTGCCACCTCCTCGGGAGTGATGCCGGGATCAATTTTGTTGGCCACGCGCTCCACATTCTCGGGATACTTGTAGGGCAGACCAAACTCGGCCAGAATGGCGTGGATTTCGGCATTATTCTCGCCCGCCTTGCCCAGCACATCCTCCACCTCACCGATGGGGCTGTTAGAACCGTCGGGCCACTCCACGATGCGCACCACCGCCTTGTCGCCGGTCTTGCCGCCTTTCAGTTTGTCGAGCGGAATGAAGATATCGGTTGCCAGGAACTTGCTGTCACAGGCCAGATGCGCAAAGTACTTTTTCACATTGAGCGTGCCCACAAACACCTGATCCTTGCGTTCCAGGATTTTGATGACCTCGGCTTCGGGCTCCATGCCTTCGCGCGCTGCACTGATGTGCACCAGCACCTTGTCGCCATTCAGGGCGTGCATCGAGTTGCGCTCGGCCACCATAATGGGTTTGCCGTCGTCGTTGGCGGTATCCACGCTGTTCTTGCCGTTGCTGCGGCGAATGAAGATGCCCTCGGCCACCGACGAGCGCATCAGTGCCTTGAAGCGACCCGGAGCCACCTCGGTGAGAAAACCGTCGACCGACAACTGCTCCATGATTTCCACTACAAGCGTCTTGAGTTTGGGAGAATTGGCACCCACTTTGGCTGCCACCTGCTTGTAGTTATAGGGAGTGGTTCCTTCGGTATTGAAGAAATTGATGATTCTGTCTCTTATTTCTCGGCGCTCCTGTTTGAGGGCCTTAATGCCTTGTCGTGCCATAATGCGCTTGTTGTTATATAGTTAAATAGTGAATAGTAAAATAGTGAATCGTGATATGCCGCTCTACTGCACTACTGCTTTTCCGCTCTGCTGCTCTAATGCTCTACTGCTTTACTATTCTACTTAAAATCAATAAATTTATTTTGTTTGTTATTCTTCGTCTTGGGGCAGTTTGAACTGCACAAAGGCCTCCATCGCCTCGTAGGATGCCAGACCCAGACTGCTGTAGAGGTCGGCAGTGGCCTTGTTGCGGTCAATGGAGCGTTGCCAACTCAACTTGCCATTCTCGGGGTCACGGAAGGGGGCATCGTGAATCTGCGACTGATGCTTGAGAATGGCATCGCGCTTGTAACTGAACTCCTCGGGACTCATGGGCACCGTCATCTCGATGTCGTCGATGCTGAAGGCACCCCACTGACCGCGATACATCCACACGCGGCAGTCGCGCATGAATGATTCGTGACGCAAGTCGCTCAATGCCGCCACAATTGCCTCGGCCACCTTGGCATGCGTGTCGAACGGGTCGTTCAGGTCATCGGCAAAGAATATCTGATGTGGCTGAATGGCCGCTATCTGCTTTTTCACGAGTTCCACATCGGCCGAAGTCACTTTCCCGTCACCCGAAGGTGTCGCATCGTAGAAGGGCATATTCAGTTCATAAATATTTTCACGCTTCACGCCCATGTGCATGCAGCTCATGATGCCCTCGCACACAAATATCATGCCCTTCAGGTAGCGTGTGGTGGGTGAGTCGGGATCACCAAGCTTCTTGTTCTTCATTTCCTGCGACAGTTCATCGAAGCGCTTGCTGAAGTTGTTGTCGCTATTGAGGTTGAACCGGCGCGTCACCTTCTCTTGAAGCATGAGCAGACGCACCAGGTTCTCGTCGGACACAGTCAGGTCGCCCGAGGTCTGGAACGCCACATGCACATCGTGCCCTTGCTGCACCAGGCGGCGCAGAGTACCACCCATCGACACCACAACATCGTCGGGGTGCGGGCTGAACACAAGCACGCGCTTGGGGTATGGCGTAGCACGCTCGGGCCTATAGGTGTCGTCGGCATTGGGTTTGCCGCCGGGCCAGCCCGTGATGGTGTGCTGCAAGTCATTGAAAATCCTGATGTTCACATCATAGCCCGAGCCAAACACCGTGACGAGTTCGCTCAAGCCGTTATCGTTATAGTCCTTGTTGGTGAGTTTCAAGATGGGCTTGCCCGTGTGTTGGCTAAGCCAAACAATGGCACGACGCACAAGTTGATCGGTCCACTCACACGAAGCCACCTTCCAGGGGAAATTGATGCGCGTGAGCTTGTGTGCCGCTTCAAGGTCAACAACCATCTTCACATTGTGATGCAGTTGCAGGAACGATGCCGGAATCTGGTCGGTCAGGTTCCCCTCAATGGTGCTATAGAGGGCATCAGCGCTGTTCTCGCCCCACGCTACACATATCACCTTGTGAGCCGACAGTATGTTGCTG
This sequence comes from uncultured Bacteroidales bacterium, assembly GCA_902768435.1. Classification (GTDB taxonomy): domain Bacteria; phylum Bacteroidota; class Bacteroidia; order Bacteroidales; family Muribaculaceae; genus Sodaliphilus. The sequence goes on along the minus strand of CACXLJ010000018.1, from coordinate 12,192 downwards.
ATGCCCAGCGTCACTGCTGTGGCAGGTGCATCTTCACACTGATAGGATTCGGCCACGCGGGTGCGGGTCTCATTGCTCAGCAGCACCAGGCGGCACGATGACGACGACGATGAGCCTGGCTCGTTGAATACAAGTCCGCCGTTCTTTGCCAATTGGCAGATGACCAGGTCAAGACCGCCATACTCATCAATCTCGGTCTCATAGAGTTTGCACAGGCGATGCACATTCTCCTTGGTGGCCTGGGTGTCGAAGGTGTGAATGTTCTCAGGGTCAATGTCCACCTTGTTAAACAACCGCTCTTTGATGCGGCGCAGGGTGCTCTGTTCCTGATTATCGGTTGCCCCTAACCCAAATTCGGCCATATTGAAAGCCACCACATTGGAAAAACTCACCTTGTCGGCAAAGTACAACTTCACCAGTTCGTCATAGACCTGCAGCGCTCCGCGGCCCGACCCGAAGGCAATCACGCAACGACCCTTTTCGGTCACATTGCGCTTGATTTGCTCGGCCACATCCAGCGCAGCCTCAACGCAGCCCTCGTCGGGCGTTTCAAGAATCTTAGTATAAACTTTTTCATACCGTGTGAGCGAAGCCAGTTCGATCTCGGTTGCAGGCTTATAGTAATGCTTTGATACCTGGTCAAGTTTGATGAGTGAACTTAATTCCGTTCCCATATATATCTGTCTTTAAGAACAATAGATTTTGTTAGGATTTTAGCAAAGATAATGTATTTTTTTATAATAAGATAATTTTTGCCCTACAATTTTCACTGAAAGGCAAAAAAAGTGGAATCAAGCACAATTAAGCAGTGCTTTGTCACTTAATTATGCAAAAAGGTCTTTATAGATCAAATCGGTGGCACCTAGGTGCGACTGGATGTAGTCACCTGCAATGCGACTGCTGTGTTGCAGTTGCTCCTCATCGCCCAGCATGGTGTCCATCACCTTGGCAAAACCCGCTGCATCGCTCACGCTGAAACCGCCGCCGGCAGCAATGAGTTCACAGGCCTCGACAAATTTGCCATACTTGGGACCGAATGCCACAGGTATGCCATAGACGGCAGCCTCGTTCACATTGTGAATGCCCGACCCGAAGCCACCACCCACATAGGCCATCTGCCCATAGCGGTAGACCGACGACAAGATGCCAAAGCAGTCAATCACCAGGCAATCAAGGTCGCCTGCCTGCTCGGGTGCCGTCTCGGAGTAGAGTGCAGCCTTGCGTTTCACCTTGCCCAGCAAGGTGTCGAGGCGCTCCTTATCGAACTCATGGGGCGCAATGATGAGTTTCATGCCCGGATGAGCATTGAAATAAGGGATGACGATATCTTCGTCAGGGGGCCACGAACTGCCCATCACCAGCGTGAAGGGGCACTCGTGCGTCATCTTTTCGATAACGGGAAAATCCTTGGCCTGCTCGCGCACATGCGCCACACGGTCGAAGCGCGTGTCGCCTGCCACAGTCACATTGCGCATGCCAATGCCCTCGAGCAGCTGACGCGACTCCTCGTTCTGCACATAAAGGTGGGTGAAGCAGTTCAGCATCTTGCGGAACATGCCGCCCCACGGCTTGAAGAACGACTGACCGGGACGGAAAATTGCCGATATGATGTAGGTGGGCACATTGCGGCGTTTCAGTTCGCCCAGGAAATTGCCCCAGAACTCATATTTCACGAAGATAGCCATCGACGGATTCACCAGGTCGAGAAAACGGCGTGCGTTGCTCGGCATGTCGATGGGCAGGTAGCACACGGCATCTACTTTGTCGTAGTTCTTGCGCACCTCATAGCCCGAGGGCGAGAAAAAGGTGAGCAAAATGCGCTGATCAGGATGCTCGGCCTTGATTTTCTCGATGAGCGGACGGCCCTGCTCAAACTCGCCCAGCGACGAGACATGCATCCAAATGTATTGGCTCTTGCCATCGAGGTGTTCTTTCAGGTATTGGAAGGTGTTGGACTGACCTTGAACCATGAGACGCGCTTTCTTATGGCGCAACGACGCCAGTTTCACGCCCAAATTCATAAAGGCTATTCCAGTATTGTAAAATATATTCATTATCGGTTTTGTTGCTTTTAGAATTGTGACTGCAGCAGGCCTGTTGCCACGCCGCTATCCTTGTGCCGGTGGCGTTTCCACACAAGCCGGTCGAGGTAGAAGCGCACCGCCACCTGTTGCCAAAATGCAGTTCCCTCGCTGGTGGCATGGAGGGTGAGGCGTGCCTCAAGATTCATAAAGTCGCGCTGGAACACGGTTGCCACCAGGTCGGTGCGGCTGTAGAACTTATTGTGATAGAGCGCATCGCCACGATACACCAGACTGCCATATTTTTCATATAGGGGCATCTGCCGCTTGCCGGCATAGATGTTCTCTGTCAACGAGAGCCACTTCCAGTTGCCCGACAACTTGCCTATGAAACCTGCCTGAGCATGCCACTTGTTGTCGGCAACCCGGTCGCGGTCGGCAGTCATGAGCACACCGGCACTCACGCCCAAGCGGCCATTTGCCCACAAGTGCTCATAGGTGAGTTGCGGACTGAAGATGAAGTTGTCCACCACCCCCTCGTCAGGGCTTTTGATCTTGCGGGTTGCCAGGTGGTTGTAGCTCACCAGGCCCGATGCCTTGAAACCGTCGCCGTTTTTCATGGTTCGCCACCCCACTTCACCAGTCACATCAAAGGCTTCGCGACGGTTGTTGGTCTGCATCTGACGCCAGTCGAACCATGAGTTGAACCAGAAGTGCAGCCTGTCGATTCTCAGTGCCGCACCCTTGATGTTGGGTTGCACATAGTTGATCGAGTCACTTCGCAAATAGGTGGGAATGCTGTTGTTCAACTCGTTGGGTATCATGCCAAACTTGAACATCAACCCCTTTCTGTCATTTTTGTATTGGTAGTAGAGAGCCGGCAGCACCTTATAGCCACCCAGGTTGTCGTTCATGGGCTGGAACCAGGTCACACCAGCCATCACCCTATGGCGGGCGCTGTCGAGCGACACGCCTATCTGCGGGGTGATGCGCGTGAAAATGAAGGTCTGGTTTGGCGACTCGTCAAGACCACCCTCGCGGTTGTTGAGCACCACATTGGCATCCACGCTCCACTCCACTTCCTGGGCACTTGAGACAAGTGCCGCTGTCAGGGCAAACAAGGCTATTATCAGGCGTCGGGTCATCGTTGTGTTATGCTTCGATTGCGGGACGGACGATGTTGTTGATGCCGCGCTCGATGCGAGCCAGCGTCTCGTCTTTGCCCAGCAACTTGGTGATGTCAAACATGTGCGGGCCTTTGCACTCGCCCACCACGGTGAGGCGGAAGGCGTTCATCACATTGCCCATGTGATACTCGTTGCTCTTGATCCACTCCATCACAGCCTCTTCGGTGGCGACGGCATCGTTGAAGTCCTGACCTTTCAGCACCTCAATGAGTTCACGCATGAGTTGCGGGGTTTCTTCTTTCCAGCGTTTCTTCACATCCTTCTCGGCATAGGTGGTGGGTGCCACAAAGAAGAAACGGGCGTTGTCCCACAGGTCGCGCACAAAGTTGATGCGGTTCTTCACCATTCCTGCGGCTGCGGCAATATAGTCGTCGCTGAAGTCGGCCACATTCACGCCATTCTCGATGAGGACGGGCTTGAACAATTCGGCCAGGCGGTTGTCGTCCATGTTCATCAGGTACTCGTGGTTGAACCACTTGCCTTTCTCGAAGTCGAACTTGGCACCGCTCTTCGAGCAGTGGTCGAACGAGAAGTCGCGAATCAATTCGTCCATCGACATGATTTCGCGGTCATCGCCCGGATTCCAGCCCAGCAGGGCCAGGAAATTGATCACTGCCTCGGGCAGATAACCTGCCTCGCGGTATCCGCTGCTCACATCGCCCGTCTTGGGGTCGTGCCACTCCAGCGGGAACACCGGGAAGCCCAGACGGTCGCCGTCGCGCTTGCTCAGCTTGCCCTTGCCGTCGGGTTTGAGCAGCAGCGGCAGGTGCACAAACTGCGGCATCTCGTCGGCCCAGCCAAAGGCCTCGTAGAGCAGCACATGCAGCGGGGCGCTGGGCAGCCACTCCTCGCCACGAATCACATGGCTCACCTGCATGAGGTGGTCGTCGACGATGTTGGCCAGGTGATAGGTGGGCAGGTCGTCGGCACTCTTGTAGAGCACTTTGTCGTCGAGGATGCTCGAGTTGATGGTCACATCGCCACGAATCAGGTCATGCACCACCACATCGCGGTTAGGCTCAATGAGGAAGCGCACCACATGTTTTGCACCGCCGTCGATGAGCGCCTTCACCTCGTCGGCAGGCAGACTCAGCGAGTTGCGCATGCCCATGCGGGTCGAGGCATCGTACTGGAAATTCTTCACCTCGGCACGCTTGGCCTCGAGTTCCTCGGGGGTGTCGAAGGCAATGTAGGCCTTGCCGTTGTCGAGCAGCTGTTTCACATATTGGCGATAGATGTCGCGACGCTCGCTCTGCTTGTAGGGGCCATAGTCGCCACCTTCGCGCACGCCTTCGTCGATGCCTATGTCCAGCCACTGGAGCGACTCGTTGATGTAGTCCTCGGCTCCGGGAACGAAGCGGGTGCTGTCGGTGTCCTCGATGCGCAGAATCATGCTGCCGCCGTGCTGGCGAGCATACAGGTAGTTATACAAAGCCGTGCGCACACCACCAATGTGCAACGGGCCTGTGGGCGATGGTGCAAAACGCACTCTAACTTTCTTTTCCATTTTCTTTTATAGTTGTTATTATTGTGTTCAGACTTTACATTTGGAGTGAGTCGTCATGAAAAAACGAAGCACCCTTGATTTCAGGGTGCAAAGTTACGAATTATCACCGATTTTTCATATTAATAAGGTGTTTATTGACCCCCTTATGCGTGTTTTAGGTCAGTAAATCGGCTATTTCTCCCATCACGCCACGAGCGGTCTGGTCCACCTTGCAGGGCGTCACGCTCACCCACCCGCGGTCAATCCAGTAGATATCGGTAGTGTCGTCGTCAGGTGTCTCGTTCTCGTAATAGCCTGCCATCCAGTAGTATTCCACGCCATGCGGGTCGGTACGGCGTTCAAACTCGTTGGTCCACAAGCCCATGCTGGTAGTGGTGATTTTCACACCCTGAATAGGTCCCTTGTCGTAGGGGATGTTCACATTCAGACAGATGCCGTTGGGCAGCCCCTGCTGCAGCACCCGTGCTATGATGTCGCGCACAAAAGGCACGCACACGCCGAAGTCGGTGTGCGGTGTGCGGTAGTCGCCGTAAGAGAAAGCCACGCTGGGCACATGATGCACCAGCCCCTCGAAGGTGGCGCCCATCGTGCCGCTATACAAGGTGCTCACGCCCACATTGTAGCCATGGTTGATGCCGGCTAGCACAAGGTCGGGATGGCGCCCGTCGAGCAACTGGTCGAGCGCCAACTTCACGCAGTCGGCGGGTGTACCGCTAATCAGGAACACCCTCATGCCGGGCTCATTCTTCACTTCCACAGCACGCAGCGGACTGGTAATGGTAATGGCACTGCCCTTGCCGCTCTGCTGCTGCATGGGAGCCGCTACCACCACATCGCCAAACTCGCGCGCCACAGCCATCAGCGTCCTGATGCCGTCGGCCTGATAACCATCGTCGTTGCTGATAAGTATCAGCGGTTTTTTGTTATCGTTTTCTGTTATCATCATCATTAATATTTGATGCAAATTTACACAAAAATCTGCATTTTTTTGTAATTTTGCACCCGTCAAAACGATTTTTCAAAAACAACACACTTAAATATCATTATTTATGAGACTTATCATCGAACCTGATTACGAGAAAGTATCGGCATGGGCCGCCAACTATGTGGCATCGCGCATCAATGCCGCCAACCCCACGCCCGAGAAACCCTTTGTGCTGGGTTGCCCCACAGGCAGTTCACCCCTGGGCATGTATAAAAAACTCATCGAACTCAACAAGGCTGGCAAAGTCTCGTTCCAGAATGTTGTCACCTTCAACATGGACGAGTATGTGAATCTGCCCGAAGAGCACCCCGAAAGCTATCACTCATTCATGTGGAACAACTTCTTCTCGCACATCGACATCAAGCCCGAGAATGTGAACATCCTCAACGGCAATGCTCCCGATCTGGAGAAGGAATGTGAGGAGTATGAGGCACGCATCGCCAAGGCAGGCGGCATCGACCTGTTTATGGGCGGCGTTGGTCCCGACGGACACATCGCCTTCAACGAGCCAGGCAGTTCGCTCACCTCGCTCACCCGCATGAAAACCCTCACGCAAGACACCATCATCGCCAACAGCCGTTTCTTCGACGACGATGTGAACAAGGTGCCCAAGACAGCGCTCACCGTGGGCGTTGGCACCGTGATGGCTGCACGCAGCGTGATGATTATCGTGAACGGTTACAAGAAGGCCCGCGCCCTGCAGGCTGCCGTCGAGGGAGGCGTTTCGCACATGTGCACCCTGAGTGCGCTGCAAATGCACCGCAAGGCCATCATCATTGCCGACGATGAGGCCTGCATGGAGCTCAAGGTGAGCACCTACCGCTACTTCAAGGACATCGAGAGCAAGAATCTCGACCCCGACACCCTGCTGTAATCAGCATTCCCGCATTTAGGATAAATACAACAATAGGACTGGCATCAATGTCAGTCCTATTCTGTTATTCGTTGCGCGAAATAAAGTCGCTACTTGAAGTAGGTTTTCATGAGCTTCTTGACGCGCGGCGCGAGCAAGATGAGGGCCGTCATGGTGCAGCATGCCATCAGGAAGAAGGCAATGTCCATAAATCCCACCACCACCTTGAGCGGCACAACGGCTGCCACCAGAATCATAATCAAGTAATAGTAATTATAGTACTTGGCGTTCTTGGCGCCAAACAGGAAGTTGGTGCACTTCAAACCGTAGTAGCTATAGGTGAACATGGTAGAGAAAGCGAAGAAGAATACGATGACCATGAGCAAGTAGTGGCCTATGTTGGGAATGAGCTGCTGCCAGGCTCCGAGCGCTATTGACAGACCCTTGGGGTCGTTGCCCACGCCAATGTAGTTGCCGGCAATGATGATGGGGATGGCAGTGAGTGTGCACACCAGACCCGAGTCGATGGCGGGACCGAGCATGGCAATGAGTCCCTCGCGAACGGGGTCGGTGTTCTTGCTGGCACCGTGCATCATCGAAGCCGTACCCACGCCCGCCTCGTTGACATAGGCAGCTCGCCGTGCACCGATGAGCGCGACATAGGCCAAGCCACCCAATCCTGCATCGAGCGAGAAGGCCCCTTCAAAAATCGAGGCGAACACGCCAGGAACCTCCTTATAGTTCAAAGCCATAATCACCAGTACCATAATGAGGTAGAGCGCCACCATGAGGGGCACAATCTTCGAGGCAATCGAGGCAATGCGCTTGATGCCCTTGAGAATCACCGCTGCCACGATAACCACCATGATAGCACCCATGATAAATCTCAAGGTCACCGTATTGTCGATGCCCATGGGCGTGGTGATAACTGTGGTGACCGACTCCACCAGCTGATTGGCCTGCCACACGCACAGTGTGCCCACCAGGCCAAAGATGGCAAACGCCTTGGCCAGCGGTTTCCATTTCTCGCCGAGGCCTTGCGTGATGATATACATGGGTCCGCCCTGCACCTCGCCGGCCGTGTCGCGGCCCTTGTACATGATCGAGAGCGTTCCCTCAAAGAACTTGGTGCTCATGCCCACCAGGGCACTCACCCACATCCAGAACACCACACCGGGATTACCGTTGCCCACCGTCAGGGCCACAGCCACACCGGCAATGTTGCCCATGCCCACCGTGGCGGCAATGGCACTGAGCAAAGCCTGCACCGAACTGATCTGGCCCGACTGCTTCCCCTGGTCGCCCGCCTGCTTGTTGCGCAGGGCGCGCATGGCCCAGGGCAGACGCCGAATAGACACAGCGCCTGAGTAGATGAACAAGAACAAGCCTCCGCCAATGAGCAGGCAGAATTCGGGATAGCCACAAATGAAATCGGCTGCAGCAATGATGGCGTTAGAGATGGTGTCGAAAAAGTTCTCCATATTATGTCAGTTTTCTTTTGTTCTAATCTTGTTTTATCTTGAGATTGACTTGCCTCCGCGAGGCGTATTTCGGCCAGACTTAGAATCCTGGTAGTCGCGGTACTTGTTGCCGCTATACGCATCGTTGCCAAAGCCCGAAGAGTTGAACTCGTCCTCCTCTTCTTCGCTGCTCTTCTTCTTTGTCTTCTTGTCAAGCAAGCCTTTCTTTTGCTCGGGCTTGTTGCGCACGATGGGTTCAGGTTTCTGGAGATTGATGGGGGCTTCATAGATGTTCCAGGTCTCATCGCTGGTCCAGTTCTTGCGCACCCTGAGTTTGCGCGCATCGGGGAAGTAGTACACCTCCTCGGGCTGCAAGTGGTGCTCATAGTTTCCTGGATCCCACTTGCCGTTCATGTTGGCATCTTTGATGAGCCGAGCATAGTAGTTGCCGGGCAACAAGTTCTCGAAGTGAACCGTTCCATTACTAACCGTGAGGGTGCGAATGGGTTTATCCTGTTCGTTGAGCAACTCGACAAATGCGCTGTCGGTTGAGTTGACATGCAACAGAATATCGCCATACTCATCGAGCGATTTCACCTTGAACTCAAAGCCCGTAGAGTCGTTAGTGATGCCATACACCGTGGTGATAGCGAGCGAGTCGATGGTAACCCTATAGTTGGCTTCGGGTTGGAGCGGCTTGTCGATAAAGTATCGCTTGACATTGGTCTCGGAAACCTGCACAAGCGGCGAATTGATGCGCAACCAGGTGCTGTCGGGCTGCATGATTTCGACTTTCACCTTGTCTTGCACAATATTTTCAATGGGCGTACTGAAAGTGAAACCTATGCTGTCGGTAACATCAAGGGTGCCTGTCTTGAAAAGGTCAAACTTGAGCCTTTCCTTCTTCTCGACAAGTTTCTCGCGCAGTGCCTTGATGTCCTCCTCCTCGTCGGTCGCGTCTTTGCCTTCGGCCACAAGTTTGTCGCGCCGCTGCTCCAGTTTCTCGAGGTCTTTCTTCCAGCCTTCGCGTTCTTTCTTCTTCTCGGCTGCGGCCTTGAGTTCCGAAGTCGAGGTGCGGGCATTGAGCCTAACGGTGTCGGTCGCCGTCACCAGATTGCCAAGGCTGTCGGGCCTCAGGTACTGCAGCTGCGCCATGATGGAATCACACTTGATGAGGGTGGAGTCGGTAATCCAGTAGAATATCGAGTCGTTAGTCTCGTTGCGTTCCAGGCGGTACCAGTCGGGGCGGTAATTCTGAGGCTGGAGTATGGTGAGCTGTGGCAACTCGGTGGGAGCGCCAAACTGCACAAATATCTTGTTGCGTGCCTGTCGCTCAATTTTCCTGAGGTAGAGCGTCTTGACATCCTCGTTAAACATGGGCAGGAAAATGTCGTTAGGCAGATAATCGATGTGCGAAGCCGTCACAATGGTGTCGACGCGGTGGTCGAAGGTGAAGGTGGTGTCTTGCGAGGAATAGTCCTGAACTGTGGGCACGATGATCTCGTCGATGAAGGCATAATCTTCGGTGCGTACCATCTTGTAGTCGCCATCCATGTCGTTGAGTGCAAAAATGTGGTACCTGCCCGGTTTGAGGCCTCGCACGGTAAATTCGCCCTTGTCGTTGGTCTTGCCTATGCGCTCAAAGGGCTGTGCGGTGAATGTGGTGTCGTCGAGGTTGCTATGGATGCCCACCAGCACATGTTGCATGGGTTCAAGATCCTTGGCCCTGAGCACGATGCCCGAGACCTGCAGGGTGTCGATCACATCGCCGGTAGCAAACGAGAAAGCATAACTGCCAATGCGGTTACTCTCGTTGTTGTCCTCAATGGCATCGCTAAAGTCGATGGTATAGGTGGTATTGGGCAGCAAATCTTCACGAAACTCCACCACAATCTTTTTGCCCAGGCTCTTGATGGCCGGCTGTTCCTTTTGAACTGGCGAGACAACCACATTTTTCTGCTGGTCGCGAATATTCACGATTTCGTCAAAGAGGATTTCCACCTTGTCGCCGGTGAAGTTCACCGCATTGGGTTCGGGCGAGGTCTTGAGGATGCGCGGCGGCGTATAGTCGCGCGGCCCACCCTCGGGCGAACCGATGTTGGCACATGCTGCCAGCAGCAGGCAAACGAACAGTAGATATATGTATTTATGAATAGTCATAAAAACTTGTCAGGTGGAAAAACAGTGCAAAATTAGTGTAAGGCGAATGAAATACAAAATCAAAAGCCAATGTTTTTGATTTTTATTTCTGAGGTGCAGCCTAATTTTCCAACATTAGTGCAGGGCGAGCGAAATACAAAACCAAAAATAGAGCAGGCGCAGCCGTCGCACCTGCTCTACTGTTTTACTAGTTTGCTGGTTACTGCTCTATTGAGATCAGTGGATGCCCAGGATGATGTTGATGAGGGCAGTGACATCGCTCACATTCACACGGCCGTCGCCGTTCACATCGGCAAGGGTTTCGTTCATCGGTGTGATGCCCAGAATCATGTTAATCAATGCTGTCACATCACTCACATTCACCTTGCCGTCGCCGTTCACATCGCCAGTAATGCCCGAGCGCTTGATTTCGATATGACCTTGCCAATCCTGACCATTAACCATGATGCATCCATCACCAACCACTCCATTGGCAGGTGATGCCACATAGCAGTTGACGAGATTAAGACCATTGTAACCGTTGTGATCGTTGCCTACACTCAGGTATTCGGTCGTCACATCGGCGTTGTCGATGGTAAGGCACTCCTCATAACCCTCAGACAAAATATTATCAAAATGCACCGAGCAATCCTTGATGTAGGACACTGTGGCATGGTCGGTCAAGTGGTCGTGTGCATCAAGGTAGAGTGCGCCGCCACAGTCGAGGGTGCCTGATCCATAAAGTGTAAAGCCCTGCGATTCTTTTGCGTTTATGGCAATGCTGTTAAAGTTAGCAAGAATCTTGTTAGTGCCCACAAGTTTGATTTTAAAATTGGCGGGAGAACCATAGGCAGTACTGATTGCAACGACCGAGAGCCCCCCTTGGTCGACAGTGGCGTTGTTGAGCGTCAGCGTATTGGTGCTCGGTTCATAGGTCACCGAACCACTGATGCCAGGACCGGTAACGCCGTTCTGGTTAGCGTAGGTGACCTGCACTCCATTAATCCACAAGTCGTAGGTTGCACCCGTGAGGTAGCCTGGATTGCTGGGGCCGCCGTCGATATGGGCATAAGAGGCATCGGTGTAACTTGAACTATAGGTGGTTCCTGCACCACCCACGATTTTGAAACAATTAGCGAACATATCTGTTGAGATGGTTACTGCCTCTGTGCTCCAAGTGCTGCCCACGGTAATTGTTTTAAGTTCATCACAATTCTTGAACATAAACTCCATGTTTATCACATTTGCTGTGTTGAAGTTATTCAAATTAAGTGAGGTGAGATTTAGGTGAGATTTTTGCACCCCCCGAACATTTGTCTCATGGAGGTAACTTTTGCTGTATTAAAGCTACTCAAATCAAGTGAGGTCAGATTTTCGCATTCAGCAAACATCGAGCCCATATCAGTCACATTTGCTGTGTTGAAGCTTCTCAAATCAAGTGATGTGAGATTATTGCAACCATAGAACATACTCGCCATGTTTATCACATTTGCTGTGTTGAAGCTACTCAAATCAAGTGAGGTCAGATTTTTGCATAAATCAAACATCGAGCTCATATCAGTCACATTTGCTGTGTTGAAGCTACTCAAATCAAGTGAGGTAAGTTTGCTGCAACTATAGAACATTCCCAACATAGTGTTCACATTTGCTGAGGTGAGATTTTTGCACCCCCCGAACATTTGTCTCATGGAGGTAACTTTTGCTGTATTAAAGCTACTCAAATCAAGTGAGGTCAGATTTTCGCATTCAGTAAACATAAACCTCATGTCGGTCACATTTGCCGTGTTGAAGCTACTCACATCAAGTGAGGTAAGTTTGCCACAGTTTTCGAACATAGCAGACATGTCGGTAACATTTGAAGTGTTAAAGCTGCTCACATCAAGTGAGGTGAGGTTTTTGCAATCCCAGAACATTGCCAACATATCAATCACATTTGCAGTATTGAAGCTACTCACATCAAGTGAGGTCAGATTTTCGCATTTATTAAACATAAACCTCATGTCGGTCACATTTGCCGTGTTGAAGCTACTCAAATCAAGT
>CACXLJ010000017.1 GCA_902768435.1 uncultured Bacteroidales bacterium | reverse complement strand
TCGACGGCGTGAACATCATGGTTACTACTTACACCGATGGCACCAAGGCCGCTGCAAAAGTTATCAAATAAGAAACATCTTATTGACTAACTTCAATATCCAAAAAAACTCCTGCCCACCTCGGGCAGGAGTTTTTTTGAGTGTTAGAAAATCTTGTAGGCAAGGCGTATTTGTATCATGGGATAAGCATTAAACCATGAGATAAAGTGTGTGATGCCCGATTCCTTTGAAGTTGATTTGATTTTCTTGTCGTTGTTGAGCACAAATTGCGGTGCCCCCCAGAACATGAGGCCGGCATCGAGGGCGACGCTCAAGCGGTGATGTCGAGCCATGCTTTGTCCGAAGCCGATACCCAGATAGGGTTTCACGGCCCAAGTCTTCATCTTCACATCGATGTTGTAGTTTTCGTCGGCGGTGAACACATAATCGCCAAACTTGAGTCCCACCGGCGGATAGTTGGTGTGGAACATGGTGTTGTAGTCTTCCACCTTTTGGTTGGCATCATAGAGCGATTGGAGCGCCCCATCGTTGGTGTTGCGGAAGTGCAGGAAGGTGCGGTTGCCGGCAAAGAGGCCGGCGGCAAAATAGAATGGAGTGGGGAAAGGGTGTACTTCAGCCATAACAAATGCGTTCCAAAAACGCGGTTTGATGGCGAGCTCCACCTTGTCAACCATCTGTGCTTGCTTGATGGCGTCGTCCTCGACTAGTTGCATCTGCGTGATTTCGTTGGCGGTGTTGATAGCCTTGAACTTGATGTCGCCCACGGCATTGCCCACTATGCCGGCACGCACGGTGACGATGCGGTGCAAAGGCATCGCAACATCAACACCGGTGCCGCCCAAGCCAGTCTGGAGCCCAACGGCAAGGTGGTTCAACATGCTGTTTTCGCTGTGAAGTTTCAGGCTCTTGTTATCCTGTGCGCTTGTGGCAGTTGACAGCAGCACTATTGCTACAGTCATCATTGCCACACGGCAAAACTGTGATATATAATGTCTAAACTGTTTCATAACGACTACGATGCATATATTGATTATTTGAAAAATTTCTTATTCGACATCACAAGCAGGTTGGTCAGCGACTGACTGCGTGGATAGAAACCATAGAGGTAGTCGCTGGTGTAGGGTGTGCCACCGTTGACGATACAGTGCACATAGTCGTGGCACGACATGTCGATGGGCATGATACCTACTGTACCCTCGTTGGCAAGCAGGTCTTCGATTACCTTGGGGTGCAGGTTAGAGGCATTGGTAATGTATCCTCGTGCCGAGACTTCGGTATAGGCTGAGCAGTGGTTCACAATCCAGATGTTTTCGTCGCTTGCGGTAGCCTCGCGAGCGCTCTTCATCATGGCGAGCACGGTGGTAATTTTGGTTGCCATGCGCTTCTCGCTCGTTGTCTTGTAATAGTCTTGCTTATAGAGCGTGGCCTTGATGCTTGGATCCTCCATGTTGTAGATGGCACAACTGCGCTGTTGCTCGGGGTGCACCTCCTCATCTACATCGGGGTCCTCGTCGGGCCAGTCGCAGTAAGCAACGGGGTAGTGGAACGCCGGGTTAACTGGACGCAGGTCGTAGCGACTGAGCCACAGTATCTTGCCTCGCATCTCACCCACGGTGATGTCGGGGTGCCAACTCTCTACAAACAGCCCTTTGTATTTAGGCATTGATAGCACCTTGTTGAGCAAGACAGTCCAGTTTTGCTGGCTTTCCATGCCATTGTCGGCCTGTATCTTCACAATGAAGAACTCCGAAGGGTGCGACTTGAGGTACTGCTGCATCCAGTCGATCGATTCCTCAAACGACACATTCACTTCGGTAAAGCCGTGCGCGAGGCGCAGGATTTGCCGGTCTTCGGCTTTCTCGGCGAGGGTGTCGATAGCCACCACGGGGCGGAAGTCGAAGAAACGAATGCCACACGACATTTGTTCGGCAAAGGTAGAGAGTTGGCTGATTGCCATGATGTTAGATACATACTTGACAATCGGGGTGTAGAAGCCCATGCCCGTCATGCTGTCGTGGGTTCCGGGAATGCTGAGTTTGCACACTTTTGTGTCGTCGTTCACAAGCGACAACCAGTCCGTAAGCGGCGTGTCGAGTTCATAAGGATATTGGATTTGGTCTTGATACCCTTCGGTAAAGAGGTATGGCACATCCAGCGACTTGTCGTCGTAGTACGGTAGTCCGTTGTCTTCGTCACAACTGCTCAACAGCGCTGTGCCAAGCGCTGCGAGTGTAAAAACAACGGAGCATGTCCATTTTGTTTGTTTCAAATTGATTTTCATCTGCTTTGAGAAACCCGTTGGCGGAATTAAAAGTTAATAAAAATGAGGTTAGAATAGCTGTGCATGTCGCTGACTTTTAGTGTTTTTTTTGGGTAGTAAATCATTAAACTCAAATCACCGCATGCGCAACATGTACGCAAATGCAAATTTCGTCAAAATTCTTGAGGTTTGCAAGATTTTCAAAAAAACTATTGAATGACCCTATCAATATGCCTCTGTCAGATTTGTTAAAAATGAAGAAAAAGCGTGGAAAGGGCGAGAAAATTTTGTGGAATGAAAAAAATGGCGTAAATTTGCATCCGCATTTCCGAAAGGCACGACTAAGTGCAGCCCGTGAAAGAGGTTGCCGCCGTACGGTTTAACTTGAAATACAATAATTTAAATGTACGCTATTGTAGACATTCAGGGACAGCAGTTCAAGGCCGAAGCCGGCAAGAAGTTGTTCGTCCAGTATCTCGGCGAAGAAAAACAGGCCGGTGACTCGGTAGAGTTCGGCAAGGTTCTTCTTGTAGACGCCGACGGTGCCATCACAGTTGGCGCGCCTACCGTTGAAGGCGCAAAGGTAGTTTGCGAGGTGAAGACTCCCCTCGTGAAGGGTGAACACGTGATCGTTTTCAAGAAACGTCGTCGCAAAGGCTATCGCCGTTTGAACGGCCATCGCCAGATGTTCACTGAATTGGTGATTAAAGAAGTCGTTGCTTAACCCCTTAAATTTTAGAAATTATGGCACATAAAAAAGGTGTAGGTAGTTCTAAGAACGGCCGCGAGTCGCACAGCAAGCGACTTGGCGTTAAAATTTATGGTGGTCAATTTGCCAAGGCTGGTAACATCATCCGTCGTCAGCGTGGCACAGTTCATCGTCCTGGCGTGAACGTAGGCATGGGCAAGGATCATACCCTCTATGCACTCGTAGACGGAACCGTTGAGTTCCAGCACCGCGCAGGCCACACTTACATTAACGTAGTGGCAGCCACCCAAGAAGAACAGAACTGAAATGCATGAGATCTGCGCCTGCAAGGGTCGCAGATGATGCAAGCTTCAACGATTAAAAGCAATTTCCCGAGCGGAGTTGCTTTTTTTTTGTGCCTGTTTTTGGCGTTTTGGCACAATAAAAATGCAGTTTTCTCGTTCTATGGGTAGTTAATAAAATTAAAAATATTATAATAACTAAACGATTAAGTGCGTGAAAATTGCCTAATATTGAACGAATTTCTGTAATTTTGCAAACTGATTAAAAATTAGAATACTATGATACAAAAGTTGCTACTCGTGCTGTCGGTTATCGGATTGTCGTTATCGGCTCGTGCCATAGTGGTGGAGACTACTCCTGGAACATTGTGTAATAGGGTCGACGACATGTCGGTGACTTCGTTGACACTGACGGGTGGAATGGACGCCCGCGACTTTCGCTTTATTGCCGATTCGCTGCAGCAGCTCACCTCGATTGACCTGAGCGGTGTGACTATTTCGGCCTATGGCAATCCCCGAGCTCCGTTATTCATGTCGCAGGCCGACTATTCGGCCAATTCAATTCCGGCGATGGCATTCTTTGACATGCACCTCAGCCATGTGGTGCTTCCCGATGGGCTCAAGACCGTGGGCGTTGCTGCCTTTGCAGGCTGTGACCAGTTGCAGACTATTACGCTGCCGGCCACCATCGACACTGTGGGCGCCTACGCCTTCAGCGGCACGGGGCTCACGACCATCACGCTGCCCGACTCGGTGGTGTATGTTGGTCAGGGCGCTTTCTCCAATTGCCAATTGCTGACGCAGGCCACTGTGCCCTCGGGCCTGGTGGGCGACGAAGTGTTCAAAGCCGATAGCCTGCTGACCGAGGTGACCATTGGCTCCGAGGTGACCAGCCTGGGCCGAGGCGTGTTTAATGGCTGCACGGCACTGGCATCGGTAGTGTTGCCCCAAAAATCATCGCTTGTGAGAATTGGTGACGAAGCCTTTATCCGCTCGGGTATTGTGGCCATCAACTTTGAGGGACTTGGCACACTGACGCAGTTTGGCGATTGGGCCTTCGCACAGTCGTCGCTGTCCCAGATCACGCTGCCCGCCAATGTGAACACGCTGGGCAAGGGTCTTTTCTTCTATGCTCCCGAGCTCACGCTTGTGAATCTTCCCGAGGGTGTGGCCGAGATACCAGCCTACATGCTTGCCGGAACACAGGGCGTGGCGCTCGACTCGCTGCCCGACGGCGTGACGACGATTGGCGACTATGCTTTCTATAACAATGCACAGGCAAGCACTTTCTTCTTGCCCGCATCGGTCGGTTATCTTGGCTCTTATGCCATGGCAGGCATGACCGGTCTTGACTATGTGACCTCGCTTGCTACCGTGGTGCCTGCGCTGGGCGACAGCGTGTGGGCTGGCGTGAATCAGCCTGCCGTGAAGCTGGAGGTGGCAACGAACGAGGTGGCCGACGACTATGACGCTGCCGAGCAATGGAAGGAATTCCACGTTTTGCGCCGCTATCTGCTGGGCGATGCCAACGGCGACGGCAATGTGGATGTAATGGATATCACCACGCTCATCGACGCAATCATGGGCAACAATCCCGACCCGTTTGTGTTCTATTCGGCCGATGTGAAGCAGGACAACGAGATTAATGTGATGGACATCACAGGATTGATTGATATTATCATGAACGGCGGAGAATCGATTGTGTTGCGCTCGCGACTCCACAATGTCCCCACCACCGACGACTGCGTGAAAGTTGATCCCTTCTCGGTGAAACCGGGTGGCGAGGCTGTTGTGACAGCAAGGCTCGAGAACACGCAGGCCTACACCGCCATGCAGTTTGAGATGCAGTTGCCCGACGGCTTGCAGGTGGTTGACGAGTCGTTCGCGATTGGCGACCGTGCACAGGGTCACTCGCTCATCACGCACAGCATTGAGGGCACCAACACACTGCGTGTTATCATCTACTCGTCGCAGAACGACGCCATAGCTGAGATGGGCGACAATCTCTTCACCTTCAGGGTGCGTGCCACCGAACAGCTGGCGGCCGATGCCTCGATGCTCACATCCAATGCGCTCTTTGTGACGACTTCGAAAGAGAAATATCTGGGTGGCGAAGCCCGCACTCCCGTGAGCAATCCTACTGGCGTGAACGATGTCACCACAGGCAGCGACAAGGTCTATGCGCAATCGGGCACTCTTGTGGTCGAGAGCAGTGAGGGCGGCAACGCCCAGCTTGTTGCCACCAATGGCATGTTCACCGAGCTGCAGGTGGTTCCTGGCCGCAATGAGTATGCGGTTTCGAGCGGCATCTACATCGTGCGCCTGAACGGCAAGAGCTACAAGGTGATTGTGAAATAACGGCCTCTCTCGGTCGCAAAAACGATAAAAAGTGATTCCCGCCTTCGTGTGTGGAATCATTTTTTTTGCATTTTTGTGCTTGAGGGGCAATAAATTGAACGATTCTTCGTTTATATCTAAAAAAATATTTTGTTATATACATAGTAAAGTAAAAAATTTTTCCTTAAATTTGTAAACTATAAAATAAAATAGATATGCGCAAGATTCAATTCCTTTTCATATTCGCGTTGTGTGCACTGTGCATGCAAGGTGCTGATGTGCAAACCACGGCAGGCAATCTGTCGTCGCAAGTGACTAATTTGAACATCACCTCGCTCAAGGTGAAGGGCTCGCTCGATGCCCGCGACTTCATGTTTATAAGTCGCAATCTGGAGAAACTCACCAGCATCGATCTGTCGGAGGTTACGATTGAGGCCTACGATGGTGTGCGTGACCCCCTGGTGAACGGGCAGATTTTGTTCCCGGCCGACGAGATTCCGCAACTCTCGTTCTTTGGCAAGAAACTCACTTCGGTGGTTTTGCCGTCAACGCTCAAGAGCATAGGCATGGCGGCTTTCAGCGGTTGCAAGAGCCTGAAGAGTATCACGCTGCCGTCGAAGCTCACCAACATCGGGTCGTATGCCTTCAATGGGGCAGGACTTGAGACCTTGACCATTCCGTCGAGTGTGGCAATCGTTGGCAAGGGCGCATTCTCGCGCTGCGAACAGCTCACCACAGTCACTTGCCGTGCAGCAGTGATCGACAGTTATGCCTTCCTGGGCTGCACGAAGCTCACCAGCGTTTTGATTGAGGGTGCATTCCGCGAGTTGGGAATCAGCGCTTTCAACGGCTGCAAGCTGCTCACCACAGTGTCGTTCAAGAACGCCTCCAAGATACAGGCGATTGGTGCCGAGGCATTTGTCTTGTCGGGCCTGAAATCGTTTGAAATGAAAGGTATGTCGTCGCTTACCGAGATTGGCGATTATGCATTCATCAACCTCACAGATATACAGAAACTCACGATTCCTGCCAATGTGTCGTTTATCGGAACTCGTGCCATGATGGGCATGACGGGCCTGAAGAGCATTTATGCCAAGCCCGAAACTCCCCCTGCATTGGGCGATGCTGTTTGGCAAGGAGTGAGACAGCAGGATGTGGAACTCTTGGTAAATACAGACGAATACCGTAAGGCTTTGCAGTGGAAAGACTTCTTGATTTATGACGCAATACTGCTGGGCGATGTGAACGGCGACGGCAGGGTGAATGTGAGCGATGTGACAGCCCTCATCAACCACATTCTGGGCATCCCCGACTCGTTTGTCGAGGCTGCAGCCGATGTGCTGACCGATGGCCGCATCAATGTGAGCGATGTGTCGGCTCTGATCAATATCATCCTGTCGGGTGACGAGGTGGTTATTCATGGAGCCGCTGCAGTGAACACCGACGACTTTGTCTCGATCGACAACTTCTCTATTGCTCCCGACGAGACCAAGACCATCGATGTCAAGCTCAGCAACCAGGAAGAGTATGCTGCTATGCAGTTCGATGTGATTTTGCCAGCCGGACTCACTGTGGTTGACAAGAGCTTGAGCGCTACCAGCCGTTCGACCGAGCATGCTTTGATTTCGATGGATAAGGGCAATGCGTGCCGTATCATCGCCTACTCGATGGAGAATGTGGTGTTCAACGGCAACGAGGGTCCTGTGCTCCGCATCAAGGTGAAAGCAACCGACGAACTGGCTCCTGATGCACAAATCACGATTGACAATGTGATATTTGCTACCAATAAGTCTGAGACACTTTATGCAGCACCCACCACCGCAAGGGTGAGCAACGCCACCACTGCAGTCGACGATATCCTGGCTGGCAGCGACAGGGTTTACACCCGTGGCGGTATGCTGGTGATTGAGGCATCGGAAGCTGGCGTGGCACAGCTCGTGCAGATGAACGGCATGGTTCAAGATCTGCAGGTGGCCGAAGGTCACAACGAGTTTGAGGTGTCTTCAGGCTTCATTATTGTTCGACTCAACGACAAGAGCTATAAACTGGCTGTGAAATAATGGGAAAGAACAAGCTCAAGAAATTTGCCGACATGGAAACATTCGGCTGCGTGTATCAGTTCCCGTGGGGGGTGCTCGAATCAGGAGCATGCCCCATGAAGGGTAACTGGCATGAGCGCTGTTTTCATAACGACAACCCCATCGTGTTGGAGCTGGGCTGCGGCAAGGGCGAGTACGCCGTGGGCTTGGGCAAGCGTTTCCCTGACAAGAACTATATAGGCATCGACATCAAGGGCGCACGCATGTGGACGGGTGCCAAAATGGTGGAGCGTCAGCACATAACCAATGTGGCATTCCTGCGCACCAGCATTGAACTCATCGACCGCATGTTTGCCCCCGGCGAGGTGTCGGAGATTTGGATTACCTTCCCCGATCCGCAGATGAAAAAGGTGAACAAGCGCCTGACCAGCACCCGGTTTCTTGAGAACTACCGCAAGGTGCTCGAGGACAATGGCGTGATTCACCTCAAGACCGACAGTCCTTTCCTTTACACCTATACCCGTGAACTCATCAAGGTCAACAGTCTGCCGGTTGAGGTGGATACCGACGACCTCTATGCCTCGGGCATGGCCGACGATATCCTGGAAATCAAGACCCACTATGAGATGCAGTGGCTGCAGCGAGGACTCACCATCAAGTACCTGAAGTTCCATTTGCCGCACGCAGGCGAACTGCAGGAACCCGACATTGAGATTGAGCCCGACACCTACCGCAGCTATAACCGTGGCAACATTCAGATGCCGCAACTCATGAATTCAAGTGAAACTAACGAATAATTAACCATAATAGTACCAAAAAGAATGACTCTCTATCCGAAATTAATCATTGAAGCCTTGAAGCATGTGCGTTACCCCGGTACCGGAAAAGATATCGTGGAAATGGGCATGGTGGCCGACGACATGCGCATCGACGGCAACAAGGTATCGTTTTCAATCATATTTGAGAAATCTACCGACCCCTTCATCAAGTCGGTGGTGCGTTCAGCCGAGGTGGCCGTGAACACCTATGTGGGTGAAGAGGTTGAAATCAAGGGAAATATCACTCCCGTGACCCTCAAGGCCGAAGAAAAGCCTCAAGTGCCGCTGCCAGGCGTGAAAAACATCATTGGCGTATCGTCGGGCAAGGGTGGGGTAGGCAAGTCGACGGTGGCCGTTAACCTTGCTGTGGCGCTTGCCATGCAGGGTCACCGCGTTGGTCTGCTCGATGCCGATATTTTCGGTCCCTCGATGCCTAAAATGCTGGGTCTGGAAGATGAGCAGCTCTATATGCGTGAAGTGGATGGCCGCAACCTCATTGTGCCTGCCGAGAAATTTGGCGTGAAAATGCTCTCGATAGTCGATAGGTTTTGTGGTCGACAAAGACAAGGCTGTGCTGTGGCGCGGCGCTATGGCCAGCAATGCCCTGAAACAGCTCATCATGGATGCCGACTGGGGCGAGCTCGACTATTTCATCATCGACATGCCTCCCGGCACGAGCGACATACACCTGACGCTGGTGCAGACGCTGGGTATTACAGGTGCCGTGGTGGTGACAACTCCGCAACAAGTGGCGCTTGCCGATGCTCGCAAGGGCGTGAGCATGTTCCTGGGCGAGCATGTAAATGTGCCTGTGCTGGGCATTGTGGAGAACATGTCGTGGTTTACGCCGGCTACTCACCCCGACGAGCAATACTACATCTTTGGGAAAGATGGCGGCAAGGAGCTTGCCGAGAAACTCAATGTGCGCCTGCTGGGGCAGATTCCGCTTGTGGCAGGCATCTGCAAGAGCGGCGACGATGGTGTGCCTGTCGTGATGCAGAATACGGTGTCGGGCGTGGCCTTTAACCGCTTGGCAAATGCCGTGGTCGATGCACTCGACGAGCGCAATGCTACCTTGCCTCCTACCGAGAGGGTCATAACTCATTCGTAAATAAGTTTAATAACCAAATACCAACGACTTATGAAAAATAATGTACTATTTCTTCTTTTAATCGCATTGCTGCTCAGCAGTTGTGGTTCAGTGCCCATCACGGGCCGCAAGCAGTTGAACCTCGTGTCGGATGCCGAGGTACTGCAAGCCAGTCTCACGCAGTATGCAAGCTTCATGAAGACTGCCAAGATCTCGACTCAAACCGTGAAGAGTGAGCAGGTGACACGCGTTGGCCGCAAGATTGCAGCCGCCACCGAGGCTTATCTGAATTATGTGGGTTTGAGCAACGAGGTGAAAAACTTCCAGTGGGAGTTCAACCTGGTGAAAGACAATCAAATCAATGCCTTCTGCATGCCTGGAGGCAAGATTGTGGTGTATGAGGGCATAATGAACCTGATTTCGAGCGACGACGAACTCGCAACCGTGCTGGGTCACGAGGTGGCACATGCTGTTGCCAAGCACAGCAACGAACGCATGAGCCAGCAGTTGCTCGCTCAGTATGGTGCACAGGCACTGGGTTCGATTTTGCAGAACCAAACTGCTCAGACTCAGCAGATTGCACAGCAGGTTTATGGCCTTGGCGCCAACTATGCCGTGATGCTGCCTTTCTCGCGCAAGCACGAAATGGAAGCCGATGATATGGGTTTGGTGCTCATGGCTATTGCAGGTTACAACCTTGATGCTGCGCTCACCTTCTGGCAAAAGATGGCAGCCTCGTCGGGCAACAGCGGCAAGAGCGACATTGCCAGCACGCACCCCAGCGATGCCAAGCGCATTGCCAACCTGCAAAAGAAAATACCCGAGGTGAAGAAGCAGTATGCTACCAAATAAACGATAGGTTTGCTGTTTGCTTTCACCCCGTTTTGGGTAAAGAACTAAGCGCCCAGGGGCTTTTCTCCAGGGCGCTTTTTTGTTCTTGTGGTTTGTGGTTGAGGAAGATAGGTTGGTATGATGATGTTCGGTTTTTCAGTTTAAGTGTTCCAAAAGGGAACTATCTATATAGGTGAATCTATTTTTACATTATCTTTGCGTGTTTATTAAAAATGTGATTATGCGATACCCTTTATTTATAATATGTGTGGCTTTGTCGGGCATGTTGGCATCGGCACAGCAAACGCTGTCGTTGGATTCATGCCGCAGCATGGCATTGCGCAACAATAAAGAAATCAAGCAGGCCGAGATCAACGAGGAGATTGCCGGCTATCAGCGCAAGCAGGCGCATGCCGCCTATTTGCCCAGCGTTGATTTTCAGGGCACCTACATCTATAATTCCAAGAAGATCTCGATGGTCGAGCACGACGAGATGCTGCCTACCAAGTCGTTTAACCCGGCAACTGGAGCCTATGACTACAATCTGGTAATCAATCCTGCAACGGGTCAGCCGCTGGTGGTCGATGGCACTCCGGTTCCCTCGACTGTGGCACTGCTGCCCAAGAGCGCGTTGACCTATAACATTCATAGCATGTTTGCTGGTGCCATCACCGTCACGCAACCCATCTATATGGGCGGTAAAATCAAGGCGATGAACGAGATTACCCGCTATGCCGAACAGCTCGCTCGCCTGACGCGCAACCGCAAGGCCGAAGACCTCATCTATGAGGTGGATGCAGCCTACTGGCAGGTGGTTTCGCTTCGCGAGAAGCAGAAACTTGCCGAGAGCTATGTGCAGCTGGTGGAATCGCTCGAGCGCGATGTCAAGAGAATGCTCGAAGAGGGTGTTGCTACAAAGTCAACCTTGCTCTCGGTTGATGTGAAAGTGAACGAGGCTCATGTCGACCTCACCAAGGTGAACAATGGCGTGGCACTGTCGCGCATGTTGCTGGCGCAGCTGTGTGGCATGCCGGTGAACGAGCAGTTTGTGCTTGAGGACGAGAATGGAAAAGATCCTGACATCAGCAACCTTCAGCCTGCACGCATCGACATGAACGATGTTTACAGTCGCCGCAACGATGTGAACTCGCTGGTGCTTGCCACCAAGATCTATGACGAGAAAGCCAAGGTGGCGCGTGCCGAGATGATGCCCACGGTGGCAGCCATCGGTGCCGCTCACACCAGCAATCCCAACATGTATAATGGCTTCAAGAACCGCTTTGGCTTTGGCTTTAGCATTGGTGCTGTGGTCAAGATACCTTTGTGGCACTGGGGTGGCTTGAGCAACAAGTATAAAGAGGCACAGGCCGAGGCTCGCCTCAAACGTGTTGAACTTGAAAATGCCAAGGAAAAGATTGAGTTGCAGGTGGCTCAGGCCAACTTCCGCTACGATGAGGCCCTCAAAACCTATGAGGCCACCAAGTCGAACTTGAACGAGGCCAACGAGAACCTGCGAATTGCCGAAATTGGCTTCAAGGAAGGCGTTGGCACTGCCGACGATGTGCTCAAGGCTCAAACTGCATGGCTCAAGGCCCATAGCGAGGAAGTTGATGCCGAAATCGATGTGCGCATGTGCGATGTGTACTTGTCGAAGGTGCTCGGCAAAATGAACTATTAATTCAAGGTTGAAATTATTAATCAAGATAACACTATAAAGACAAGCGATATGGCTACTGAAAACAATAACGAACAGTTCTCGAAAGAATTTGAGGAGGTCAAGCAACTTG
The DNA here is from genome assembly GCA_902768435.1 of uncultured Bacteroidales bacterium. Classification (GTDB taxonomy): domain Bacteria; phylum Bacteroidota; class Bacteroidia; order Bacteroidales; family Muribaculaceae; genus Sodaliphilus. The sequence goes on along the minus strand of CACXLJ010000017.1, from coordinate 52,941 downwards.
ACCAGAAGACCACTGTGAAGAAAAAAGACCGTGCTATGCTGGCAGCACTTGCCGTGTTTGTGCTGGCCATTGCCGGTGTTGCTGTAGCGGGCATCCTCGCCCTGTCGCCCGACGATGATACCATTCAGGGTCAGGCCGACTGCGAAACGACGCGCGTGTCGGGCAAGTTGCCTGGCCGCATCGTGAAATTCTATGTGAAAGAGGGCGACTATGTGCATAAAGGCGACAAGCTGGTGAGCATCTACTCGTCGACGGTCGATGCGAAACTGTCGCAGGCCCGTTCGATGCAGGGTGTTGCTGCTTCGCAGAGTCAGAAGGTGGACCGCGGCACACGCGACGAGCTCAAGAACTCGGCCTATAATGTGTGGCAACAGGCCAAGGCTGCCGAGGAGATTGCACAGAAGACCTATCAGCGCATGCAGTCGCTTTATGCCCAAGGCGTGGTGACTGAGCAGAAGCGTGACGAGGCCAAGGCCGCCTATGATGCTGCCGTGGCGCAAGTGCAGGCCGCCAAGTCGCAGTATGATTTGGCTGTAAACGGTGCCCAGCGCGAAGACAAGAGTGCAGCCAACAGCATGGAGGCCGCTGCTCGTGCCCAGGTGCGTGAGGTGGAGTCGCTGCTCGAGGATCAGGTGCTTGTGGCGCCTTGCGACGGCGAAGTGTCGGAGATTTATCCCCACGAGGGTGAGCTGGTGGCAATGGGAACCCCCATCATGACCATTTCCAAACTCTACGACATGTGGGTGTCGTTCAGCGTGCGTGAGGAGAAACTGAAGGACATGCCCATGAACAAGGAAATCAGCGTCACTATTCCAGCCTTGGGCAACAAGCAGACCAAACTGCAGGTGTTCTACATTCACGACATGGGCAGCTATGCCGTTTGGCAGGCTACTAAGGCCACTGGTGAGTATGACAGCAAGACCTTTGAGGTGAAAGCCCGCCCAGTGGAACTCATTGAGGACTTCAGGCCCGGCATGTCGGTGTTGTTGAACAAGACCAAGGCAAAGGCCGATAAAAAGAAATAACATAATCACTTGATTGCTGGAGTTAATATATGCTCAAACGCTATCTCATAGAGTCGTACAAGCGAGGCTGCGTGCAACTGGTGCGCCGCCCCATGTACTTCATCATGATGGTGATAGTACCGCTGTTCTCGGCATGGTTCCTGCTTAACCTCATGGACCAGGGTGGACTGCGCAATGTGCCGGTGGGCATTGTTGACTATGACAACAGCGACATATCGCGACGCATTTACCGCAACCTGAATGCCTTTGAGCAAGTGGATGTGAAATACCACTTCAGCAATTTTGCCGAGGCCAAGAAGGCGGTGAAGCGTGGCGAAGTGATGGGTTTCTTCTTGATTCCTGATCACTTCTCGGACGACGCCTTGGGCGGGCGCCAACCGGTTGTAAGCTACTATGTGAATTATGCCTATTTCCCCACAGGTTCAATGACCTTCAAGGGCTTCAAGACCATATCGCTGCTCACCACTGGCGGCATCGTGCAGACGGCGTTGCGCACGGTGGGCATGCCCAAGGAGGAAATGCAGGCCGCCATATTGCCCTATGAGGCGCACTATCACATGCGCGGCAATCCCTACATAAATTATAATTACTACCTGAGCCTCTCGTTTGTGCCTTGTTTCTTAGCGCTCTTTGTGATGCTCGTGACGGCGTTCTCGATAGGTGTGGAGTTGAAGACGGGCCTGTGCAAGCAGTGGCTGCGTGTGGGCGGTGGCAGCATCACGCTGGCGCTGTCGGGCAAACTGGTGCCTCAGACCATCGTTTTCACTGCGGTAGGGTGGGCCGTGCAATGGCTTATGTATTGCCATGCTGGATTGCCGCTCAACTGCCCGCCTTGGCACATGCTGGTGGCCATGATGCTGTTTGTGATGGCAAACCAGGGTTTTGCCGTGCTCATGATGTGCGTGGCGCCTCACTTCCGCTATGGTAGCACGCTGTGCACCCTGTTTGGCATGCTGTCGTTCTCGTTCTGCGGATTCTCGTTGCCTCAAGAGGCGATGTATCCATGGGTTGAGACCATCGGATTCCTGGTGCCCATAAAGTACTACTTCCTGCTCTCGATTGACCAGGCATTGAACGGGATACCCATTTACTACTCAAGATATTATTATGTGGCACTTGTCGTGTTCATTGTGCTGCCCATGTTCATGGTGTGGCGACTCAAGAATGTGTGCAAGAACCCGGTTTACCTGCCATGATGCTATGCTGAAATGAAATTGAACCTGAATCACATATTGTTCAAGCCCATCGTTGATATCATCAGGGTCTTCAGACGCGAAAACCGTCTGGTGATTGCCGATGTGGGCGTTGTGGTGTTCTTCTTTGTGCTGTGCGCCGTTTATCCGTTGCTCTACTCGCTCATCTATAATCCCGAGACGGTTCACGATGTGAACATAGCCGTGATCGACAACTGCCGCTCACAGGAAACCCGAAAGCTGGTGCGTGACCTGAATGCCACTCCCGATGTGAGGGTGGTAGCTTATGCCGCCAACATGCAGGAGGCCGAGCGCATGATGCATGAGAAGGATATCTACGGTTTTGTGAGCATTCCGTCAGACTTTTCTAAGTGCACCAACCGTGGCGAGCAGGCGCATCTCGATGTGTATTGCGACATGAGTGTGATGCTGCGCTACAAGGCTTTGCTCTTGTCGGTGACCAATGTGACGCAGGCGATGGCTGCCAAGAAACAGGCGGCGGCTGTGGCGCCTGTGATTTATAACAGGGGCTCGATTGTGGAGAACCGCGAGGTTCCGCTCGGTAATGTCGCCGCGGGTATCGCATCGGCAGTGCTGCTCTTCGTGTTCCCGCTGGTGGTGCAGCAAAGTATGCTGCTGGGTGTGGGCATGCTGCATGGCGGCAGTTTCGAGCGCCGTGTGCACAATTTGGGCTATGACCCCAAGGAGGTGCCTGCTTCGGTGCCCTCTACCATACTGGGAAAAACAATGAGTTACCAGCTGATGTACATCTTGCCGGTCATCTATGTGATGTATTTTGCGCCCATGTTCTTCAGCTTCCCGCACCATGCGTCGCTGCTGAGCATATTGGAGTTGGCGGTACCTTTCATTCTGTCGGTATCGTTCATGGCACAGTCAATCATGTTCATCATCCGCGAGCGTGAATCGGTATTCCTTGTCTTGGCTTTCACTTCGGTGATTTTCGTGTTCCTGACGGGTGTGTCGTGGCCCAGCCACCAGATGAGCCCATTGTGGAAAACGGTGGCAGGTTGCTTGCCGTCGACATGGATGTCGAATGCCTATGTGCTCATTCAGAGCGATGGCGCCACGATTGCCGATGTGGCTCATCACCTGAAGATGCTGTGGCTGCTTTCGGGTGTTTACTTTGTGCTGGCATGTGTGACCGAGGGCCTGATACTGCGTCCTTACTATCGCAACATGCAGACTCGCACGGCTGTGAACCGTCATGCGCTTTACAGGCGCGAGGCCGAGCGCAATGGTGTCGACATTGTGGGCGACTGAGCCTTGTATTGCCCTTAACATCGTTTCATTTTCAGGTTGTTAATAACTTCGAAGTGCCTCAACACGCATTACCTCTTGCAAAACTCTAAAATAAGTATTAACTTTGCAGTGAAGTCAACGCAAAGGTGACTTTCTTCCCTGTTTTGGCGCCCATGCCATGTAGGGCATGATTGTGTAACTAAATTGAAACTATTTTGGACCCTGACCCTTTATCGTGTTTCTCCGGTTTGCTCTGCGCAGCATCTTCAGCTCCGGCAATAGTGTTTAATTTGCCCACCGCGGGCTCTATCATAGCCATCATCATAGCCATTATAGGACTCTTTTTCTCGTCATTCTTCTCGGGTGCCGAGATTGCCTATTTTTCGCTATCACAAGACGACATCGAGTCGATTCCCGACGACAATAAGCGCGAGCGCATCGAGGCTCTGCTCAAGAATCCCGAAAAACTGCTCGCCACCATTCTCATTGGCAACAACCTGGTGAATGTGATGATTGTTGTGGTGCTTGCCTTCGCGCTCAACCAGATGATGACCATTAACAACCCTGTGCTCGATTTTGTGCTGCTCACGGTCATCCTCACATTCCTCATCTTGCTCTTTGGCGAGGTGCTTCCCAAGCTCTATGCCAACAGCAACAATGTGCGTTTTGCCCAGTTCACCCAGCCCCTGCTCAGCGCCATGGTGGTGTTGTTCTCGCCCATCTCGAAACTGGTGGTGAAGAGCACCTATATCGTTCGTAAGGCTGTGTCGAAGAAGGCCGATGACATTTCGGTCGAGGACCTCTCGCGCGCCCTCGAGGCAAGCGACCTGAAGAGCACCGATGAGAAGCAGATGCTGCGCGGCATTCTCACCTTTGGCGACAAGACGGTGTCTGAAATTATGCGTCCGCGTGTCGATGTGGTTGACATCGACATTGAACTGGGCTTCGACGATGTGGTAAAGACGGTGGTCGAGAGCGGCTACTCGCGCATGCCCGTCTATGACGAGAGCCCCGACAATATCAAGGGCGTGCTCTATGCCAAGGATCTGCTGCCCTATATTGGCAAGAAGGACGACTCCTTCAAGTGGCAATCGCTCATGCGGCCTGCCTATTTTGTGCCCGAGTCACGCATGATTGATGACCTGCTCGAGGATTTCCGCAAAAAGAAGATTCACATGGCCATCATCGTCGATGAGTTCGGCTGCACTCAGGGCATCGCCACCCTCGAGGATGTGCTCGAGGAAATTGTGGGCGATATCGACGACGAGTACGATACCGAGGAGAAATACTTCACCCGCGTGGCCGAAAATACCTATATCTTCGATGCCAAGACGCCCCTCGACGACTTTTTCGAGGCCACCTGCATCGACGAGGAGAACTTTGCCGATCATCTCGACGATGCCGAGACGCTCGCCGGACTGCTCCTGAGCCTCAAGGGCGACTTCCTCAAGGAGAAGGAAGAACTCAAGACCGAGCCATGCACCTTCACCGTGCTCAAGGTCAAGAAATACCGCATAGCCAAGGTGAAAGTGGAGGTCAACCCTGAATTTGTGATGACAAACCCCGATAATAACAATAACAATTAAAATAAGAAATTAACTATGAAGACCAAACGACTTCTTTCGCTCGTGATAGCCATGACAGCCACTCTTGGCGCCAGCTACACTTGGGCTTGTACCAACCTGCTCGTGGGCAAGAATGCCTCGACCGATGGCAGCACCATCATCACTTATGCAGCCGACTCGCACACCCTCTATGGCGACCTGCAATATTTGCCGGCAGCCGACCATAAACCCGGCGAAATGCGCGAAATTCGCGACTGGGACACCGGCAAGTTCCATGGCTACATTCCCGAGGTGGCTCACACCTATGCCGTGGTGGGCAACATCAACGAGCATCAGGTGACCATCGCCGAGTCGACCTTTGGCGGTCGCGAAGAACTCGCTGACACCACTGCCGATGCCATCATGGACTATGGTAGCCTCATCTATGTAGCCCTCCAGCGCTCCAAAACTGCCCGCGAAGCCATTCAGGTGATGACTTCGCTCGTAGAGAAATATGGTTACAATAGCGAGGGCGAGTCGTTCTCCATTGGCGACCCCAACGAGATTTGGGTGCTCGAGATGATGGGCAAGGGCGGCAAGGAAAAAGGTGCCGTGTGGGTAGCTATCCGCATTCCCGACGACTGCATTGCTGGCCATGCCAACCAGTCGCGCATCTATAAGTTCCCCCTCAACGACAAGCAGAACTGCCTCTATAGCAAAGATGTTATCTCCTTTGCACGCAAAATGGGTCTCTACAACGGCAAGGACGCCGACTTCGCCTTCTCGGCCGTGTATGCACCCAGCAGTTTCGACACCTTGCGCGGCTGCGATGCCCGCGTGTGGTCTTATTTCAACCGCTTCAAGGCTGGCATGGATGCCTATCTGCCCTTTATCAACGGCAAGAAGGGCGCAACGGTGATGCCCCTTTATGTGAAACCCGACCGCAAACTCTCGGTGCGCGACCTGCAGGAGATGATGCGCGACCACTTCGAGGGCACTCCCTTCGACATGACCAAAGATCCCGGTGCCACCAACTGGTGGGGCGTGCCTTACCGCTATCGTCCCATGGACTTCAAGGTCGATGGTGAGGCCTATTGCCAGGAACGCGCCATCGCAACGCAGCAGACGGGCTTCGTCTTCGTCTCGCAGATGCGTTCGTGGCTTCCCCGTCAAGTGGGCGGCGTCATCTGGTTTGGTGTCGACGATGCCAACACCGCCGTGTTTGTCCCCATCTATTGCTGTATCACCGAGGTGCCCGACAGTTATCGCGTGGGCAAGGCCGACCTCTATAACTTCGACTTCGATGCCGCTTTCTGGGTCAACAACCTCATCGCTAACCAGGCCTACAATCGCTACTCGCTCATGATTGGCGACATTCGCAAAGTGCAGAAAGGCCTTGAAGACGAGTTCGAACAGAACCAGCCCGTGGTTGATGCCCGTGCCGTGCAGCTGTGTGCTACCAACGAGGCCGAGGCAGTGGAATATCTCACCAACTACAGCGTGAATACCGCTCAGGATGCCACGCACCGTTATCAGAAGTTGGCCACCTACCTTTTTGTGAAGTACCTCGACGGCAATGTCAAGAAGGAGAAGGACGGCGAGTTTGAACGCAATGCCGACGGCATGCCCGTTTCGCCCAACTGGCCCGGCTACACCCAGGAGTACTATAACACCATCGTCAAGGAATCGGGCGACCGCCTCAAAGTTCGCGAAATCGAAAAATAATCCCTTTTGCCGGATAATCGCCGCCCTGCGGGCTAAAAATTACAGGGCTATCGCCCTAAAATTAAATAATTGAAAATTCATGCGCTGCCGCGCTAAAAACGGCAGCGCTTTTTTAACGGCAAAGCCGTAATAATTTTTAATCTCGTAATTTTAATGCGTAGCATTTTAATTTTAAGTGCGGAGCACGGCGTTTGCTTCTGTCTGGTGTTTAAACTTTTGAGGGTGGGGGGAGTCTAAAGCATAAATTGCTTAAAGAAATGAAACAGACAACACTTTTTAAATCATTGGCATCCATGCTGCTTTCGGCATGGATGCTCCTTGTGCTCTGTGCGCCCGCCGCACAGGCCCGCACCTATACTACCGAGACCCTCAACTACCAGATTGTCTATCACTGGGGACTCATTTGGAAACATGCCGGCAATGCGCAGCTCACCGTGAAACGCATGGCCGACGGCAACTACTCGTCGCAGCTCGTGGCACGCACCCGTTCTTGGGCCGAGAAGATATATAAGGTACGCGACACCCTCAAGGTGACCATGAACCCCGATTTCACCCCCATCAGGTATGACAAACTCACCCACGAGAAGAGCTACTATGCCCACGATGTGGTCAAGTTCTCCTATGCAGACGGCAAGACCACGGGCCATTGCACACGCAATCGCAAGAACAAACCCACAGTCAATATCACCTTGCAGTCGCCTGGCAAGGCCTACGACATGCTCTCGGTCTTCTACATGCTGCGCAACCTCGATTTCGGGCAGATTCCTGTGGGCAAGACCTATACCACCACCATTTTCTCCGGCAAGACCAAGGAAACCCTTACTATTACTTATAAAGGTGTACAGAACATCAAGCTGCGCGACGGATCGAAGCACAACGCCTTCCATGTGCAGTTCAGCTTCACCCAGGATGGCCGCAAGAAGTCGAGCGACGACCTCGACACCTGGCTCTCGACTGGCGAGGCGCGTGTGCCGCTCATGTTTGTGGGCAAACTGCCCATAGGTGAGGTGCGCTGCTACCTGGGTGGCTCGCTCAACGACTGATGACAGTCAGTTATCAGTTATGAGTAGTCAGTAGTCAGTTTCGGAGAACTCGGAAGTCTGACGACTGGAGTCTGAAACCTGAGAGCTGAAACCCCCAAAAACCGTATTTTATGGAGCAAAAATGGCAGTTGGTGATATTTTTTTGAAAAAAACAGCATTTTTCTCAAGATTTTTTTGCTGGGTAAGAAATTATGCGTATATTTGCATGTAAGAATGTAACAAACAAACATTTTTTATTAACCAAACTAAATTATTAAAACAAACTATGAAAATTAAAGCTTTACTTTTCGCTGCTGCAGCTATGGTTGGCGTTTCTGCCATCGCTCAGGTTCCCGCAAGCACTAAGGTTTACATCGATCCTTTCGAAGCAGACCCCGGTGAAAAAGTGATTGTTGACCTTAAAGTGGACAACCCCGAACAGCCCACAATGTCTACCTTCCAGGTTGACTTGGTTTATCCCGAAGGCATTATGAGCCACGCTCAGTGCACAAGGATGGAAGCTTTTGGTACTGGTAACGCTACCAATTTAAAAGATGGTTGGTTGATTTCTGACAGCTTCCTTGGTGCAAACGAGGATGAAGGTTTCTCTGCTTTCGCCGTAGCATTCGCTACTCCTGAAGGTTGTGACTTGCGTATTGGTGCTTTCGACGCTAACGCTGAAGGCAAGATGTTTGGTGCCCAAGAAGGTGCTGCTTGTATTAAATTCGCTATCCAAGTAGCTGCAGACGCTGCTCCTGGCACTTATGAGATCCAATTCCCCCACACTGTAGTTTCTGGCCGTGATCTCGACAAGGCTGCTGATGAATGGGGTCCCCTCGATCCTTACACTGTAACAGTAACTGTTAAGGGTGAACCCGTTGTTACTGGTGTTGAAGACATCAACGCTAAGGCTGTTGCTGGTGTGAAGTATTACAACCTCGCTGGTGTTGAGAGCAACAAGCCCTTCGACGGCGTGAATGTAGTTGTTACTACTTACACCGATGGCACTAAGGCTGCAAGCAAAGTTATCAAATAAGTAGAAACTTATTTTGACAACAACTCTTAAAGGCTCTTGCTCTTGCAAGGGCCTTTTTTTATTTGCTTTTTACCCATCGTTTCTCTATCTTTGCAATATATATAATATAATTAATGTGTAGTGATTATGGAAAACGAAAAAGAACGTTGGGTAGCAACCCGCACCGATATTCTCAGCACCTACTACGATGTGCCCCCCACCGAGCAACCGCGTGTCGATGCTCTCGTGGAGCGTATGCGTCAGGTGGCAGCTGCCTGTCCCGATCAAGGCACCTTTGAGATGCAACTCATGCAGCATGGGCTCAGCAACGAGTTCAACGCCCTCATGGCCTCGCTCGTGCCTTATTACAAACAATCGCCGCAGCAGCCTGCTGGCGCAGTGCCTGCTGGTTCAGCTGACGAAGCCTACATCTACGGCAATCCTGCCGATGCTGGAGGTGCTGGCAGTGTGCTCAGCGATGTAGGCGACATGGTGAAGGACGAGGTGGTGAGCGATGTGAAGCACATGGGCCGTCGTGCCGCTCGTGGCGCTGTGCGTAGTGTGTTGGGCGACCAGGTGAGCGATCTGCTCTTCTACGGCACCGATGCCATTCCAGGCGTTCCCGAGGCGCGCATGGGCCGCTCGCTGTGGCGCCGCATGAAAGACTCCCTCAAAAAAGACAAATAACCCACCTGTAGCAGAATCCTAGCCCTTCTAGCCTATCTAGCATTTCTAGCCTATCTAGATTATCTAGAATTTCTAGAACATCTAGTGATGGAAATTTGCATTTGCACTTGATTTGCACTATCTTTGCGTTAATTATTGTTCAACCTTTAAATTAGTGGAAATTGTCGAGCATCAACAAATGGCGCATTGAAGACAGCGCCGAACTCTACAACATTCAAGGATGGGGACTCAAATACTTCTCCATCAACGAGAAAGGACACATGCAAGTGAGACCCAAGCAGACATGCGTGGCCGTCGACCTGATCGATGTCATGGACGAACTGCGGGCGCGTAACATCACCTCGCCCATACTGTTGCGATTCCCCGACATTCTCGATAACCGCATCGAGAAAATTTCGAGTTGCTTCAAGAAAGCTGCGAAGGAATATGAATACAAGGCCGAAAACTTTGTGATATATCCCATCAAGGTGAACCAGATGCGTCAGGTTGTGGAGGAGATTGTGGGCCATGGCAAGAAGTTTAACATTGGCCTTGAGGCGGGTTCTAAACCCGAGCTCCACGCTGTGCTTGCCATCAACATGGCCGACATTAGCGCCAACTCGCTCATCATATGCAACGGCTACAAAGACAAGGGCTATGTGGAACTGGCTCTGCTGGCTCAGAAGATGGGTCGTCGCATTTTCCTGGTGGTCGAGAAACCTAACGAGCTGAAACTCATTGCCGATGTTGCAAAGCGCCTGGGCATTAGGCCCAATGTGGGCGTTCGCATCAAACTCTCGAGCAGCGGCAGCGGCAAGTGGGAAGAAAGCGGTGGCGACCGCAGCAAGTTTGGCCTGAACACCAGCGAACTGTTCACGGCGCTCGACTTCCTGAAGGAGAACAAGATGATGGATTGCCTGAAACTCATCCACTTCCACATTGGCAGCCAGGTGACCAAGATTCGCCGCATCAAGAATGCGTTGCGCGAGGCTTCGCAATTCTATGTGCAGCTCACCAAGATGGGCTTTGAGCTCGACTTTGTGGACATTGGCGGCGGTCTGGGCGTGGATTACGACGGTTCGCGCAACAGTGCCAGCGGACACTCGATGAACTACACCATTCAGGAGTATGTGAACGATGCTGTATATACCTTTGTGGATGCCTGCGAAAAGAACGCTCTCAAGCACCCCAACATCATCAACGAGAGTGGCCGCTCACTCACAGCACACCATAGCATTCTAGTGCTTGAGGCACTGGAAACCGCTGGCTTGCCCGAGTGGGACGACAAGAACGACACGGTCGACGAGGGCGATAACGAGCTGGTGAAGGACCTCTATGAGATTTACGACAAAATCAATAAGGGCCGACTGCTTGAGGACTGGCATGACGCGCTCCAGATTCGCGAGGAGGCGCTCGACCGCTTCAGCCTGGGCCTGATTGACCTGCGCACGCGTGCCTTGGTCGAGAAACTCTTCTGGTCCATCGCCCGAGAGGTGCACCTCATTACCAACGACATGAAGCACGCACCCGAGGAGTTGCGCAGCGTGTCGAAGATGTTGCCTGAGAAGTACTTCTGCAATTTCTCGCTGTTCCAGTCGCTGCCCGACTCATGGGCTATCGACCAGGTGTTCCCCGTGGTGCCGTTGGCACGCCTCAACGAGTGGCCTTCGCGCATGGCTACCATTCAGGATATCACTTGCGACAGCGATGGCAAGATTGCCAATTTTACTTCGTCGTCGGGCCTGTCGCACGCCTTGCCGGTGCATAGCCTCAAGCCAGGTGAGCACTACTATCTGGGCGTGTTTATGGTGGGTGCCTATCAGGAGATTCTGGGCGACATGCACAACCTGTTTGGCGACACCAATGCTGTGCACATCGATGTGTTCAAGGATCACTACGAAATCGACCAGGTAATCGACGGCGAAACTGTGGCCGAGGTGCTTGACTATGTGCAGTTCAGCCCCAAACAACTGGTGCGCAATGTGGAGTCGTGGGTTTCAGAGTCGATTCGCACAGGCAAGATCACGAGCGAGGAGGGCAACGACTTTGTGCGCAACTTCCGCTCGGGCCTTTATGGCTACACCTATCTCGAGAAGGAATAACCTCCTTAACCCTCAACCGCGAGCTTGCTCGCATAAAACCCTAAACTTCAAGTTTCTAAAGCAGACGGCTTTAGAAACTTGAATACTAAAAATGAGATACTTCATTAGGCTGGCATATAACGGTGCCGACTTTCACGGCTGGCAGATTCAGCCACACGACACGTCGGTGCAGCAGGTGCTTGAACAGGCACTTGCCACCGTGTTGCGCACAACAGTGGCAGTGACGGGGGCGGGCCGCACCGATACGGGCGTGAATGCCCGCACGATGTATGCCCACTTTGATGTCGAAACTCCTATTGCCGACACTGCCGCCCTGTGTCGCAGTTTGAACGGGTTGCTGGGACGCAATGTGGCAGTCTATGCCATCTTTCCTGTGGCCGATGATGCCCATGCGCGCTTCGATGCCACCAGCCGCACATATAAGTATTTCTTGCACACTGCCAAGTCGCCGTTCCTGTATCCGCTAAGTTGGGAGTGTCATTTCAATCTCGATTTTGAACTGATGAACGAGGCAGCTCAGCACTTGCTGCGCTACACCGATTTCACCTCGTTCAGCAAACTTCACACCGATGTGAAGACCAACAATTGCCGCGTGACCCACGCTCGCTGGGAGCGGGTGAAACCTGTTGCCGACGGGTCGTCGGGTGAGTGGGTGGGGGAGCAGTGGGTATTCACTATCACAGCCGACCGTTTCTTGCGCAACATGGTGCGCGCCGTGGTGGGCACGCTTGTTGAGGTGGGCAGGCACCGCATCACAGTCCAGGAGTTTTGCCGCATCATCGAGGCGCAGGACCGCTGCGAGGCTGGTAACTCTATGCCTGGCAATGCCCTCTTCCTATGGGATATCACCTATCCCTTCCCATTGAAATAATTATTTTTGTAAAATAGTAAGGAAATCTGCTTTTTTTATATATCTTTGTGGATAAATAATAAAGCTATGCCTAAAATCTTTGAATATTTTGGTTTTATCTTCTATTTGGTTTTATCTTCTATTTCTATTCTAATGAGCATGAACCAATTCATGTTCATGTGATACATGGTGATAAAGAGAATATTTTTGACCTTATCATGATGGATGGAGAGCTTGTGAAGATCAATATGCGGACAAAGAAAGGAGTTGAAGCATTGTCAGATAAAGATAATCGTACAGCTATGGCTTTTATCAAGAAGTATCACAAGAATATTATCGAAAAATGGATAAAATTCTTTGTATTGAAACAAAGGGTTCGTTGTACTAATATTAAAAAGAAATTGTAATATGGATAATAAGATGGAAAGTATTAAAGTAATTAGTGCCACTGATGTTGGCAATTTGGCAGTGAGTATTGTCTTCAGTGACAATACCACACGAATTGTGGATATAGGTGATTTTATTCGTCGCCATCCACATCCACAGTATAATAAGTATCTTGACCCACGCAAGTTTCGTCGTTTTTCTATCGAGAATGGTAATGTGGTGTGGGGGAAGAATTGGGATTTGATGTTCCCTATAGAACAACTTTACAATGGTGTGATATCCTAATAGGTTTGTTGTAGGGACAGGGTATGCCCTGTCCGAGTTCTCAGAGTCAAGAAATAACAAGCGGCGAGGCCACAATAGCCTCGCCGCTCGCGCGTTTCATTCTTTAAAATCGTTGCTATGACTATTAGAAAATGTTCATTTACATGATCTCGATCACCTTGGATTCTTTCTTGAGCTCTTGAGCCGATTTTTTGGGAAGCACCACGGTGAGCACGCCATTCTCTACGCTGGCTGCAATCTTTTCGCGGTCAACATCCTCGGGCAGTAACAGGGTCTGGTGGAATTTGGTGTAAGAGAATTCGCGACGCAGGTAGTGACCTGTCTCCTTGTCCTCTTCTTTTTCCTCGGTGTTCTTCTCCAGTGCTACCACAAGGTTCTCCTCTTCGTCGAGAGTCACCTTGAAGTCTTCCTTGGTCATGCCAGGAGCGGCAAGTTCCACATCATACTCACCCTCTTTCTCAATCACATTGATAGCCGGGGCTGTGGCGTTGAATTTTGGCATAATGTCGGTGTCAAAAAGTGTGTTAAACACATCGGGTAACCAGTTTTGATTTCTTCTTGGAATTAACATAGTTCTAATCTCCTATTCTTTAAGTTGTTTATAAAATCAGTTTTTTGTTCTCCTGCTCTGCGTTTTGCTTTGCAGGTTCACTGTTGAATATTGCAAACTGTGTGCCACCTTGCAATGCCATTATTGATAGGTGACAAACATGGACAATTTGACCATTTTTGTGACAAATTTTCGCCTAACTATTTGGGAATCAAGCCAAAATGACATAAATGTGGGCGAAATGATTTTTCTTTAATGAGAGACTCTCCTCAACTCCCATTTGCACCATGCGCTTTTTTTCACTAACTTTGTATTCTAATCATTATTATGTAGCGATGAAAGCACTCAGAACCATATTTCTCAGCACCATACTGATTGCCGCGATGCTGATGCCGCAGGCTGCAAATGCCCAGGCGCCCGACAGCATTCAAGCCTCGACGCTGCTCATGCCGCTCATCTTCGAACGCCAGCAGACCCCCGACTCGCTGCTCACCTTGCCGCAGCTCGGCGTGCCTGTCACTGCCCAAGGTTTGCACCTGGAGACTGAAAACGAATGGCTCAAAGAGGCTCAAACCAAGCGTCGGCGCGAAAATGCCTTGCGCTATGGCGCTATGATCGAGAACCCTGAGCTGGTGAAATATAACATGGCATCGTTGCCCGAACCGCCCGAGGAATATGCCGTGGGGGCCGACCTTTCAAAAAGCCGCCTGGTGATTACTCCTGTTGAGACCGAACCGGTGGTTGTCGAGGTCGAGAAAGTGGACATTAAGCCTCACAACTGGCTTCACACTTTCAAAGGCTCGCTGCACTTCACGCAGGCCTATGTGAGCGACAACTGGTATCAGGGTGGCGAGAACAACATCAATGCGCTGCTCGATGTGCTATGGGAGTGCAACCTCAATCAGGTGCTGCACCCCAAGTGGCTCTTCAACAACTCGCTGCAGTACAAACTGGGCGTGATGACGGCACACAACGACTCGCTGCGCAAATATGCCATCAACGAAGACAATTTTCAGTTCTCCTCACAACTGGGCTACAAGGCAGTGAAAAACTGGTACTACTCGGCAACGCTGCTGTTCAAGACGCAGTTCTTCAACAACTACAAATCGAACACCAGCACCATGACCGCTTCGTTTCTCTCGCCTGCCGAACTCAATGTGGGTTTAGGTATGACCTATAATTATAAGGATAAGTACGAGACCAAGGTTTTTACCCTCTCTCTTGCACCGCTGTCGTATAACCTCAAGATTTGCCGCGACATCGACCGGCTCAATCCCACAACCTTTGGCATCGATGAGGGCCATCACACCAAGCACAGCTTCGGTTCTAATCTGGAGGCAAAACTCAACTGGAAAATACGCGACAACATCGTTTGGACCTCGAGGCTCTATGCCTTCACCAACTATGAGTATGTGCAGGGTGATTGGGAGAATACCTTCGATTTCTCCATTACCCGTCACCTGAACACCAAACTCTATGTTCACCTGCGCTACGACAAGTCGCATCCCTGGCATGCCGACTGGAAGTACTGGCAGCTGAAGGAGATTTTGAGTTTAGGCCTCACTTACCGCTTCTCGACCAACTGATGATGAAATGCTTCACTAAATATTTGATGGTGGTTTCTTGGGCCTGTGTTATGGCCCTTGCCGTGCGTGCCGCCGATGTGCCGCCGCAGTCGGTGGTGCTGCCTGGCATCGACACCGAACTGATGAAGGCGCGCTTTGCCGAGAGCGACATGCAACCGTTGGAGGGCATCTGGTATTATCCCGACGAGGAAATGACGCTCGCCATTGAGAAGTGGAAGGGCGAGCACAACATAGGCTACCGCCTCATTCTGCTCGAAAGCACCGATCTGGAACTGCTGCCGGGCACCGTGGTGGGTTTTATCGAGGAGAGCGCTGTCGACAACAAGTTCCGCCTGTGGCTCTACACCGAACGCAGCAAGATTACGCTTGCCTCGCCTGCCCAGTGTGTGGCCACGCTCAATGCCGATGCCACTTCGCTCACCTTCGATCCGCCGCACTGGAAGGTGAAGGTGCGCGTTAACTTTGCACGCATCTTCTCCACCATTTTCCGCGGCATTTCGGTCATTCCTGAAAAGGAAGAGGAGAAACTGCCAGTGGGATTCAAGAAGATTTATCCGCTCGACGGTAATGGAAATGCTTTTAAGACTGTGAGATATCTATGAAAAATACACTCGTCATATTATTGCTGGCATTGATGGTCGCTGTTGGCGCTCAGGCACGCACACGCACCACGCAGAGCAAACTGGCCAACGCTAAGGCTGTCATTGAGCAAATCGATGCTGACTCGACTGCCGTTGACTCAATCACGGGCATCAACCCGCACGACATCACTATGCGTGGCTTCAGCAAGCGTGCTGGCGACAGCAAGGAGTCGTTTTTCCTGACTAACAATACGCGTCACAGCATCTCGCATGTACGCCTGCTCATGCGCTACTCCTCGCTGCAGGACGAAGTACTCCACGAGCGTGAGGTAGAGGTACCTGTTTCGCTCAAGCCGGGCGAAACACAGCTGGTGGCGGTGCGCTCATTCGATGTGCAGCGTCTGTTCTACTACTATGGCGGTCCGCAGCCACGCAAGGTGGCAACTCCCTTCAAGGTGGCTTTCCGCTTGCTGGGTTACGATATCCCCGTGGGCAAACCTCCGAGATGAATTGACTTTCTTTTGAATTTTTATCGCGTCAATAGGGTGCTATTTGACGATTATTTGTTAACTTTGTGCTTTGAACTAGAGAATGTTCCTCATGACAATATTGTAGAATTAGTATAATCGTTTTTTTAAACAACTAAATATTCAAAACTATGGTGAATTATAAGGATTTAGGTCTTGTCAACACCCGCGAGATGTTTGCCAAGGCTATCAATGGCGGATATGCAATTCCCGCTTTCAACTTCAACAACATGGAACAGCTCCAGGCTATCATCAAGGCTGCTGCCGACACCAAGTCGCCTGTCATTCTGCAGGTTTCGAAAGGTGCCCGCAACTATGCTAACCAAACGCTTCTGCGCTACATGGCCGAGGGCGCTGTGCAGTATGCCAAGGAACTGGGTTGGGAGCATCCGCAAATCTGTTTGCACCTTGACCACGGCGATACCTTCGAGCTGTGCAAGAGCTGCGTGGACTTCGGTTTCTCGAGCGTGATGATCGACGGCAGTTCACTGCCCTATGAAGAGAACATTGCCTTGACCAAGAAGGTTGTGGACTATGCTCACCAGTTCGATGTGACCGTTGAGGCCGAGCTGGGCGTGCTCGCAGGCGTTGAAGACGAAGTGCAGGCCGAGGAATCGCACTACACCAAGCCCGAAGAAGTGATCGACTTTGCTACCCGCACAGGTTGCGACTCGCTCGCTATCTCAATCGGCACAAGCCATGGTGCCTACAAGTTCAAACCCGAGCAGTGCACCCGTGACCCGAAGACTGGCAAGCTCGTTCCTCCTCCATTGGCATTCGATGTGCTCGACGCCATCATGGAGAAACTCCCCGGCTTCCCCATCGTGCTCCACGGCTCTTCATCGGTACCCCAGGAATATGTTGACATCATCAACACCCACGGCGGCAAGATGCCCGATGCAGTAGGTATTCCCGAAGAGCAGCTCCGCAAGGCTGCCAAGAGCGCTGTGTGCAAGATCAACATCGACAGCGATAGCCGTCTGGCCTTCACCGCTGCTGTACGCAAAGTGTTCGTAGAGAAACCCGGTGAATTCGACCCCCGCAAGTATTGTGGACCCGCTCGCGACGAGATGGAGAAACTCTACAAGCACAAAATCATCGAGGTGCTCGGCAGCGACGGCAAAGCCTGCTAAAACCTAGTGGAATAGTGGTTTGGTATAATTACAACCCGAAGTTGTGAGCAACTTCGCTAAACCGCCATCACGAAGAATAGGGGAGAGGTGTCATTATCGGCACCTCTCCCTTCATTTTCCCCTTCCCTCTATCCTCACCCCTCGCCATCGTTGTCCCTCGCCACCTTCCTCGCCCTACCGTCCCTCGCCATCGTTGTCCCTCGCAGTCCTTGCAGGTGTCTTTGTCATTAGCATGACTGCTCCTTCAGTTTTTCTTATCTTTGCCATAGTCAACACGATTTTACCGTCATTTTCCCTGCTTAGAAAATTTTTATGATAAAAAATCGCTAAAAAATTTGCACAGGTGCGCAATCTTCATTAACTTTGCACCGCTTTTGGGAGTTAAACCTCCCTTCTGCACAGTTCGGGATGTAGCTCAGTCCGGTTAGAGTACGCGTCTGGGGGGCGTGGGGTCGCTTGTTCGAATCAAGTCATCCCGACTGAAGAAAGGCACTGATAATCAATATTATCGGTGCCTTTGTTTCATCAGCTATGTAGCGAGAATTGTCTGCAAGGTAAGTGGTGGAGATAACCTGGGTGATGAATGCCCAAAGCTTGAGTGTCTTGTTTGTGGCTTTATGGTCGAGCACGAGGTTGAAGCGAGTGACGAGCCCGGACTTCTCGATGAAGAACAATCGGCGGATGAACTCTTCGGAGATTAAGAACGATGACTGCCACACCTTGGGCTTGCCGAGTTGTAGCAGCACCCAGTCGAGCATGTCCGCCACCTGCAATGCGTTGGAGAGATGAGCCTGATACGGTTTCTCACGTATCGGCTTCAAAAAATCTGATATGTCTGCTGTACGTTTCAAGGGAAATATTTAATTTTGTGGCCTAATTCAAAGGATGATGCAGCTTGCACTTTTAATATCGCTTTTCATTTGCCACTTTCTTGCTGATTATTGCCTTACAACACCTCAGATGATTAAGGCGAAAGCAAGTGGTAAAAAGATACAACACATTTTATTTCATAGCTGTGTTCATGCGGTTTTGATGGGACTTGTTTTCTTTGTTTTCAGTGTTTCATGGAAAACCGTATTACTGCTGTTCGCTTTTGAATTGTGTTCACATTTCGTGATTGATTATATGAAAGGCTTTGCTGGCAGGCGGTTTACTTCATTAGCCGACAATCAACAAAAACCTTTCTGGATACTATATGGCCTTGACCAATTGCTACATTTGCTGGTAATAGTGGCAATGGTTTATTTTGCACTATAATAGCCCTTATTTCAATATTCCTAATTCTTTGAGGTCGGCGGCGAGTTTGTCGGGGCGTGGCGTCGTTGTGGATGGTTTAGTCTTCGTTGCCTGAGGCACGCTGTTCGCCCTGAACTTTTTCAATGGCATCAAGTTCTTGCTGTGATAAGCCGTGGTGATGTGCATCTGCCTTGTTGCCTAATGGCTCATCGTGGGTGGGATTGGGGGGCGACTGAGGTTTAGGGGTGCGGGGTTTGCTAATGAGGTAACTGATCCACAAAATGGCAATGAATGCGATGATGGAAAGCACTTCGAAGAGAACAAATTCCTTGGCATTTTCGGTTTGCCCAACTTCAAACAGGTGGATGCAGAAGTCGAGCCATAACATGATCGAGGCCAGGACAATGGCGGCAGTAAATGCGGCAATCAAGCGCCATATAGTTCCCCAAATGCCGTAACCGAAGAGTTGCTTGTAGGTGAAATAGAGCAGTATTGCTGTCAAAACAGATACAAACCTGCCTATCCCAGTGATGTCATAAATCATATTCAGCACCAGAAATGCCACAGAACAGAACACCTGGATGAAAAATCCTTGGGGCAGCGTGTGGCGTGTGTTGCGTGGCGCAAACCTGAAAATGAAGTAGTTGGGGATGATCAGGTAGGACAGCATAATTATCGACATCAAGTCGGGATGAACATTCATCCACTCGAAGGCATTGTCGAGAAACAACATTTTATCGCCTTCGAAGTCAAAATCGGAATTGAAAACACCTAAGACGTCCTGGGAACCTGTCAAGATATCAACGAGGATTCCAATCACTGAGACAATGGCCAGCATTTTGACGGGCGGGAAGCTCACCTGGCGTTTGCCGCTGATGTAGTCGCTGATGAAGTAGCCTGGGCGCAGAAAAATCTGCAACACCGAGTAGGTAAGTGAACGGTTGTGCATGCCCCACACCTCGGCAATGCTCCGGGCGACACTCTTCCAGGTGATGGGCCCCAGGTTTTTCTTCTGCGAACATGTGGGACAGAAATTGCCCACAAACTCTTTGCCGCAGTTGATGCAATGGTGCGGCTCCTGGGAGCTGTCGTCGTTATAGTTAAACGGGTCGAGCTGCCATTGCTTGAAGTGCTGATATTTTTGTTTTAGTGTATCTGCTAATGTGCTCATTCCTTGCTAAAATCGCGCGTGCGATGATTATGCGTGAATGCGAGGCAGAATGATTAGTCGTCCATTTCCATGAGGGCGCCTTGCTGGTTGAGCTTGACTTCAATGCCATTGAGCAAGTCCACTTCATAGCCGTTGCGCTCCTTGTCGATTTTCTTGATGCCAATGCCCGGGAAACTGGTGTTGACATAGGTTGCGACGGGGGCGGGAACAACCGATGCCGGCACTCCTTGCATGGGGCTTTCGATCTTGTCCCACACATCGTCGGAGTCGAAACTCACCTGAGTTCCGTCGGTCAGCGTGATTTCGTAGTGCGAGCACAGAAAGTCGCAGTCTTTCTGGGCAAACGAGATGGTCTGTCCGGGGAAAGTCTGCTTGACAAACGACTGGATTTGCTGAGGAAGTTGAGCGGGGTCAACGGTTTTGTCGCCGCATGAAGTGAGACACATCATGGAGCACAGTAATGCTAATGCGAGGAATAATTTATTATTCATAGTGATAAAATTTATGACCCAAACTGGTGACTTGGCCAGTTTAGGTGATGGTGGTGAAAAAAAGTATTATTTCAGATTGACGGCAGTCCAGCCGAAGTCTTGGTAGCACTTCACTGCAAGGTTGTTGCTTTTCACATAGTCGGCAATGAGGCGTGCGCGGTCTTCTTCACGGGCCTTTTCGTCGGAGTTCATTGTCTGGAATTTCTCGAAACGGTCGCCAAAAATCTTTTTGGCGCTCTCGAGATTGCCGGCACCGGCATCTACCTGATCAAAAGCGGTTACTTTGAAGGTGTTGCCAGTTTTGCTGATGTGCATAAGCCCCGGGTGGCTGCCTCCCGAAACGGTCTTGAGCGTGTCGCCCGACACATTGTAGTTGAAGATCCAAAAATCGCCCCAAACTTGAATGTCTTGGGGATTTTGCTCGTCGACATCGACAATTCGGGCGCAGGGGATGCAAATCTCGCCAGGAGCATAAGATTTGCCAATCTCGTCGGTCAGGTAGCGATCGACAGCGGTGAGGTAAGTCTCTTCTTGCGCGACAGTTGAGGCTTGACTTGCCTCGCTCTTGTCGTTCTGTGCCTTGTTGCAAGAGGTGGTTGCCATAAGGGCGCTTGCTGCTATAGCAAAAGCTGCTGTGAGAAATGCGATCTTTTTCATATTCGTTTGAATTTTTGGTTCTTTTGGTTCTTTTGGTTCTTTTGGGAATTCTGGGAAATTTGGGAAATTTGGGAATTTTGGAATTATTGAGAAATTGGAGAAACGGTGTAACCTTGTGCGCGCAGCAGAGAGATGACGCCATTTTCACCCGGGAGATGACCGGCACCCACCGAGACGAGAATGCTTCCACTCTTCATGGCTTCGACAATGGTGGGAATCCAGTTGCGGTTGCGGGCAAAGACGAGTCGTTCCAGATCCTCGGCATCGCTGCCGCCCAACTCCTTGTCGCTCATGATTTCGAGCAGTTTCTCGATGCGCTGATGCTTATAGTCATCGACAAGTTCCTTTGCCATTTCTTCCATCTTGCTGTCGTTCTTGCACATCTCGAGCAGGTCGCTGGCCTGCTTGTTGAGTGGGGCATTGAACAGCAGACCGGTCTGGAACTCGATAGATTCGAGACTGTTGGCTTTCTTACCCTTGCTAGTGCAGCGTTTTTCCACCGCCTTGTCGATGAGGTTGTTGGGGTTGAATCCAGGAATTGCTGAAGACGACTGAATGACCTGTAACTGCATCATGACCGTGGCGGGCTTCATGGTGTAGAATTTATCAATCCCGATGCCGAACACTCCATAATATTTACGGACCACCTCGTCGATGATTTTGAGCCCTTCGGGCGAGTAGAGCTTGTCGAGCGTGCTATCTTGTGGAGCCATCATGGCCTTTGTCATCAATTGTAATGCTTCAGGCGAAGTCATAGCATCGTTCTGGATTTCAACATACACCTCATCGATGTCGTTAATCACTTGGGAAAGATTGGGGATGCTGTCGATGAAGTCGCCCGAGATGAAGTGGTGCGTACCGAAGAGGTACGATGGTTTCTCGAGTCCGTTGCCTGAAACCTTCCACAAGAGTTGAGCGTTGGCACAAATAGCGCCTACGACGATAAGCGTGAACAAAAGAAATCTTTTCATAGTAGACATTTATTATATTATTATGTGCAAAATTAATGATTTCATTTAGAAAAAGAATTGTAAAAACAAAAAACTTTAGGAATTGTGTTGCAATTTGACAATAATATTGTAATTTAGCACAAATTATATTTAATGTCACATATTATTTAAAGGCGGAGATTATGACAATTGTTTTAGTATTATTAGCACTGATTGTGGTCATTGCATTGGCCATTGGTTTGTATATTGTAAACACGCAGCGTTCGCTGGTGAAACTTGACGAGAACTGCAAGAATGCGCTAAGTCAGATACAGGTTCAGCTGAATTCGCGCTGGGATGCCTTGCTGGCACTGGCAAAGACGGCAAGCCAGTATGCTCAACACGAGAGCGAAACTTTGATCAAAGTGATTCAGCAGCGTCGTGGCGAGGATGTGAGCAGTGCCGAAGCGGTGAATCGCCAGCAAGGCGAGCTGAATCAGGTACTTGGCAGGCTGATTGCTATAGGTGAAGCCTATCCAAACCTGAAGGCCAACGAGATGTTTAACAAGACCATGGACAGCGTAAACTCGTATGAAGAGAATGTACGCATGAGCCGCATGGTATATAACGACTCGGCAACTAAGATGAACCGTGCCGTGCGTCAGTGGCCATCGTCGTTTGTTGCAAGCATGCTGCACTTCACCGTGCGTGAATACCTGAAAGTGGATCAGGAGCAGAAGTCTCAGATGCCCGACCTGTTCGGGGAAAAATAATTGCCCATGAAATTGCTGTTGCAATTGATGCTGTGTGCTGTTGCGTTGGCTATGGCGACCACAGCGCAGTGTGCTGCTGCGACACAGTCGCGCGGCGGAGCGGGCTATGTGTCATCGTCGAGCAAACAGGGCGATGTGACATTTGACGCCACCGAGCTTAATAGCCCTATGATGCAGGACGGTGAGCATCAGGTGGCCGCAGCCGACGGTCAGAATCAAGGCTCGACCGCTTCGCAGTCACTATTTGGCCGCGCTTGGGGCCTGGTTAAGGAATATCCTGTGACATCGCTTTTTGCCTTGTGCTTGGTGGTGTGGCTGTTGTTCATGTTAGCAATAAAAGGAATGAGGCGTCTGGTATGAGAAAGTTCATGAAATATGGTTTCATGCTGATGCTGGCACTGCAGGCGGCATTGCCTGTTGAGGGCCATCGCCTGGTTGACCTCGATATTCGTGTGCTGTTAAACGACAAGGGGCACGCCCGCGTTGTTGAGACCCGCACCATGGACATTGACGACGACGATGGCACCGAGGCTTTCATCAAGATGTTTAACATGGGCGTGATGGAAGTGGGCGAGTTTAGCGTGACCGACGAGACAGGTGTGGACTATGAAGTGGAGAAAAAATGGGACATCGACCGGCCGCGTTCGGCCAAGACGCATCGTTGCGGTTACCATAAGACCGACGAGGGAGTGGAACTGTGCTGGGGCATAGGCCAAGGCGGGCGTCGTGTGTACACGGTCCGTTATACGCTGACCCGAATGGTGAAATCGTATGACGACTTCGATGGTTTCAACTTCATGTTCTATGAGGCCGATGACCCCTATGCCGAAGAAACCAAAGTGACAATCGAGCGAGAAAACGGTGCATTCACGCCGGTTGATACAAGGATGTGGGCATTTCGCTACTATGGCGAGATAGTGCTTGAAGATGGCAAGATTGTTGCGACAACCGACCGCCCTATGACAAGCAAAGGCGATGGAATCATCGTCATGGCAGTGTTCAACAAAGGGCTGTTTCATCCTGTGACCGATGTGAAGGGCAGTTTGGTAGAACTGCTCGCGAAACCTGCATTAGAGGGCAGCGACTATGACCTGAAAGACTGTGTAGAAACGCTGGCTGCAATGAAGGAAGGCACGCTTACCGCAGATGCAAATGGTGACTTGGCCATGAAATCGTCGCTGATGGGCAGCAGCAATGTGATGGGAGGAAACAATGGCGGCACTATGTCGGAACTTGCAGAATCGTTTCAGGCATTGTTTATTCTGATAGGGTGGTGCTTGTTGGCAATAATAGCCCTGTGGGGCATATCGAGCGTCTACATCAGTTTCAAGCGCGAAAAGAAACTGAAGAGCCTATTTGGCAACAACCGTCATGAGGTGGAAGTGTGGTACCGCGACATCCCCTACAACGGTGACCTGAACAAGACCTATGGCGTGCTCAAGGCAGTGGAACCCAAGCAAGCAACCAACGCCAACCTGGTGGCAGCGTGCGTGATGCGCATGATGTACCAGAACACATTACAGTTGCAGTATGCCATGGACCAGAGGGGTAATCCCGTGGAGATGCTCGCAGTAACCAGACCTGCCGACCATTGCCCCTATGACAAGAGCGAAAGGGGCAATGTGCTGCTCTACTACCTGCAACGGCTCATGTATGATGCAGCAGGTGAAGATCATGTGCTGCAGCCTAAAGAACTGGAGAAGTACATGAAGGCGAAACCGGTAGAGAACCGTCCCGTGGTAAAGGTGCTGTTCTCACTTTTGGAGACATCTGATATCAATCTCAAGACGGTGCAACGCAGTGATGCCGAGCAGGTGTTTGGCCTCAAGAAATACTTGCAGGAGTTCACATTGCTCGACGAACGCACCGTGAGGGAGGTGTCGCTATGGAAAGAGTATCTTGTTCATGCCACACTCTACGGCATTGCCGACCAGGTGCGCAACGACCTGAAGCAGATATGGCCCGACTATACGCAGATCGACCCGATAGCCGCGCAACTGGAGGTGCGGCCCTCGTTCTGCTCCACATTTGCCCGCTCGGCTTTGTGGGGTATGACCTATGTGCACACCTACGAAACCCCGAGCGAGCGTGCGGCGCGTTTGCAGCGTGAGCGCAGTTCGGGTGGTGGCGGCCGTTCGTCGTGGGGCGGTGGCGGCGGCCACAGCGGTGGTGGCGGCAGTGGCGTCCGTTAGTTTGTAAATGCTTGATACAGATAAAATTAAGACTCCGTTTCGAGAGCGATTCACATCGGTCAGAAACGGAGTTTAATAGTTTACTACTAAGTGGCTATTTGTGAGCCAGTAAAACACTGTGTGCAGTGTATGATAATTCAACCAATAACTAATTCACTTTCTAATGAAAAGCCGAGAGCCGAGTGTTTTCAACTATCGACACTGCAAAATTACCGCTGCAATGGCTGCGCGGCAATCGCTCATTTTGGGGAATTTGGTGTTTTTTATCCCTAAATGTGATTATTTTGGGTGAAATTAGATGAAAAAAAGCATCAAATGTGCATGAGATCGCGATAGATGTCGAGCGCCTCTTTCATGTGGTTGGGTGAAATGGTCGCATCGCAGTGCACCTGTCCACAGATCGAGAGCAGTGCACAATTGATTTCGCCGTTGCGGCTTTTCTTGTCGTGTGTCATGAAGGCGATGAGATCGTCGTAGTCGTCGCAGGTGATGTGGAAGGCTCTGTAGTTGCTGAGCACGAATGTGGCCAGGGCATAAAGGTCGGCCGACGGGAAGGAAAAGAGCTTGTGCGACAGGTAGGTTTCGGCAACAAGTCCCCAGGCAACGGCATAACCGTGATGAATGGGTTTGCCGCGTTTCAATGCCAGACTCTCGAAGGCATGAGCCACGGTGTGCCCCAAGTTGAGGGCATGTCGTGCGCCATTGTCATGTGGATCCTGTTCCACAAAATGCTGCTTGATGGCCACCGACTGCTCGATGAGTTTGAGAAACTCAAGGGTGTTGAATGCGGCATCAAAGTCGGCATGGAGCAACTGCGTGAAAAGCTCGTGGCTGTGTAGCATGGCATGCTTGAGCATCTCGGCATAGCCTGCCTTGATTTCAGGTGTGGACAGCGTGTCGAGAAAGCACGACGAGATGATGGTGTGCCTTGGCATTGCGAAAACTCCCACCTCGTTCTTGAGTCCGTTGAAGTCGATGCCCGTCTTGCCGCCCACCGAGGCATCGACCGCTGCCAGCAGTGAGGTAGGGCAGTTGATGAATCCCATACCCCGCTTGAAAGTGGCTGCGGCAAAGCCACCCAGGTCGGTTACCATGCCGCCGCCCACATTCACAACCATACTATTGCGTGTGGCGCCCAGTTCGCCGAGTTGCCTCCACACTTGTGCGAGTGTGTCGAGATTCTTGTTTTCTTCGCCTGCAGCAATGGTGATGACAGGCGCTTGGGCAAGCGCTGTGCTGCCCAAGCGCGGCACCACCAGTTGTGCTGTGTTTTCGTCGGCAATCACCACCAGCCGGGTGTGGTCGATGCCAGCCAGAACGCTGTCGAGCGCCTCGCCCACGCGGTTATTGTATGTGATGCCTTGTGTCAAAAGTTATCGGGTTGTTTCCTTAAAATCAGCGATGAGTTCGGGCAGTGCGGCAACGAAGTCTTCCATCGATTTGAATACGATGTCGGCACCTGCCTTGGTAAGCTCTTTCTCTGAGATGGGGCCTGTGGTGATGCCGATGGTGAAGCAACCGGCAGTGTGACCTGCCTGCACACCAAGCGGAGCATTTTCGATGACGATGCACTGGTTAGGTTTGGCCTCGGCCTTTGCCATGCCTTTGAGGTAGGGTTCGGGGTTGGGCTTGCCGTGACGGGTGTCGTGGGCCGTGACGCGCTTTTCAGAGAAAAGTTCCGGGAAGTCGTTGTCGATGCGTTCAAGCACCGAGGGTTCTCTTGAGCCTGTGACAAGCACACGCTCGATGCCGGCCTCTTTGAGTTTGGTGAGCATCTCCAAGGCTCCCGGCATAACGGGAATCTCGCCCAGTTCTTTGAGGTAGCGGCCTTTCACTTTGTAGAGTTCCCATGCCTCGTCGTCGGTAATGTTCTTGCCGACGCCTTTCTTGAACATGAGTTTGATGATGCCGGCGCCAGTCATGCCCTCGTAGAGGTAGAACTCGTCGCGTGTGCACTTGATGCCGTTCTTCTTCATGAGTTTGACCCATGCGCGGGTGTGGTTTTTCATTGAGTCGTAAAGTATTCCATCACAGTCGATGAGAGCGACCTTGAGGTCGATAGATTTGTGCCCTGAAAATTTCAGATAATTGGCAATTGCAGTTTGTCCTATCATTTTATATATAAAGTGGTTTTGTTTGAATGGATTTGGTTATCGTACGGTTATGTGGAAACAGCCCTGCTTGCGCTCAAATATGGCGTAGCAGCGCCCTTGTTCCCTGAAGTTGTAAACAATCTCGGCGAGCACATTCTTGAGGTCCTCGAGCGAGATGGGTTTGTTGGGATCGAGACAGTCAAATTTTACCCAACTGATGTCGAAAGTGGTGCCATAGAGGTGGCACGACTGCGAGGTGGCAGCGCGATTGCGTTTCTGCAGTCGTGAAACCGAAAAATCGGTCCTGAGCAGGCTGGTGACACGAATGCGGTAGTCGGCATGTCCGCGCGCCTTGATGGTGTCGGAAAACGCAGTGGCAATCTCCTTGAGCAATGCGGCAGCCTTGGGCACAAGGTAGGGCATTGAGTGCTGGAGCGAATCGATGAAATAGATGTTGCTGGTGGAGAGATGCACCAGCGGCTTCTTGGTGAAGTAGGCTGTCTTGAAGTCGGTAATAGGCACAATTCCATTGGCCTCGGCAGCAGGGAGCTGGATGTGATTGCTGTCGTTGAAAATCTCCTTGAGGCTTCCTGGAATGATGTGCGTGGTGATGCGCTGCACCTGAGCATCGTCGCTGACGGGCGATGCTGTCTTGCTGATGGGGGGCAATTCGCTGCTTTTCTTGACATAGACGACCCTTTCATCGCGTGAGTTGCCGCAAGCACTGCTGCCGAGCAGCATAGTCACCCAGCCAAATAGAAGAAAAGCAATGGTCAATTTATTATTTACCCACCGTCTGCACATAGAGAATGTTGAATTTGGCGGGGTCGAGTTTCATGGCTTGCGCCAGTTTCTCGCGGTCGCAACCAGCCCTCACGACGGTCTTGAGACCAGCTTGAGCGCAGTAGAGGTAGATGTTCTGCGAGGCAGCGCCTGCAGCATAGTGCTGGAATTCAGCCATTTTTTGTTTCTCATTGTTGCCAACAAGCACGATGTTGATGGGTGCGGTCTTGGCAAAGTCTTGCATGGCCGAGATGTCGCGGAAGTCGCCGGTATTCACCACAGTAAGGGTGTTGTCTTCGGCACTATATTTGCTGATTTCGGTGGCGGTAATCACATAGATCTCCAGTTCCTGACGATTCATAGCGGTGCCAATAGTGCGCTTGCCGTCGTGGGTGATGCCCCAGGCTGCCCACAGTATGTTGCTCAAATCTTGCTTAGTGACAGTGGATTGCGGGTCGATGTCACGGCTCGACTTGCGTTCGTTCATCACTTTCATGAGAGGCTGTCCGCCCATGGTTTGAGGTTCGGGGAGAATTTCGGCACTTGCTAAGCCGCTGGTAGCAAATAAGATGCTTGCCATAATGAGATTTGTTATTTTCATTGTGATAAAGAATAATTCCGGTTATAAATCGTTGCTACAAATGTAAGTGTTTTTTTTCAAGTGAGCAAATACTGAGATGAACATTTTTTGTGCTATTGCAAGATGTCACCGTGCTGTGCTTTTGTGGATGCGGGAAAAAGACTAAAGAATAAAAGGAAGTAGCAAAATATTCACTAACTTTGCAATCACAAGCACCAGATTATGGAGGAAAACAAGATTATTATATATCAAACTGAAGATGGACGAACACAAATTGATGTCCGTCTTGAAAATGATACAGTGTGGCTTTCACAGGCTCAAATGGCTGAATTGTTCCAAACTGACAGAACATCAATTGTACGCCATATTAACAACATTTATAAAGTAGATGAGCTCGATAAAGAGTCAACCTGTGCAAATTTTGCACAAGTTCAAATAGAGGGACACAGGGAAGTGCGAAGAGTCATCCCATTGTTTAATCTCGATATGATAATATCGGTTGGTTATCGTGTCAATTCAAAACGAGGCATAAAATTCAGGCAGTGGGCCAATACAATCCTTAAGAATTATCTCATAAAGGGCTATGCTGTAAGTGAAAGGCTGCGTCGTGAGCAAGTTGGCGAATTGCGGCAATTGGTGGGCATGTTAGGTCGAACTATTCAGAATAAACAGATACTCTCTACCGATGAAAGTCAGGCGCTTTTTGATGTTGTAACCGATTATACTTATGCCCTGGACACACTCGACAGTTACGATTATCAGCGATTGACCATCGAAAAAACGACGCAGGAAGAACTTTTTCATGCTACCTATGAGAATGCGATGAGTGAAATAAACGCACTTCGAGAGAAATTTGGTGGCAGTGGTTTATTTGGCAATGAAAAAGACGAATCATTCAGGAGCAGTATTGGACAGATATATCAAACCTTTGATGGAAAAGAACTCTATCCAAGTGTGGAAGAGAAAGCCGCTATGCTTCTATATCTTGTGACCAAGAATCACTCATTCACCGATGGCAATAAACGCATTGCGGCCACTTTGTTTCTGTGGTTCTTGAATAACAATGGCATTCTTTATAAAGAAGATGGTTCAAAACGCATAGCTGATAACACCCTAGTAGCACTCACCTTAATGATTGCAGAAAGTCGCACTGATGAGAAGGATGTGATGGTGAAAGTTGTGGTGAATTTGATTAATCAAAATAATTTGTAGAGAACGAAGTAGGCAAAAGAACTAATAGTTCTATAACAAGAGATGGAAGAAAAGAAATACAAGATATTGATGGTGTGCCTGGGTAACATCTGCCGTTCACCGGCTGCCGAGGGTGTGATGCAACGCCTTGTGGACGAGCGTGGTGTGGCTCACCTGTTTGAGATTGACTCGGCTGGCACCTATGGCGGCCACAGCGGTCAGTTGCCTGACCAGCGCATGCGTGTGCATGCCCGTCGACGCGGATATGAACTCACGCACCGTGCCCGTCGCATCACTGGCTATGACATGGGCGACTTTGACATGATTGTGGCGATGGACGATGCCAATCGTGCCGACCTTGTGCGGCTTGCACGCACTCCCGAGGAGGTGCAAAAGATTGTGATGATAGGCGATTATATCACGCAAAATCCTCACTACGATTATGTGCCAGACCCATACTACGAAGGCAGCGAAGGCTTTGAACTGGCATTAGATCTGCTCGAAGATGCCTGTGTACAGTTGCTCAACGAGATTCTCGCCAAGCTAATGGAACAAAACAACTAACAACGATAAACAATGAAAATTACACTGAAACACAAACTGATGGTCGTGATGGTCGCTACCCTCATGGCTATGCCCATGATGGCGCAATCGCCATTGGCAGTGCGCTGGGAGATGGGGCAGAACGAGGCCGAACCGGGTTATTACAGTTCGCGCTTTGTGATGAAAAATGTGAGTGGTGACACGCTTCGCGGCAACTGGGAATTCTTCTTTAATCAGTTCTCGCGTGCGCTCAAGCTGCCTGCCGGTTGCCCAGTCGACATCAAGGAAGTGACAACCACCTATTATCACATGACTCCCAATGCTGCCTATAAACCGCTCAAGCCTGGCGACAGTCTGGTGGTGGAGATGCTCATGCGTGGCACCATGGTGAACATCTGCTACACGCCGCAAGGCGGTCATGTGGTGATGAACGGCGACTACGCTCATCCTCGTGGCGTGAAAATAACGGTGCCTGAACTCAAGGACCCCAAGCAATGGGTGAAACGCCAGCACGATTACCCTGATGGTAACTATATGTACGCCTTCAATGCCCGTCTCAAGGGCGAGGGATGCTGCCAGGCCGAGTTCCGCTCGTTCGACATTTTCCCGACCCCCAAGACAGTGGAATATGGCGCAGGCACAACCGAAGTGGGCAATCTTGTGACCATCAAATCGAAGTTTCTCAAGGGAGGCGTGCGCAAGGCCAAGAAGTTGCTTTTGAGTGAACTGGCCCAGCGCGGTATCTATGAGACTGGCGGTCAGCGTACAAAGATTTGGCTCGATGTCAATAAAAAGCTGAATAACAATGGCGAATACTATGAACTGCTGGTGAAAAAAGACACCATCGTGCTCACGGGTGCTTCGGAGGCGGGGCTGATGAACGCTGTGAAGACGCTGGTTGCAGCTCTTGACCACAGCGCTGGTCACAAGCTGAACCATGCAAAGGTGAAAGATGCCCCTGACTTGGCCTATCGTGGCTTTATGCTTGATATTGCCCGCAACTTTACCCGCCTTGACGAGTTGAAACGGTTTATCGACTTGCTGTCGTACTATAAGATTAATCGTCTGCAGTTTCACTTCACCGATGACGAGGCATGGCGTGTGGAGATGCCTAGCATACCAGAACTCACCGAGGTGGCCTCGCGCCGCGGATGCACTCTCACCGAACAGGGATACCTTGCTCAGATTTTTGACGGCAACGGCAACCCCGACGACCTGACACAAAGCGCAAATGGTTACCTGACTCGCGAGCAGATGATTGAACTGCTCAAGTATGCCGATGCTCACGGCATTAAGGTGATTCCTGAAATCGAGACACCTGGTCATGCCCGTGCTGCCATTGTGGCTATGAAGAACCGCTATGCGAAATATGCCTCGACCGATAAGCTCAAGGCAGAGCAATACAAGTTGTGGGATGATGAAGACAAGCAAGACTTTACCTCGGCGCAGAGTTATCACGACAATGTGCTGAATGTGGCACAGGACGGCGTCTACAACTTCTTGCAGGCCGTGGTCGAGGATTTGATTAAAATCTACAAAGATGCCGGTCTCAAACTCGATGTTTTGCACCTGGGTGGCGATGAGGTGGCCCGCAGTGCATGGGACGGCTCGCCCGCAGTCAAGGCACTCATGGCACGCGAGGGGTTGAAGACACAGCACGATGTGCATGAATACTACTTGCGTCGCATCTCGGACTATTTGATCAAGAAAGGTATCAAAATCGAAGGGTGGCAGGAAGTGGCGTTGAACAACTCGGCAAAGTATGATGCGGTGATGCCCCAACGCTTTGCTGGCGTGAATGCCTGGAGCACGGTGGGCCGCCGCGACACGGTGCCTTACACAATAGCCAATGCCGGTTATCCCGTGATTCTCTCGAATGTGACCAATTTCTACATTGATATGGCTTATGGCTGGCATCAATATGAAAAAGGCTTGCATTGGGGTGGAGCGGTCGATGAGTATGCTACCTGGTATGCTCAACCCTACAATATCTATCACTCGGCTCGCATGCAGTATGACGGGACTCCCACCGACATGGAGAATGCTGCGGTGGGCAAGGTGCCGCTTCGTAAGTTGGAGAACATCATTGGTGTTCAAGGCCAGTTGTGGGCCGAGACCATCAGGAACTTTGAACAGGTGCAAATGTACTGCCTGCCCAAGATGCTGGGTCTGAGCGAACGCGGCTGGAATGCAATTCCTGAGTTTGTAAAGAATGGTGCCGAGCAGGACTTTGATGGCTGCATGCGCGCCTATAACCAGAAGATAGGTCGCAGCGAGTTGCCCGTGCTCAAGCGTCGTGGATTCGCTTTCAGGCTGGGGCAGCCAGGCATTGTGGTGAAGGACGGCAAGCTGCTTGCCAACAGCCAGTATTGCGGCGAGGTGATTCGCTACACACTCGATGGCAGCGAGCCCGATGCAACTTCGCCCGTGTGGACGACGCCTGTGGCCATTGGCAAGGGTGTGAAACTGGTGAAAGCCAAGGCCATGTATCTGGGCCGCGAGAGCCTCACCACTTATCTTTGGCTTGAATGATGTTTTCACTCTTTATTTGGCATAATAATTGTATATTATTATATAAAGGCAATTTTATTTGTCTATGTAATAAATGAGTATTAATTTTGCACCGATTTAAGAAACCGATTCTATCGAAATGAAAATTATAAGCAAACCCGCCGAACTGCAAAACGCAGTGAAAATGTATCGCCAGGAAGGCAAAAACATTGGTTTAGTGCCCACGATGGGTGCTCTGCACGAGGGTCACAAGTCGCTTGTGGAACGAGCTCGCCGCGAAAACGACATTGTGGTGGTGAGTGTGTTTCTGAACCCCACTCAGTTCAACAACAAGGAAGACTTGCGCACCTATCCGCGCAATGCCGAGGCCGATGCCGCCATGCTCGAGTCGTGTGGCGTTGACATCGCATTCATGCCCAGTGTCGAAGATGTTTATCCTGAACCCGACACGCGTGTGTTCCATCTTGGCCCAGTTGCCGAGGTGATGGAAGGTGCCATGCGCCCCGGCCATTTTAACGGCGTGTGCCAGATTGTGAGCAAGCTGTTCACCTTTGTTCAACCCGACCGTGCCTACTTTGGCGAGAAAGATTTTCAGCAGATTGCCGTGATTCGTGCCATGGTGGCTCAGTTGGGGTTCAATCTCGAGATTGTGCCTTGCCCCTGTGTGCGTGAGGCCGACGGACTTGCCAAGAGCAGCCGCAATGTGAGGCTCACCCCCACAGTGCGCCGCGTGGCTCCCGCCATCTACAAGACGCTCAAGGAGAGCCTTGACTTTGCCTCGTTCCACACTGTGGAGCAGACGCACGATTGGGTGGTGGCAACGCTCAATGCCTATCCCGAGATGGAAGTGGAATACTTCTCGATATGCGACGGCATTACCCTGCAGCCTGTGACCGACTGGAACGACTCCAACTATGTGGTGGGCTGCATCACGGTGTATTGCGGTGATGTGCGTGAAATTGATAACATAACTTATAAAAACGAATGCTGAAATGCAGATACAAGTAGTTAAATCAAAGATACATCGTGTGACTGTGACAGGTGCGAACCTGAACTACATAGGCAGCATCACGATTGATGAAGAACTGATGGAAGCCGCCAACATCATTGAGGGCGAGCGCGTGTATGTTGTGGATAACAACAATGGCGAGCGGCTCGACACCTATGTGATTAAGGGTGAGCGCGGCAAGGGCGAAATATGCCTGAACGGTGCTGCTGCCCGCAAGGTGGAACCCGGCGATGTTGTCATCATCATGTCGTATGCCTTTATGACACCTGACGAGGCCCGCAAGTTCAAGCCGGCTATCGTGTTCCCTGACACACACACTAACAAACTCATCAAGTAAATAGGAGATTCAAAAAAATAGCAAAACGAATAAAATTAAGAAATTATGTTTGAAAATTTATCAGAAAGACTTACAAGATCGTTCAAGATACTGAAAGGACAAGGTAAGATAACTGAAATTAATGTGGCTGAAACTCTCAAGGAGGTGCGTAGAGCGCTCCTTGAGGCCGATGTGAACTACAAGGTTGCGAAACAATTCACCGACACGGTGAAGGCAAAGGCTTTGGGCCAGAATGTGATTAATGCATTGAATCCTAACCAGTTGATGGTTAAAATCGTGCACGATGAACTGGCTTTGCTGATGGGCGGCGATCAAGCCCCCTTCAACATTCAAGGCAATCCTGCAGTGATATTGATGTCGGGTCTTCAAGGTTCAGGTAAGACCACATTCTCGGGCAAGCTTGCCAACAAGATGAAAAAAGAGAAGGGCAAAAAACCGCTGCTGGTGGCATGCGATGTGTATCGTCCCGCAGCAATCGAGCAGTTGAAGGTGCTTGCCGAACAGATAGGTGTGCCCGTTTACAGTGAGCCCGAAAGCAAGGATCCTGTGAGCATCGCCCGTAACGCCGTGGCCGAGGCTCGTCGCCGTGGCAATGATGTGGTGATTGTGGACACGGCAGGTCGTCTGGCTGTTGACGAGATGATGATGACCGAGATCAAGGCCATCAAGGATGCCATCAATCCCACCGAGACCCTGTTTGTGGTTGACGCGATGACGGGTCAGGATGCTGTGAATACCGCAAAGGAATTTAACGACCGTCTGGACTTTGACGGCGTGGTGCTCACCAAACTCGACGGTGATACCCGTGGCGGTGCTGCGCTCTCGATTCGCACGGTGGTGAACAAGCCCATCAAGTTTGTGGGAACCGGCGAGAAGATGGAGGCCATCGACCCGTTCCGTCCTGCCGGTATGGCCGACCGCATTCTGGGCATGGGCGACATTGTGTCGTTAGTCGACCGCATTCAGCAGCAGTACGACGAGGAAGAAGCCCGCAAGCTGCAGAAGAAGATTGCGAAGAACGAGTTCAACTTCAATGATTTCCTGCAGCAAATCAAGCAAATCAAGAAGATGGGCAGCATCAAGGATCTTGCCTCGATGATTCCTGGCATGGGCAAGGCTATGAAGGACATTAATGTTGATGACAATGCCTTCAAGAGCATAGAGGCCATCATCTACTCGATGACCCCATACGAGCGTGAGCATCCTGAAGTGATGAACGGCCGTCGCCGTGAGCGCATTGCCAGGGGTAGCGGCACCAACATTCAGGAGGTTAACCGCCTGCTCAAGCAGTTTGACCAGACCCGCAAGATGATGCAGGCTGTGACCACGAAGAATCCGTTGAAGATGATGCGCAACATGCGCAACATGCCGCGCAGGCGCTAAACTGAGAATTCATCAAAGGTACCTTTGCTCAGTGAAGGTGCCTTTTTTTCAATAATAAATCAAGAATAACCTATAAAACCAAGAAAAAATGACTTTGATTGATGGCAAGAGTGTTGCCAAAGCAGTGAAACAGGAGATTGCCGCACAGGTCGATGCCATGGTGGCAGCCGGCAAGCGTCGTCCTCATCTGGCAGGTGTGCTGGTGGGACATGACGGCGGAAGTGAATCGTACATGGCCAACAAGGTGAAATCGTGCGCCGAGTGTGGTTTCAAGTCGTCGTTACTCCGTTTTGAAGATACCGTGAGCGAAGAAGAACTGCTCGCCACAGTGCAGAAACTGAACGAGGATCCCGATGTTGACGGCTTTATTGTGCAGCTGCCCTTGCCCA
This sequence comes from uncultured Bacteroidales bacterium, assembly GCA_902768435.1. Classification (GTDB taxonomy): domain Bacteria; phylum Bacteroidota; class Bacteroidia; order Bacteroidales; family Muribaculaceae; genus Sodaliphilus. The sequence goes on along the minus strand of CACXLJ010000017.1, from coordinate 17,222 downwards.
AACATATCGATGAACAAAAAGTGATAGAAGCCATCGACTACAGGAAAGATGTTGACGGTTTCCATCCCATCAATGTGGGCCGCATGATGATTGGTTTGCCTTGTTTCCGTTCGGCAACCCCGCAGGGCATTCTCATGCTGCTCGACCACTATAACATCGAGACTCGCGGCAAGCACTGTGTGGTGCTGGGTCGCAGCAACATCGTGGGCAAGCCTGTGGCATCGATGCTGGTGCAGAAGGCCAATCCCGGCAACTGCACCGTAACCGTTTGCCACAGTGCCACCAAGAATATGGCCGAGATTACCCGTCAGGCCGACATTCTGATTGCAGCCATCGGTTCGCCTGAGTTTGTCCAGGCCGACATGGTGAAGGAAGGTGCCGTGGTGATTGATGTGGGCACTACCCGCATCCCCTCGACCGAGACCAAGAGCGGCTGGCGCCTGTGTGGCGATGTGGCTTTTGATCAGGTGGCTCCTAAGTGCAGCTACATCACTCCTGTGCCTGGTGGTGTGGGCCCCATGACCATTGTGTCGCTCATGCAGAACACACTGCTGGCGGCTCAAGGCAAGATTTATTAATGACTCAACAATAAACATTTATGAGCGGTTTTTTCTCGGGCGTGTTTCTGTCGCTGTTGTCGCTATTGGGCAATAGCGGAGATGTGGATTTTGTGTTCTTTGGCGATGCCATGCAGCATGCGCCACAAATCACAGCGGCACATCGCGGGGGCAACACCTATGATTATAGCGAGTGTTTCCAGTATATTGAGCCCGACATTCAAGGTGCCGATTGCGCGGTAGTGAATCTGGAAGTGTCGCTTGGTGGTGCACCCTATACGGGCTACCCCTGCTTTAGCGCGCCCGACGAGTGGGCCGCTCAACTGCAGCGTTCGGGTTTCGACCTGCTGCTCACGGCCAATAACCATTGCCTTGACCGTCGCGACAAGGGTGCCGTGCGCACCATTGAGGTGCTCGACAAACTCGGGATACCTCATGTGGGCACCTATGTGAACGCGGCCGCCCGCGCCAAGCAGTTGCCTTGCATACAGACCATCAAAGGCCTTAAAGTGGCATTTCTTGACTACACCTATGGCACCAATGGCATTCCCATTCAGAAAGATGTGGTGGTTGACTACATCGACAAGGCATTGATAGCAAAAGATATCGAGGCCGCTCGCAAAGCAGGCGCACAGGTGCTGTGCGTGAACATGCACTGGGGCATAGAGTACACGCTCACGCCCGTACAGGAGCAGAAGAATCTCGCCGACTTTCTGGTGGAGCAGGGTGTGGATCTGATTATTGGCGGGCATCCCCATGTGGTAGAGCCCTTTGAGATGCGCCACAGCAATCGCTGGGACAAGGATGTGCTGCTGGTCTATAGCCTGGGCAACATGATATCGAACATGACCAAGCCCGACTGCCGTGGCGGTGCCATGGTGAAGGTGAAAGTGAAGATGCAGAATGGCAAGCCTGTGGTGCACGATGCCCGTTATAAACTGTTCTACTGCCAGAAACCGGTGGCAGGAAAGAATTACACGCTCATACCCGAAGAGCGGCCCGATGTGGTGCATGCCAGCCAGAAGTCGGCTTTCAACACATTCATGAGCCGCACCCATCAGTTGGTTATGAATAAAAACATCAACGTCCCACAGGAACGTTGATGTCCTAACCAATAAAAATTATAATTATGAAAACAAGAGATAGCGAGTAGCGGTTGAAGGGTTACCTTCAGTCGTTATCGAAAATGCGTTTCAACCGGTTGAAAATGCGGTTTTTAGTCTGCTCGGTGGGAGTCAGATTCTCGCTGCCCTTGAGCGACTCGATGGCGGCTCGTTCCTGGCTGTTAAGCTGTTCGGGCACATATACCATAACATTGATGAGCAGGTCACCAGTGCCGTAGCTGTCGGGCGAGGGGAGTCCCTTGCCTCTTAGCCTCAGCACCTTGCCCGGCTGTGTGCCAGCGGGAATCGTGACACGAGCATGACCGTCGACTGTGGGCACCTCGACTTTGCCGCCAAACACGGCAGTGGGGAAGTCGAGCATGAGGTTATAGACCAGATCGTTGCCATCGCGCATGAGTTGCGGATGACGCTCTTCCTCGATAACCACAAGCAAATCGCCCGGAATGCCGCCGCCTGGGGCCTCGTTGCCTTTGCCTCCCATGCGCAGGGTCATGCCTTCGGCCACGCCTGCCGGGATGTTGACTGCAACAATATCTTCTTTCCTGACAAGTCCTTGTCCGCCACAGTGCGTGCAGCGTTCCTTGATGATTTTGCCGCTACCGCCGCATCGCTGACAGGTGCTCTGCGTCTGCATGTTGCCGAGCAGTGTGCGCTGCACTCTCACTTCGACGCCGCTACCGTGGCAGTTGGGGCAGGTATCGAGGGCTGTGCCGTCTTTAGCACCTGTGCCATGACAGTGCTGGCACGAGATGAGTCGTGGCAGTTTCAGTTTCTTTTCCACGCCATGAGCTGCATCGTGCAGGTTTATTTTCACACGGATGCGCAGGTCGCTGCCTCGTTTCACCCTGTTGCCACCGGTGGCACGACTTGAGAAGCCGCCTCCACCGCCGAAGAAATCACCGAAAATGTCGCCGAAGTGCGAGAAGATGTCGTCCATCGACATGCCGCCGCCAAAACCGCCGCCCATCTGGTCGCCGGCAAAGCCGAACTGGTCGTAGCGGGCGCGCTTGTTGGGGTCGCTGAGAACATCGTAGGCTTCGGCAGCCTCCTTGAATTTCTCTTCGGCCTCTTTCTTTTCGGCGTCCGATTTTCCCTGTTGACGGTCGGGGTGGTACTTGATGGCCATCTTGCGATAAGCTTTCTTGAGCTCATCGTCGGTGGCGTTCTTGTTGACGCCCAGCACTTCGTAATAGTCTCTTTTTGCCATAATGTGAGTGTATTATTGTCCGACCACCACCTTGGCGTGTCGCAAAACCTTATCGTTAATCATATAGCCCTTGAGCACCGTGTCGATGACCTTGCCACGCTGGCTCTCGTCGGGCGCAGGGAACATGGTCACAGCCTCAAACACCTCACTGTCGAAGTCTTCGCCAGTGCTGTTCATAGGCTTTACCTGCTGTGACTCAAGATATTTCATGAATTTGTTGTGGATGAGTGTGACACCCTCTTTGAGGCTGTCGATATCACCACCTTCGTCAATGGCCTGCAAGGCGCGTTCCATGTCGTCGATCACAGGCAGCAGTTCAAGCATGGCCTTCTCGGCGCCATTCTTGATGAGGTCCTGCTTTTCACGCATGGTGCGCTTGCGGAAGTTGTCGAACTCGGCCAGCAGGAACACATATTCCTTCTTTTCCTTGTCGAGTTCAGCTTCGAGCCGTGCAATTTTTTCCTCATCGGTTTCTTCGTGTTCTTCCTGTTCCTCGGCATCGGTTGCCGGGGCTTCTTGATTCAGGTTCTCATCTTGTTGCAATTCCTGTTGCTCCTTGTCGAGAGCCTCGTTTTCTTTATGTTCTTTCTTTGCCATATATTTTGTTGTATTTTAAGTTTCGTGCATTACTGATGTGCCTCATTACATGCATAACCAGGCACATAACAAAGCACATTTGTATATATAGCAAAAATTTTGCCAAACTGGCGAGTTTTGGCGATAATGATATTGCACACATTGAAAATGACAGAAACGCAGCGAGCAAGTCGCGACATCTGCCACTTTGGCACACAGCGACGCGCAGTTGCTTTGGGCTCACGCAGATTATGCAGATTGAGCAGATGATTTTGATGCGAGCAAGCTCGCGGTTGAGGGTTGAGAGTGTAGGGTTGAGAGTGTAGGGGGAGGAAAAGTGAGGGCTGGCGGTGAGGCCAGCCCTGCACATAGTCTGTCGCCCCGATGGGGCTAATTGTTTTAAATTGCCTTGTAACAGGGGCTCACGCCCCTGCCTATTATCTGTCGCTCCTAACGGGGCTTGGCGGGTTAAATGCATTGCGCTAAACGCAAACACTAAACACTCAACCCTAAACTCGGGAAAACCGTCAGTTTTATTGTGCAGTGTGGTGAAAAAGAGGGAGGGGTGGGGTCAGTGGTTGAGTGGGAGAATGAAGTGGGTTGGGTAGTGATTGAGCAGGGACATCTGCTTCAGTTGCTCGGTGCTGGTTGAAGCGGGGAACAGGCCAAAGATTGAAGAGCCGGAGCCTGACATGGAGGCATAGATGGCACCAGCATCGTAGAGGCTCTGCTTGATGCTCGCCAATTCAGGGTATTGGGCAAAAACGCTGGTTTCAAAATCGTTGACGAGGGTGTCACGCCACAATTGGGGTTCTTGCTCAAGGATGGCGGGTATGGGCACCAGGGCCGGGTGTGGTGTGACATGCGCATAGGCGGCCTTGGTGGGTACCGACACATCGGGCTTGATGAGCAGCAGGGTGAATCTCTTGATGTCGACATCGATGGGGCTTAGCACATCGCCAATGCCGGTGGCTATCATGGGCGTGTTGTAGATGAAGAAGGGGCAGTCGGCACCTATTGTGATTGCCATTTGTGCCAGTTGCTCGTTGGTGAGATTCAACCGAAACATAGTGTTGAGGGTGGTGAGCGTGAAAGCGGCATCGCTCGAGCCGCCTCCGAGCCCGGCGCCATCGGGGATGTGCTTGTAGAGGAAGATGTTGACGGGCGGCAGCTGGAATTGGCGCTGCATGAGCCTGTAGGCCTTCATCACCAGATTCTTCTCTACAGGGCAATCGACGGCATTGCCGTAGCAGGTGAGTGTGGCATCGCCGTCGTGTGCAGGCACAATCTCGAGGGCGTCGCACAGCGGAATGGGGTAGAACACGGTTTCGATGTTGTGATAACCGTCGGGGCGGCGTTCCACAATGTTGAGTCCGATATTGATTTTGGCATTAGGGAATACAATCATATTGCTGGAAAAGGTATGAAGGTTAAAGAATGGGGCTCATGAGCCTTGCGAGCGACTCGAACACGCGCTGCTGTGCCGGACGGCGGCGCCAGTGTGGCAGGGTGATGCGGGTGCAGTTCTTGAGATCGGCCATGAAGATGCGTTTCATGCGTTCGTTGAACTGCTTGCTGTAGACCATCACATTGCACTCGAAGTTGTGCTCGAAACTGCGGAAGTCGAAATTGGTGGAGCCCGTGGTGACAAACTCGTCGTCGACAATCACGCTCTTGGCGTGCATCATGGTGTGCTCATAGAAATAGACCTTGATGCCAGCCTGCAGGCACTCTTTGATGTAGGAGTATGACGAGTATTTGAGCAATCGCGAGTCGGGTGTGCGCGGCACCATGAGCCGCACATCGATTTTGGCCAGTGCCGCCGACTGGAGCACCTTGAGCAGGCCGTCGGTGGGCAGGAAATAGGGAGTTTGAATATAAATCGACCGCTTGGCATTGGCAATGGCCTTGAGGAACACATGCGAAATGGCATTCCACCTGCCGGTAGGGCCGCTGCTCACAATCTGCATGCCGTCGGGGCTTCCGGGTGCCACCTCGTGGGTGAGGGTGGTCTCGGTGAGTAGCGAGCGTTTCATGAAGTTCCAGTCAACGGCAAACGAGTATTGCAGGCCCTTGAGGGCATTGCCGGTGATGCGCAGATGCGTGTCGCGCCAGGGCAGCTTGTGCTTGCTTCCTGTCACATAGCGGTCGGCGATGTTCATGCCGCCGATGTAGCCAATCTTGCCATCGATGATGACCATCTTGCGGTGGTTGCGCCAGTTGAGCCTGTTGGCGAACTCCATGATGGTAACCTTGAGGAAAGGATAGGCCTCAACGCCCGCCTTGCGCATCTTGCGAAAGAACGACATGTTGAGCAGGAATGAGCCAATGTGGTCGTAGATGACCCGCACTTTCACGCCTTCCTGGGCTTTTTGCACCAGAATGTCGCGAATCTCGCGGCCAATCTTGTCGCGTGCAAAAATGTAGTATTGCAGGTGTATGTATTCTTTGGCGGCGAGCATGTCGCGCTTGAGGGCGTCGAACTTTTCCTGACCCGATGTGAAGATTTCGATGTGATTGCCCGAAAAGTAGTGTGGCTCCACGATTGAATTGACCAGGCGCGCAATTTGCTTGCTCTCCTCATTGATGCCAAGCTGGTCAATATCGGTCTTGCCTATGGCCATGTCGCCCAGCAGCTTGTTGCTCTTGCGGCGTGAGATCATGCGCACACCTTTGAGGCTGCGCCCGAAGAGCAGAAACAGGAAAACGCCCAGCACGGGCAAGAGAATGAGCACCGTTACCCAAGCGAGCGATTTCACGGGATTGCGGTTCTCTGAGATAACGACTCCAATCAAGCCCAGGATGGTGAGCACATAGAGTATGGTGAATATGATAAACACCACATAAGAGTATGATACCGCCTGTGCAAGAACCGTCATAATTCAGGTATAACGAAGGGTTTTACAAAAATATCAGTTCACCTTAAAAACAAAAAACTATCATTCCATGCTCACGGCTAAGGCAATGATAGTGTGTTTTGCGTAGCAATCGATTCCCGATGTGGGGATCAGTTGACGACCACTTTTCTCGACCACTGGTTGTTGTAGCGCACGATGTAGAAGCCTTTGGGCATTTCGATCGACACATGCGTGTCGGCGTTCAGCTTGAGCTGCTTCACCATTTGACCTGTGATGGAGTAGATCTGGAAGAATGCTTCCTCGCTACCAGCCGTGAGGTGGATGCGTCCGTCGCCACCGCGCACCGAAGCAGCGCTGCTCTGCACATTTTCGATGCGCTGAGAGCTTCCGGGCCAAGGCGTGGCAAATGCTGATGCTACTGCCAGTGTGGCGCAACAAAGCGATATGTAAAGCAACTTCTTCATTTCAACAGGCAAAATTACATCTTTTTTTTGAAAAAAAACTACTTTCAGCACAATTTTTTTTGTAACCCTTCGTTATTGGGCCTTTTTTGTGACTATTTGACCCAAATAAAGCGGTGAGGTTTAAACCCAAATCGGTCATTAGGTCGAAAAGGTTGGTTATTTAATCTATTCTGACATCTTACCATAGCCCGCTATGCTTGCACTGTCAGCGTCACAATCTGCACAAAATAAATTCTGTTCTAACAAAAATCCTAATGACCGAATTGGGTAACCCAAATCGGTCATTAGGCCGAAAAATTGAATTATTTTGGAGAGGATGCTATTCGGGCTTAGTCTGAAAAAAGAGAGCCACTGCCCAAACGGCAATGGCTCTCAGATATGGGTTATGCTGTCCTTCGCTTTGAAGGAACTAACTGGCATTAGCTGTTCATGATGATGTCGATGAGGGCGGTGATGTCGCGCACATCGATTTCGCCATCTTCGCTCACATCGGCACGGGGGTTGTCGGTGACAGAGTTCATGATCACATCGATGAGTGCGGTGATGTCGCGCACATCCACTTCGCCGTCGCCATTCACATCGCCTCTCAACCAGGTCTCGTTAGTAAACAGAGTCACCTCTTCGAGGTTAGACCAGTTAGATTCGGTGCCATTGGTGTAGATGGCTTTCACCTTATAGTTGTAAGTGCCTTCGTCGATGAGGCCGGTCACATCATAGTACTTGTTGGTGATGCCAGTGATGGTGCGCTGAGTTTCGTCACCAGTCTCAGATGCCTTGGCACCAGTTGCGTCGCCACTATAAACCTCGATCTTGGTGATGTTAGGTGAGTAGTTGGCGTCAGTCGTTGTGATGGTAATCTTTTCGCCGCTGCTTGCGTTCACCTTCCAGGCATAAGTTTCGCCGGCAGAGAAGGTGTGGCCTACTGCAGCGGTTTGAGGAGTGGCGACAATGAGATTGCCTGCGCCATCGGTGGCGTTTTGGGTGGTGATCTTCATCGTGAAGGTTTTATTCTCATAGCCTTCAGGAATGGTGTAAGTAATATTGCCGGCTGTGCCGGTGCCCTGGTAGTTGTTCCTGAAGTAGATGATGCTGTTGAGACCGCCACGCACATTGGTACCGCCCCAGGGAGCGGGCAGGGTGACCTCGTAGTAGCCAGTAGCGCTACCTGTGAAGTCGGTGCCGAGAAGTGAACCGATGAGTTCAACAACGGGTGCGGGAGGTTCGGGTGCCACATAGTTCACCTCGAGGGTGTAACTTGCCACATTGGCATCGGGAGTTGCATCGGTCCAGTCGGCACGGAACTTGTTGATGTTGATGTAGTTTTCATCGGCTGCCAGCATCACGGGATCGGCATAGGCACCGTTGCCAGTGAGGGTGACAGTCTTGGTCTGAGCGTTGGCCGAAGTGAGGGTGATAGTGCCCTGGTATTCGACATTGGCCTTCGGGGTGAATGTCACGGTGATGGCCTTGCCGTTGGCAGCCTGGGCAGGAGTGATGCTTGTGGTGTTGAGTGTGAACACGCCGTTGGCATCGGTCAGGGCAGCGGTGATGTTGCCTTCCAGGTTAGCACCAGTAACGGTGAACGACTTCTGGTTGTTCTGGCCCACCATGATGGAACCGAAACCGAGTGTGTTTGCAGTAGTGGTGATAGTGGGAACAGCAGCAACGGTGAGCGTTACGGTCTGGTTGTTCGACCAGTCGCTTTCGTTGGCAGTTGAAGTGTTGGTTGGAACGGCCTTCACGCGGAAGGTGTAGGTCTGGTCCTTAGTCAGGCCCGTAACATTATAAGTCTTGGCTGTGATGCCGGTTTTGGGGAATCCTGACACAGTCTGGCCATTGCGGCGCACATCGAGCGTGTAGGTCACATTGACGCTGGGGTTATGTGTCCAGGTTGCGGTGAAGCCAGTCTCGGTGATGTCACTTGCAGCAGCGAGGACGGGAGCATCAACACCGTACTTGGCAGTACCGGTCAGCGACACGGTCTTGTTGGTGGCGCCGGTGCTCTTGAGCGTGATGGTGCCGTTGTGTGTGCCAGCAGCAGTCGGGTTGTAGGTCACGGTGACGGTCTTGCCAGCAGCAGCCTCGCTAGCGCTGATGGTTGTGGGGCTCACGCTGAAGCCAGTTCCGCTCACGGTCAGGGTTACATTGCCGGTGAGGTTAGAGCCTGTCACAGTAAAGGTAGAAGTGGTTGCTTGCCCCACAACGCCTTCCATGGTCAGGGTCTCCTCAGATGTGGTGATCATGGGACCAAAATAATCGGCGGTTGGCTTGATGCCGATCACAGCCTGCTGACCTTGGTTGAAGTTATAAGTAGTTCCCCATTGAGAATAGCCGAAAGAGTTCATTGCACACCAGGCATTGCCATCGCCGCTCCAGCCAAAGTTCACATGATACTTGTTGTCGGAGTCGCGATAACCGTCGACATTGAAGGCATGGCCGCCATTAGAGTTGTCAACTGCCATGAACACGATGGGGCGGCCGGCAGCCATCTCGTTCTGGATGAGCGTAGCCCAGTTGGCTTCGCTGTAGCTGGTCTTCTTGACCACGCGGGTGGTGCTTGAGTCGTAGCCAAAGCGAGTGAACATGTCTACGATCTGTTGGGTCTTGGTGGTTAAGATGCCGCTACCGCCAGCACTCTCGGTGCCATACTGCATTTTTTCGGCCTGGCCCACATAGCGCATCAGGGTTGCAACAGCCGTGCCTTGTGCCGTTGTGTAACTGCCAGAGTAGCTGTCTTTCATGTTGGCCCAGTCAAAGGTCGTTGCACTCAGGGCTGGATATGTAAAGTTTACCGAATTATAGTATGATAAATTAAGTTCTTCAGTGTAAGACGAGATTGCAGCTACCTGAGCGGTGGGCCACTTCCAGAAGTACATCACCATCGAAGCCGAGGTTGCGGGGCAACCGGTAAGGCACTGGTAAGAAGTACCGTTGTAGGTAAACTTGCACTGGTTGTAGTAGGGTGCAGTTTGATCCCAGTTGCAAGTGAGCAGTGGGCCGTATGTGACAGCTTTAGCACCGGGAGCCCTGAATGAAACGGGTTTCTCAACTTGTGCATCGGGATTAGAAAGCAGCCAGTCGATTTCTTCGGTGTAGCACGACAGCATTTCCTTCAGGCCATCGGGGAAGCGGTCAAGGCTCAGCGGCTTGTCGCCAACAACGAGCACTTCCTCGGCACGATCGTCGGCAGAAACGACTACGAAGGTTGTTGAGGTGTTAAAGATGTAGAAAACAGGAGCTTCCTGATTCACTTTGCCCATCTCGGTCTTGATGAGCACAGGTTCGGTGGCTGCTGGAGCCATGAACTTGCCAGCATAAATCTGGTTGACCAGATATTGCTTGGCTGTGGCCTTAGCTGTTGCAACATCGACAGGCGCAGCCAGCGACTGGAATGCAGCAACCAAGGCAGCAACAATAAGTAAAGATTTTTTTAACATAATGATATTAAATTAAAATTAATCGCTTTCAAAATGTGATTATGAACTGCAAATGTAATAATTTTTTCTTGACGAAGAACAAAAAATCGAGAAAAATGCTTGAAATAATGTGAAATTCAGCGAATGGCGCTTTTTTTCGCACGAAAGATAGTGGTTCTCAGATCTCGGTTTTCAGGATTATAGATGTTCTAGCTTTGCTAGCATAACTAGCCTTTCTAGAATTTGGGGTTATGGAAGGATGAAGAGGAAAGCCATCGCCTGGGATATGAGGTGATGGCTTCCTTGAAAATGAGTTTATACCGTCCTTCGGTTGAAGGAACTTGATGTCACATTAGTTGTTCATGATGATGTCGATGAGTGCAGTGATGTCGCGCACATCGATTTCACCATCTTCGCTCACATCGGCACGCGGGTTGTCGGTGACAGAATTCATGATCACATCGATGAGTGCAGTGATGTCGCGCACATCCACTTCGCCGTCGCCGTTCACATCGCCTCTGAGGCCTGAAGTGTTCTCGAACAGAGTAACTTGCTCCATGTTCGACCATTCACTCTCGGTGTTGTCGTTGTAGACAACTTTCACCCTGTAGAGGTAAGTACCGCCGTCTTCGAGTTCGGTGACATCGCAATACTTGTTAGTGATGCCTTCAATCAAGCGATAGGGGAGGTAGGTTATGCCTGAACCACTCTCGGTAGCGTCGCCTGAATAAACTTGAATGAGTGCAATATCGGGCGAATAGCTATCATCGGTCGAAGTGATTGTGATCTTTTCGCCGCTGCTTGCAGTTACCAGCCATTCGTGGGTTTGGCCGTTGCTGGTGAAGTCTTTTCCAACGGCTGCGGTTTGAGGAGTTTCAACGGTGTAGTTGCCGGTTCCGTATTGTGAAGACGAAGTAGTGATCTTCATCGTGAAGATGTAGTTGTCATAACCTTCGGGAATGGTGAAGGTGATGTTACCGGGCGAAGGTGTGTAACTAATAGAGTTTCTGAAATAGATGGCACCATAGCCGCCTCGCACATTCTTGCCTCCCCAAGGAGCTGAAAGCGTGATGTCGCTATAACTGTTGTTGGTATAGCTGGATCCGCTCAGCGAGCCAATGAGTTCGCTGGGAGGTACAGGCTTGTTGAGTTCAAGTGTGTAGCTTGCCAGGTTGGCATCAGGTGTCTCGTCGGTCCAGTCGGCGCGGAAACGATTGATGTTGATGTAGCTCTCGTTGGCGGGGAGCATCACGGGAGCGGCATATACGGCTCTACCGTTCAGTGTCACAGTCACATCGGTAGCATTGCTGCTCTTGAGTGTGATGGTGGCGGTGTAGTTGCCCAGAGACTGTGGTGCGAAGGTCACGGTCACTGTCTGGCCGTTCTCGGCTTGGCTCATGGTGATGTTGGTGGGATTGATGCTGAACACACCGTTTGCGTCGGCGAGGGTGGCAGTGATGTTCTGTTCAAGGCTCTTGCCGGTCACTGTAAAGGTGGCTGTTGCGGTCTCGCCCACATTTGCAGCGAGGTTGATTTCCTGTTCCGATGCTTTGATGTTGGGACCAAGGGCTCCAGCGGGAGGCTCAATGCCAATAATCATAGCTTCGCCATAGTTGAACACATAAGAGCCCGATTGACCAGTGGCACCGGTAGCGGTGGTGAAGTTGTGCAGGGTGCAGTAGCCATTGCTATCACCACTCCAACCCCAGTTCACATAGTACTTGCCGTTGGTGTCGCAGCCAAACACATTGAAGGCATGGCCTGCAGGTTGCCAACCACTGCAGTCATAAGCGAGATATTCGATAGGACGGTCGTTATACAGCTCGTTGAGCATGAATTCGTTCCACTCAGCATCGGTGTATTGCTGTGGACCATTGGTGTAACTATAACCCGACTCTACCAGTTCGGTGAGCAGGAGGTACTGTGCATCGGTGTAGCCCATGTTTTTAACGCCCTGAAAGATTTCGGGGTCGTTGGCTCCACTGGCACTGGTGCCGTACATATAATCAGGAATGGACTGACCTGCATAGCGCATGAGCCATGCAACAGCTTCTTTTTGAGCCGCAGTGGATGAAGTGTTAGTAGGACCGGTGTACTCATCGATGATGTTGTCCCAATCGGCTTCGCGTTCAGGAAGTGCAGCCGCTGATACGCCGCCGGAGGTTGAAGCATTGATGGCAGCACAAGCGGGGAAAGTCTGGGGCCATTTCCACTTGTAGTAGCACATGGCCAGCGAGGTGGCAGGGCAGCCGGTAAGGCAGCGGCTACTACCGCTGGTCGGGCACTGGTTGTTGTAAGGAGCGCTCTGGTCCCAGTTGGCATTCACCAGCGGGGGCACGGCTGTTGTTGCCTTGGGCACGTAGCCGTTGGCTTTCAGCGTACCGGCCTTGATGCCGTCGATCTGGTATTTGTATTTGTTGAGCATCCATTGCATGGCGGGGGGGATGTTGTCCATGTCAAGTTGTCCCTGTTCGCCGTACATAAGAATCTCGGGTGCCTGATCGTCACCTGCAACCACGACATAAGATTTGTCGGCGTTGAAGATGTAGTAGTCTACGGCTTTGGGGTTAAATACTGAAGCCTCGGCTTTGACAAGCTTCATGTTGCTCACGGCCGATGCTCTCAGGCGGCCATTGGCCACTTGCTTATTCATGAATGAATTTGCCACATTTTGTGCGGTAGCCAGGTTGACATCGGCTGCCGACATTTGCAGCGTGGCTCCTAAAGCCACGATGAGTAAAGATAATTTTTTAAGCATAATGATATGAAATTAGTTAAAACGCTTTCAAAATTGTGTATTGGAAGTGCAAATATAATGATTTTTTCTTGTTTGAATGCATAATAATAAGAAAAATGCAAAATTAAATAAAGAAATCAGCGAATGGTAGAAATTTTATAACGAAACGCTGATAGAATGATTTCAGTAATCAGTTTTCAGTAGTCAGTTTTCAGATTTCAGTAGTCAGTTTTCAGTTATCAGGTGATAGGGGCAGAAGAGAAAGCCATCGCCTGTGGTGAGGCGATGGCTTTCGGGAAATGAGGTATGTTGTCCTTCGTTATTTGAAGGAACTAAATAGCATTAGCTGTTCATGATGATGTCGATGAGGGCTGTGATGTCGCGCACATCGATTTCGCCATCTTCGCTCACATCGGCACGCGGGTTGTCGGTGACAGAGTTCATGATCACATCGATGAGGGCCGTGATGTCGCGGACATCCACTTCGCCGTCGGCATTCACATCGCCTCTGAGCCAAGTTTGCTGGGCTACCAGCGTGACTTGCTCGATGTTAGACCAAGGGCTCTCGGTGTCGTCGATATAGACGGCCTTTACCTTGTAGTTGAAGGTGCCGCCGGCAGCGAGGTTGTTCACTTGGTAGAGCTTCTCGGTGATGTCCTTGATGATGCGCCTGGTTGAATCGCCTGTTTCGACTGAAAGCAGGAGCGGAGCCTTAGTCATCTCGGTGATATCGCCGGCAAAGACTTTGATGTTGTAGATTCCGGGATAGTTGGTGCCAGCGATATTGATAGTCTCTTCGGGCGTGGCATCGAGCACGCAGGTGTATTCTTGCAGATCACCCAGCTCAAGACTGGCGCTGGCATTGCTGCCTTGGGCTGTGACAGTGACTGTGGGAGTGCCGTAGTAGTCGCCATACACATTGTTTCCAGTGACTACCACCGAAATTTTCTCGTAACCTGTGGGCAAGTTGTAAGTCTTTGTGGTGATGTTGTCGCCAATGAGAATGAAGCCGTCGTAGGCATAGAGTGCCGAACCGCAAGTCCACCCGTCGGGCAGGTAGTTCTGATAGTCTGAAGCTACATTGACGAGGTAGCCATCTTGCGTTGCCATTTGGGTGTCGCCGAAATCGGCTTGTTCGAGAAGCACGGGATCGAAAGCGAGGCCGTCTTGTGCTACCCAGAGGGTGTAGGACTTGATATACTGGTCCTCGGTGTCGTCGGTCCACTGGGCAGTGAAGCTGGTGCGGTCGACGAGTGTGGGGTCGGCAGCCTGCATCACTGGTGTGAATACATCGAAGGGCTTCTTCATGAACCAGAACGAAGCGGTGCCGTCGCCCTTAATGGTGATCTCGGTCACTGGTTTGTTGATGGTGCCGTATTCACCGGTAGTGTTTCCCAACTGCCCGCTGGCACTCATGTTGGCCATCATAGCAGGGGTTGAAGTGTCGGAGAACTCATGGTTGGTGCGGCCATAGAGGTCTTGGTTTTCGTCGTAGTAACTAAAGGCGTTGTCGGCCGGGATGAAAGTGGCGAGCTGCACGTCCTCGTTGTTGGGGTTGTTGTAGGCCCATCGGTCGGGTAGGTAGGTGAAGTGTGTGATGAGCACACCCTCGTCATGGATGCACTGGTCCCAACCTTGCTTGCGGCGATTCTCGAGGATGAAGTACTCGTTGTTGTTGAGTGCCTTGATGCGCACTGCCATGTCGTTGCCAGCGTTGGAAACAGGCAGGGTGTAGTGGGTGTTCTGGACTGCCTCGGTGTAGTCGAGCCACCCCATGAAGTTCTTTTCATAGGCACTGTAGCCCACAGGGGTATCACCGCTGATTTGCACACCGTTGTAGCAGCCGCTGCACATGAGGCTCCAGTAGCCCATGCCGTAGTGTCCGCCATAGTTGGTGTCATAGAAGTCGGGGAGTCCCAGGCAGTGCGAGAACTCGTGGCAGAAGGTGCCGATGCCGTCGAGCGTGGTGCCGTTGTCATTGCCACCGTTCAACTCGTTGAAGACTGCAAAGCGGTTGATGGTGACATTGTTGCGCTGCATGGCTCCGATGTCGCCAAAGCCGTAGTAGTAGGCGGCATCGAGCGACCACTGGCAGGGCCAGATGGACTCGGGCACCGTGCTGGAAGCCTGTGCTTCGCCTACGCCTGCATAGACCACGATGCAAACATCGGCCTCGCCGTCACCATCGTTGTCATACTTGCTCCAGTCGATTTCGTCGCCAGCCTTTGTGATAGCTTGCTCTACCATGCGCCCCAAACCCTTGTCGTTGCGGTTGCCGTAGGAGTCGTAAACATTGCCGCCATAGTACTCGCGGTTGTTGTCGAGCGTGTAGATTCCGTAGACATCGAATTGGGGGGTATATTGTTCGTTTGACTGGTCGCTGAAGTACTTGAATACACTCTTGTTGCCGGTCTTGTAGTGGTCCTCGAACTTGGTCTTGGAGTTGGCCATCGCCTTGTCGGCATATTCAACGAGGATGATGGGCACGCGAGGACTTCCGGTAGTGGGCACTTGTGTGGAGCCTACTTTGCTGGCTTGGTTCCTGGCCGAAGCACGGAGCTGGCGCGTCTTGGCGGTGATTTGTGCGCCAAAGTTCAGATGGTCGCGGTTTCTGTCGATAAATGCTGTCTCAGCATTGTCACGGTTAGCGGCATCGTGCGCCTTTACCTGGCTTGCGCCTGCAGCAGTACTGTAATAGACGAAGCCGTCGGCACCAGGCACGACGGTGAGCCCGTCGAGGGTGGTGAATCCATGTTGGAACTCATCGCCCACAGCAATCAGGGTGATGGTGCTGCCATCGGGCTGGGTCATGGTGAACGGTTTGGGATAGGCGGGCACAGCATGGCTCACCTGAAGTCCCAAAAACATTGTTAATAATACAAATGTAAATCTCCTGATCATGATGAAATAATATTAAATAGTTGTTTTATCTGTCACAAAAGTAATTCTTTTTATTGAGATAACAACATATTGTGCATAAAATGATGCATTTTTATGCTAAAGTATAAAAAAGCCGAGGTGTTAACCTTGACTGGCACACCTCGACTCAATGCTTTGTGTCGTAATGAAAAGAACGGGCTTCTTAGAACCTGTAGGTTGCACCCAGTGTGATCACGGCCTGGTCGATCTTGCTAACGGCCGAGTAGCGAACCTGGAAGTTCACAGCGAAGTCGTGAGCCACATCGAACTCAGCACCACCACCAATATTGGCACCAAACTTGGTTACACCGTCGAAACCTGAAGTCTTGGCATTAGCCAGTGTGAGACCGAGGACGGGGTAGAGGTGGAAGCGGTCGGTAACATTGAACAGGTAGTGGAGGTCGGCGTTGACATCCCACATGTAGGTCTCGTGCTTCTTGAAGAAGTAGTTGAACGAGGCTTCGCCACGCAGATGGTCGGTGAAGAAATACTGGAACTTGGCACCCAGACCGAAGTTCTCAATTTCAGTACCGTAGTTCACATTGAAACCCAGACCTTTCTGGCCTTTTTCGGCGTGTGCAGCTGCAATGCCTAAAACAGCCACGCAGATGATTACGAAAAGTTTTTTCATACCTAGATTGTTTTTGTGTTTGTGAGCCCGCTCACTGGGCGTTAATATAATAGCAAAATGCTGTTGGCTGTGAGCCCGTCGGCAACTGCATTGCTCGTGCCTGTGGCAAAGTGTAAGCCTCGTTTGGCGCTCGCAAGCGGCCGTCGATAACCAAACAGCAGTGCAAAATTACACAATTATTTGCAATTATGCGCTAAATGAGGGCAAGAAAATGCGAGTTTCTTATTATAATCAGACAATTGAGGACTTTGGAATGTTGCTGCGCTTTATTACACACAGAATACACAGAATGCACAGAATGCACAGACAAAAGAGCACATGGACCTCGTGCAATGAATAATTCAGTGAAAATCTGTGTATTCAGTGTGCGTTTATCGGGGAGATGCTACGGAGCTGAGGAGTATAGGAGTGGCGCTGGCGCGATAAATCCGGCGTGAGCCGGCTCTTCGACAAACTTAGTTTGCAGCTTTTTGAAAAAATATAAATAGCGACTCGGTGGGGAGCAATTCGAAAAGTGGCGCCTATCGGCGTCGAATAGCTGGCTGGCGCCAGTTTTTTATTTGCCTCACGCAGATTATGCAGATTGAGCAGATTATTTTATTAAGCAGATTATTTTGACGCGCTCAAGTCAGGATGAGGAAAAGTGAGGGCTGGCGGTGAGGCCAGCCCTGCACATAGATTGTTGATTAGAATGAAAAAGAGTTTACTAGACTATCGCTTGTTAACCTTGTGG
>CACXLJ010000016.1 GCA_902768435.1 uncultured Bacteroidales bacterium | reverse complement strand
GATGGGGCAAGGTGCAGGCCCTGCAAAAGTGAAGAAGATTGAGGCCCTCAGAGCAGAAGGGTACGACATCCGCATTATCTACGAAGAAGAACTCAAACAAATACTCAACTATGGAGAAGTCTGAAATCATCAAAATCATCGACCAGGTCAACGACTACCGCTTCAAGCGCATGCGTCGGGACAACCTAAAGAGGCATTATGATCGTGATGTGGCTGGGGGCTATAGAGCTACAGCCGAGAACCGCAAGCGCTTGCTGGAGGAAGCGCAAAAAAATCTTGACGCTATTGAGGCTGAAGCCTTGGACTTGGTTCAAGATATGCGCCAGCGGCAAGCCCTTCATCCACGTGACCAACAAGTGAAACTCATCTGTCTTTATATTGATCTGCTGGATATGGACCCGATGAAGATGGAGAAACATCGGCAGAAAATCAACTCACTTCGTCCGAAAGTTTTAGGCACTGTGGACGAAATGGAGCAAATCAGACAGCAAAAATCACTTTTTGATTGAAAATTTTTGGCGGCGTCAAAACTTTGTAATTGTTTTGCAACGTCAAACATCGTAAATGAAAACAGTTTCATTGACATTGACGGTCCCTGAAGGAGAAGGACAAGATTAACTGGTGTTGGATGTCGGCTGCACTAGGCACCCAGAGAGAGGACAAGATTCACTCGCATTCGCTCGTGCATCTTGCGCGCTCCCGCGGGGGCGCTGCCTTTGAGCAACCGATTGCTTGCGCAATCTTTCGGTTATTTTGTTATGCAGTTGCTCTCGAGCAAGCTCAGAGAACAAGATTCACTCGCATTCGCTCGTGCATCTTGGATATGGGGAAGCTCTTCAATCAAGGCCGCAACGGCACCCTGAGGGTGAGGACAAGATTGGCTCGCTGACGCTCCGCCTTTCTTGAGGGAGGAGGATGCCTTTGAGCAACCGATTGCTTGCGCAATCTTTCGGTTGTTTTGTTATGCAGTTGCTCTCGAGCAAGCTCGGTGCACCCACATAACAAAACAACCGGCCACTTACGCGGTCG
This sequence comes from uncultured Bacteroidales bacterium, assembly GCA_902768435.1. Classification (GTDB taxonomy): domain Bacteria; phylum Bacteroidota; class Bacteroidia; order Bacteroidales; family Muribaculaceae; genus Sodaliphilus. The sequence continues at coordinate 164,374 of CACXLJ010000016.1, read as the reverse complement.
GTTGCTCAAAGGCGGAGAGGACAAGATTCGAACTTGCGGTAGAGTTACCCCTACGGCAGTTTAGCAAACTGCTGGTTTCAGCCACTCACCCACCTCTCCGGTAGCTAGCTGAAAGTATTTTCAAATAGCGAGTGCAAAGTTAGCACCTTTTTTTGACATGACCAACAAAAAAAAGATATTTTTCAAATAATTCTTTGAAAATGGCAAAGAAAACGAGGTGCAATCGCACACTACAAAGCGCAGCCCTGAAATGAGTTGCGCCTTGAAGATGAAACAGGTATTGAATGCGGTTGTGTTCAGTTTGAGCGGCTTGATTCTCGCTCTTTGGTGTCGCGATAGACATGATTGACCTTATTGCCCCCAAAAGAGTATGACACCCTCAAAGAGACGGCATGGCTATGGATGTTGTTGTGGGTATCAACGCTGTAGCCGCTATACAACGCCGTCGATTTGGTGATGTTCCAGCCGAACGGGTCGCTCACGGCAGCTGCAAGCGTCAAACGGTTGTCAAGAAGCACATAACGCAGTTCAAACCCAATCAGCGACATCGCCTCGTATCGCACCAGGCGCTCATGATAGGGGAAATAATGGCTGAACCGCACATTAAAGATGAGCGTCCGTGGGCGGTTGAGCATCCACGAGGTGTTAAGTTCCAATTTGCCGCTCCAACTGCTATCGTCATGCTCCCGAAAATCGGCAATCTTCGATTTAGCATAGGTGTTGAACACCTCACCACCCACATTCACATTCCACCAGTCGAAGATGGAACGGTAGTAGGACGCATAAAGGCCCACCTTGTTGTTGTCGATGCAATTCATGGGGACAGATAATTGCGAGCCATCGGCATTGAATCGCGTGACATACCCAATGGCATTGCGGTTGCAGGAGTTGTAGAGCACCGCATAGACTCCCTTGAAACTGTAACTGAGTTCGGCATTGTGAGCAATGCTTGGCCGCAGGTCGGGGTTCCCTGACACATAATCGCTGGTAGTTGTATAGTAGCGGAACGGATTCAGGTCGCCAAAGTTGGGGCGCGTGATGCCCATCGAGTAGGACAATGAAAAGCGCCCCACCCTCTGATTGTTCCAACTCAAGTTTAACGAGGGGAACAGATAGCCATAACTGTTGTTGTGCTGCTCATCGCCGACCGACTGAAGCCCTTTCACATCGGTATGCTCGTAGCGTAGCCCAAGTTTTCCGAAAAAAGAGTTGCCGAAACTCTTCTCGGCACTGACATAGGCAGCAGCGGTTCGCTCATCATAGTCAAACGCATTGCTTTGCGTCGGGTCAAAAATCCATTGTGAATCATCGAAAGTGCCGGCAGTCAAAGCCGTCTTGTTGCCAATGGCGGTGTAAGCCACGCCCGTTTCCATCCTGAATGCCTTGAACGGCAATGTCGCATCTAACTTGATTGAATGAATGTGATATTTGTTATGCCCGGCATTGGTCAGGTGCAATGAGCCGTCGGCCCAGGTCGTGAACACATCGGAGTAGGACTTGACCGATTTATTGAACCAGTTGTAAGTGAGGCTCAACACCCTACCCATATCATCAAGTTGCCAGTCGGCAAATGTGGTCAAGGTGAACCCATTGTTCGGGCGAGACGGCGAATCGTTACATGAGTTGAGGATGATTCCATTGTCGTTGGTCACATCGCTTAACTTGCTATCCAGCCGTGTTGTGCTCAAGTTAGCAATGATGCCCGCATTGAGCCGGTCGGTGAATTTGAACTTGAAAAGGCCATTCACGCCCAACGCGCGGTTAGTGAAATGCGTACTTCGATTAGATGTCTTCACATGGTCACTGAATGTGTAGGTGCGGTCAAGATCATTGATTCCACGATTATCACCCCAATTGGCATCCACCGAGAATTCCACTTTGCGAGTGGTGTGCGACAGATTGCCGCCCAACATGTAACTGAAGTCCTCGCGAGCAATGCCCCTCCCCCACACATTGCCACGCGTGCCAAGCGACTCGTTGCGCGTGGTGATGCTGATGAACGCCACATTGGTTGCTGCGGCATACTTCGCTGGCGGCGTGGTGAGCACTTCGATCTTTTCGATGCCCGATGCCTGCAGGTTTTTCAGTTGCATAGCAATGGCCTCGTCGGGCATCTCCAACAAGCGGCCGTCAACGATATATCGCACCGACGACTTGCCAGCAACGGTCACGGCATCGCCCTCGACGGTCACGCGCGGAATGCGGTCCAGCACCTCAATGCCGTTCAGCCCTTTTGTGAACGCGTCGTTCTTGGTGAGATAAACGATGCGGTCGGGTTCCTGTTTGAGCACCGTGCGGTGACCAATCACCACCACTTCGTTCAGTTCGAGCACTTTATCCCAATAGTCGGCGATGGAATCAATGCTTACCGTTTCGTTTTTTTCCTGTGCAAAAAGGCACACAGGGAGCAGAGCCATCAATACGACGGCTTTCATCGTTTTGTTCATAATGAGTTATTTATAAGTTACTTGAATGCTTTTTCTTTGCCTTGTATAAAGAAGAAGGCACCGCCATGCTTGTCACGCTGCAGGCCAATGTAGATGACCTCGCCGTTGTTGACAATCTGTAGCGAGGTGTATTGCCCGTCAGCCCCGTTGTAGTCGGAGTATTCCTTAGCCTTCGGTGCGTCTTTCGAGATAGCCTCGGCAATTTTCTTGATGATGCCGGGATTGTTCTTGACCGTCAATCCGCGGTAATAGTTGCCGTTGCTCTTATAAATTGAAATGGTCACACTCTTGTTATCGTTATAGCGGCCATCAAACAGGCTTTCAACATTCAACTTCGGCGGTGCGGCATATGCCGCCAAGGCAGTGACTATGCACATTATTATAAGAATTAGGCGTTTCATTTCTCTAAGTATTTATGTTGCATGAATTGATTTACTTTTTCTTGTTCGGCAGCGTTCTGTTGAGCCACAGTCTGTATGAATTGCTCCATCCTGGCGACATCGGCCTCGGCAATCGCTTGTGCTTCGTTGCCGCTGGCTTTCTGCCCTGCGACATAAACGATGCAGTCGCTATTGCCCACTGGCGTGACGGCACTCCTGCTGTTGAAAAGCATTGCCACGCCCACAATCAGCACCACGCAAGCGGCAGCAGCGGCACGCCACAGCCACCTTGTGCCGGCACTGCGCTTTTGAACCGATGCATTGCCGATGCGCTGGCGCAAGTGCACCGATGCCCCTATTGTGCGTTTCGGTTTCAACAATTCTCTTATGTCTTGATACTCGTCCATGGCGGTCATTGATTATTGGTGAAATACTCTTCTCTCAGTTTTTTCATACCCGAATAGAAACGGGATTTAGCCGTAGATTGTGGGAGATTGAGAATGCGGCTGATTTCTACAAACGAGAATTCGTCAATCACATTCATCCTCACAATCTCGGCCTCATGAGGCGGCAAGCCGTCGAGCAAGCGGTTGATGCGGGCTATTTCTTCCTCATCGAGTTGGTTTTCTGTTTCATCGGGCAAGTCAACGCGTTCAAACGGCACTGTCACGACTGGCTTTCTTCTGAACTTGTCATGGCATAGGTTGTAAACAATGCCGAACATATAGCACTTTGCATCGTTCACCTTGCTGCTGTTTTCAAGCACACGCAGCACCGCTTCATAAACAATGTCCTCGGCCTCGACGCGGTCGCCCGTGCGGTAATAGGCAAACCTCACCAGTGCGTCAAGATTCGCCTCTATCACTTCGTCAATATTTTTGCGCCTGCTGCCAAACATAGTTTCTGAGCGCCCATTTGGCCCTCCAATATATAAGACGCAAAAACACGAAAATCGCCGAGGAGATTTTGTGTAAAAAAAACTTAATGAATTTGTGCAATCGGGAACTGCACAATCAGAATCAACTGACATTCAACAAATATTGCAGGATTTTCATTACCTTTGCAACAAATTCAATGTGAGAGCAAATCGCTTCTGGGTTGATTCAAGCAAAACGATTGAAAATGGAAACAATATCAACTTATTATTACCGCAAAGGAAAGATAGGCATACAGACTGTAGCCTATAGCATCGCATCGGTGCTGCTGGTTGCCCTTGGGATTTTCTGCTTTACGCGCTGGGAACTTGGCTTCATGTTCACCGACTGGAAGGGATATCTGATGCTCGCCGTGTACGGCATTATCACGCTGAGCATCATTTACGCCACATTCGATTCATTCTTGAAACTGGGCAAGGCCAACCACGGCATACCGGCATTCAGCATCGCGGCTGACCGCTTCATCGTCTATGACAAGCATGGCTTGGAGACATCCATACTCTTTGAGGACTGCGAGAAGGTGCGTTTCAAGAAAGAAATCAAGTATCGCGGAGCACAACCCACGCTCAAGCTCATCATCGTCTATCACGACAAGACCGATCTTTCGGGCAACACGCGCATTGAAATACTTCTCGACGAACTCGACCAATCTCAGCGGCAAATCGACCGCCAGCTGAAGAAGGTATACCACAACTACAAGAAAGAGCACGAACAATGAACAGGCTCTCATCCCATCAAAAAAAGGCGGCCACAATAAATGTGTGCCGCCTTTTTTATGCACTACTCTGTGAGTAGGCTCATTGTGTCATTTGTCGCTGAGTGGGGGATGCTATCAAGATGCTTGCTGGCGATGGCCCTTCTTGATGTAGATGTACTTGGGATACTGGCCCAGCACGAAGAGGGTGACGGGACAGAGCCAAATGTCGCGCTTAAAGCCAGGCAAACCGGTTGCGGTGTAGGTCGAACCACCCACGAGCGAGTGCTCGCCACGCACCAGGCAAGCATAGCCAGGCATATCAATCTGCTTTTTGCTCGGCACCACATCTACATAGGCAAACTCGTCGTCATCGCTCAAGTAGGCACACAGTTTGTCGGCACCTGCCACCATCATCAGGTTGTGGTGGTCGAATGGCCAACCGGGAAAGTTGACATACCACTTGCCGTCTTCCTCGTGATTGAACTGCAGGTGATATTCACTGCGGCGTCCAAAAACACTGTTTGCCATCACTCGTGCTCCGTGGAGCAAATCGTTCATTCCGTAATCCATAATCGATACTTGTTTTTAATTGTTAAACAATCGGTCAATACACGCGGGTAATTGCGTTTTTGACAAAGCAAAGTTACCCATATATATGTGCAAGTATCGATTTCTGCAATATTGCAAAAATTAATTCACTGATTCTCAATCTATTCCACTAAACACGCGCGGCATGGTCACCAAATGCCTGGGCAATGATATGCGGTAGGCTTCGCCACGCTTGCCACTGATGTAATAGTGGGCGGCAAGTTCGTCGTCCATGATGATTGTCTTCACAAATCGCTTGATGCGCGACAGATTCTGAAGCAAGGTTCCCGTCGTCGGATTCACCACATTATTGATAATGTCTAACCCCGAGTCGATGTCACGATTGGGCATCACAATATCATAGATTTGCTCCAGTTCGTCGCGATAATTGTCGATGTTGCGCAACTCAATGCCTTCGGGGTGGCGCAAAAACAGGATGTAGAGCGCCTTGCTGAGCGGATGCAATCGGATTTCAGCATTCTGGTATCGAGGCAGGAGCAAACGAAGGTCTCTGTCGATAACCAGCGGACTCAATTCCTGCTGAGCAAAAATGAGTGGCGATGCACTCACGAGCGAGTCACCCAGCAAGGGATGAGGGTCGGAGTGGGTCAGCGACACATAGTTGAGCACCAGCTGACCGATAAGGGCGAGATACTGCGCCCGCTGCTTCTCGGCCGATGCCAGGGCCTTGCCTTCGTCGTCGAGCAAGTCGTCGGTTCGCACGGTTTCTTCCTCATTAAGGGCACGCGCGCGTGCATTCTCCATTTTCTGGGCAAGGTCGGGATTGTCAAGACTGTCCTTCATTCGCGCAAGTTCGCTGCGCGTGAGCATCTTCTTGATGTCGATAGACTCATCGCCCGTGTCAAGATTGCCAAAGTCGAACAAATGGCGAACAAACAGCTCCACCAGCCGTTCGTCAATGCTCATGTCGCCGCACACAGGGCATGTGAGCAGCGAGGCACGGCCAATGTTGCCGGCATTAAACCGGCGCGCCACAAGTGTGGGAGCATGATCTACATAAAAAACCTGCTTGTCAAAGCGATCCAGCACCTCGGCCTGCCCAGTAACACGCCCCATTACACGCACATAGTCGTCTAAAAGGCTTTGTGGCGTGTACAGGTTAGAGAACACATAGATAACGCCATAGTCTAACTGACTCGGGTCACTGATAATGGAATCAAAGTCGGGTGTCATAGTGCTTGTTATGGGCATGTGGTGATAACCTTCTCAGCAAAGCGTTCTTTACTGCTCCTCGTCGTGTGATTCAATCCACACATAGGCGCCCAGGTCAAGACCAGTGCGGGCAAAGCGGTCGTTGCCATAGCGGTCATAACGGGCCTTGTCGGGGCAGTAGCTGCGGTTGCCGCGTGCAATGGCATCGCTCTCGTTGCGCAGGCGGTAGTCAAAGATGTAGTCCTCACGCACCGTGTAGAACTTGGGGTCGCCCTCCCACACGCAGTTGATGAAGTGCGCGTCGTCTTTGCCATCCGACTTGAGCAGGCAGTTGCGCATATAGATGTTGTTGCCTTCGTTGTCGCCAATGTTCACATCATAACCCATACCGTAACTGATGCTGTTGTCGATGATGCAGTCGAGCGGCGAGAACAGTTTTTCGTCGTCCTGAATCACCCAAGTGATGTTGGGTCCCTCGATGGTCGAGAACAGGTAGTAGTTGGCAAAAGTGCATTGCGTCATCCTGATTTTGCCACCTATGAACGCCACCACGCCATAACGGGCATCGCTGAATTCGCAGCCTTCGGCCTCAACCCATGCATTGGCAGTGAGCAGCACATACTCGGCCGAGTTGTGAAGCACGCAGTTGAGCATGTGAAGTGCCACCTGACTCTGGTCGGCGCCGCCCACCTGCAATCCCCAGGTAGAACTGTGCATATCCACATACTGCATCTCATTGCCCGTGCTGCCGCCGTAGATGGCGATGCCATCCCACTGGCCCGACATGATGTCGAAGCTGTACTGCCCCACCACATGGTCGAGGCGGTCGCCACGCATCACGATGGGCTTGTCGGGCGTGCCTATGGCCTTGAGCTTGCCGGCCACCTTCATCCAAGCCTTGTCGTGGAACAGCAGCACTGCTCCAGGTTCTATGGTGAGCGTCACGCCAGGATTCACGGTGAGCGTGTCATAAATCACATAGGGCTTCCCGGCATGCATGGTTGTGTTTTTCGTCACCGTGAAGTCTTTGAGGCGAGTCACATCCTGGCCCCAGGCACTCACGGTCACATGTTGCTCCTTGCCATTGGTCTCGAAGTCGATGCGGTCAAAGATTTGAATCGGCTCGTTCTCGCCATTCTCGTTGAGATAGCCTTCAACAAAGATGTAGATGCTGTCGTTGCCACGAATTGCAATGTCGTGGAACTCCGATCTCTTGGTGCCGTCGACATTCAGGTAGAACTTGGCATCGCTGATGCCCGCCACCTTGATCGACGAGATATTGATTTGCTTCTTGCTCTTGTTATAGACCACAAATTGCTGCGTGGCCGAACCTTGAAGGGTTACCACCGTGTCGAAGCACAGCGTGTCGCACGAGAATGTCAGCACATCACTGCTACTGGTGGTGAATTCGTCCTCGATGCAGCTTGACATAACCACACCCAGAGTCAATATCGAGAGGATTGCTATAAGTATCTTTTTCATCTTTCTTTTTGAAGGTTATTATAATTCTATAACGAGGAAATGCGCGTTTTATTGCCTCGTCACTGTTTTTTGCGGCGTTTTCGCATGAATAGCGTGGCGATGAGTCCCAGTGCAATCAGGGCAAAGACGCCTATGCCTATGTAGCCTATCGTTTTCATGTCGACCGACGAGGCCTCAGCCGTTTTTGCCTCGTCGCCCTCTTGCACCACGGTTTCAGCGTCACCCTCGGCAGCGGGTTTCTCGGTGATGTCGGGTTCGGGAGTGGCATAGGTCACCTCCACGATGTTCACGGCATTGCCGCCACAGCCCTGCCGGCCCTGCGAGGTGACAATCACCTTGCTGCCGTCGCGCGAGATGTCGAGCCCCACGGGATAGGAGTCGATGTCGATGCTGGTAATCATCTTCATGGTGCGGGTGTCAATCACGCACAGTTTGCTCGCCGAGTTGCAGGCGGCAAAGGCAAAGTTGCCGCTGGGCGAGAGTTCGATGGTGCGGGTGCCGGTGCCCACCTGGCACGCAATCCATCCCGTCATGGGCGCCGTCTTGGTTCCCTGCTGCTCCATCTTGTGTATGCAGTTGAGCACCGAGTCGAGCGGAATCTTCTGCACGATGCCTGCCGAGTTGCGGCTGGCAAACAGGTAGTCGTCGGTCATCACCAGGTGTCGAGCGTTGTTGATGCCCGTGATGCGGCCCACATAGCTGTAGTCCTTCATGTCCACCACGCCAATGCCGCCTGCGCCGCCCATGCAGCCCACCAGCAAGTAGCGGTCGTCGGGCGTGTAGACCGTGCCACGCAGCATGTAGCCGCTGCCATTATCGCGGTCCACCTTGGCGGTGAGGCTATAGTTCAGGTTCAGTTTGTAGTCAATCACGACACAAGCCACATAGTGCCAGTCGGCAGGATTGTTGCTCGAGATGTCGACGATGCCCACCGTGTTGTTGCCCCAGTGCGAGATAGCCATGTGACGGCCATCGTGCGAGCATGCCACCATCTTGGGCAGCGGTCCCGTCTCCATGAGGCGAATGATGCTGTCGGTGCGGGTGTCGATAATGGCCACTGCCGACGGGTCTTGCGCATTCAGGTCATAGCTGCGGCGGTAATAAGGCACCCACAAGTAGCGGCCTTTGTGCGAGAAGGCGCTCTCCACAGGTCGGCCATAAAAAGTGTTCAGATTCTTGCTGTAGTGCGTGAAGGGGAACAATCCGCTGGGCTTGGCCCACAGGGCGGCGTGACTGTCGTCGAACCGGTGCTTGATCACCTTGAGTTTCTCGTTGGTCTTGGCGTCATAAACCACCGTCATGCAGCCTTCCAGCGAGTTGACATAGAATTTCTTGCCGTCGGGCGAGAAATTCACCGACTTGGGCGAGCACACATCGCTGTCGCGGGTCGAAGCCGAGGCTGCCGACCAGTCGAAGTTCTGCTTCTTCGCCACCACCTTCAGCGTCACAGCCTTGTCGGGGGCGCTGGCGGTGGCACCTATCTTGGAGTGCACCACAGGTGGCACATTGGCTGCACTCGCCAGGAGTGGCAGCAGCACCATCATGATTGAAACGATACCTGTTTTCATAATTCTCTTATGCTTTGTTCTTGAAATATCTGATGAATTCGCCTATAAGCATCACCGGCGATGTGCCCAGGAAGATGAGCACCCATTGCTTCAAGGTGAGCGGCTCAATCTGGAACATCTTGTAGCCTACCTGCACAATCACAATCTGCCCTATCAAGATGATGGCGGCAATGCTGAAGAACACCTTGCTGTCCTTGATGTTGTGGAAGGCCGAGTGACCGCTATCAAACGCCTTGGCGTTGAACATGTTCCAGAACTGGAGAAACACGAAGGTGGTGAAGTAGATGGCCACCTCGTCGGGCATGATGTGGCTGGTGATGAGGCTGCGCCCCTCGTCGAGCGAGTGGTTGACAAACAGCAAATAACAGAACATGCCCAGCATGAGCACGGCAAACAGCAAGCCAGCCCCCCCGATGAATTTCATCATCTTGCGTGTGATAATCGAGTCGCCGTCGCGGCGGGGCTTGTCGTGCATCACCTTCTCGTTGGGAGGCAGCGAGGCAAGGGCAAGCGCGGCAAAGGTGTCCATGATCAGGTTGATCCACAGCATCTGGGTCACCGTCAGGGCGGGTTGTTCGCTGATAAACGAACCAATGCCCACCACAATGCAGGCAGCCAGGTTCACCGTGAGCTGGAACAGGATAAATCGCTGAATGTTCTTGTAAAGTGAACGGCCCCACAGCACAGCCTTGCCTATGCTCGTGAAACTGTTGTCCATAATGGTGATGTCGCTCGCTTGCTTGGCAACAGCCGTGCCGTCGCCCATCGAGAGCCCCACTTGCGCCGCATTCAGCGCTGGGGCATCGTTGGTGCCGTCGCCCGTCACTGCCACTACCTCGCCGCTTTGCTGCAGCAGGTTCACCAGGCGTGCCTTGTCGGCAGGGCGAGCACGCGACATGATTTTAATTTCACGGGCGCGTTGCATGGCATCCTCGTCGCTGAGGCGAGCAAATTCCTCGCCTGTGATGAGCGTGTCGTCGGCATCATCGGCATTCCAGATGTTCACCTGGCGCCCCACTTCTCGTGCTGTCACGGGAGTGTCGCCAGTCACGATTTTCACCTGAATGCCGGCTTCACAACATTCCCTGATGGCACCGGGCACATCGCTGCGCACGGGGTCGCTGATGCCCACCACGCCCATGAAGGTCAGTCCCTCGGCCTCAAGCCGGTAGTGCGCAATGGGGTTCATCTCGCCATCGTTCAGTTCCTTATAGGCAAAGCCCAGCGTGCGCATCGCCTGCGACTGATATTGGAGCAAGTGTTTCGTTATTTCCTCAAAGGTGATGCCACCGGCTATGCGGCTGCAATGGCGCACGATGATTTCTGAGGCACCTTTCACCAGCAGCAGCCGGCGGCCGTCAGGGGTGCGTATCACGCTCGCCATGTATTTGTTCTCGGTCGAGAAGGGCAACTGGGCTTCAAGTTCGTTGCTTTCGCGCAGTTCGGCATAGTTGATGTCCGACTCGTGCAGCCACAACAGCAAGGCTCCCTCGGTGGGATTGCCTATCGCTTTCACCTTCTGCTCGTCGCTGTTGTCGATAAAGGCGGTGGAGTTGCAGGCTATGTTCAGCGCAATCAGCTGGCTCATGGGGTCAGTGCCCAATAGCCGCTGTTGCTTAATCTCGGGAAAATAGGCTTCCTGCACACGCATCTGATTCTGCGTGAGTGTGCCAGTCTTGTCGGTGCAGATGATGGTGGCGGCGCCCATGGTCTCGCAGGCGTGCATCTTGCGCACCAGGTTGTTCGAGGCAAGCATGCGCCGCATGCTCAGCGCCATGCTCAGTGTCACGCTCATGGGCAGCCCTTCGGGCACACTCACCACAATCAGCGTCACGGCAAGCATAACGGTCTCGATCACATATTGCACAATGTCGAGGGCGTCGTGAGGCATCCCGTCGAGGGCCAGCATGAGCAGGCGTCCCACCACAATGCAGGCGCCCACAATATAGCTGCCCTTGGCTATCCAGCGGCCAAGCTGGTCAAATTGCTTCATGAGCGGCGTCTCGAGGTCGTTCTCGATTTGAGCCTCGGTGAACACCTTGCCATACTCGGTGCGGTCGCCCACTTCGGTCACGCGCATCACGCCATGTCCGTCGGCCACATTCGAGCCGCGCAGCAGGCGGTTCACGGGATAGGTGGCATCGCCCTTCTCGTCTTCGGGCTTGTGCGATTTGTGGGCCAACGGTTCGCCGGTAAACGAACTCTCGTCAACGCTCATCGACACGCTATTGATCAGGTCGCCGTCGGCAGGCACATTCTCGCCCGCGTCGAGCATCACCACATCGCCCACCACCACATCGCGGCGCGCAATCTGGGTCACCTTGCCATTGCGGGTCACCTTCACCAGCACATCGTCGTTCAGTTTGTTGAGTATCTCAAATTTCTTGTTGGCATTCACTTCCACCAGGAAACCCACCAGCGTGGCAAGCACAATGGCAATGAAGATGCCCACGGGTTCGAGCAGCACTTCGGCCGTTTTTCCTGTGCCAAAGTATTCATAGGCGGCAATGCCCACCGACAGAGCAAAGGCCACCAGCAGTATCTTGATGAGTGGGTCTTTAAAGCAGTCGAGGAACTGCAGCCACAGCGGCCGTTTCTTGGGTGGCGTGAGCACATTCATGCCATGACGGGCGCGGCTTTCAGCCACCTGCTGGTCGGTGAGTCCGGTTATCTTGAATGTTTCTTTCATTTCAGTGTGTAAAGGTTAATCGTTGTCCGCGCGCTGCCTCGTTCACACGGCCATTCAGATAGGCGGTATGGCCGTTCACCAGCGTGGCTTTCACGCGGTGATGCACCGCGAAGCCCTCAAGTGGAGTCCACCCGCACTTCGAGAGCACATCGGCATCGCTCAGCGTGTGGCCCGACGGTTCGGGTACCACCACGGCAATGTCGGCCTGGTAGCCTCGACGCAAGAATCCGCGTTGTTCTATTCCAAAGAGGAGTGCGGGTGCGTGGCACATTTTCTCCACAACGGTCTCGGTTGTGAAAATGCCTTGACGCGCTTGCTCCAGCATCACCACCAGCGAGAACTGCACCATGGGCATACCCGAGGCGGCTTGCAGGCAACCTCCTTGCTTCTCGCTCAGCAGGTGCGGAGCGTGGTCGGTGCCTATCACATCAATCAGTCCTTCGTTCACGGCGCGTTGCAGCGCTTGCTGGTCGGCAGCGCTTTTCACGGCAGGGTTGCACTTGATGCGGTTGCCCAGTCGCTCATAGTCGCTGTTGTTGAAGTTGAGGTGGGCAATGCAGGCCTCGGCGGTAATCCGTTTTTCGCCGAGTGGCGCCGGGCTCAGCAGCGCCAGTTCGTCGGCTGTGCTGATGTGCATGAGGTGCAGTCGCGTGTCGCATTCGCTGGCCAATTGCACGGCGCGTTGGGTGCAGGCAAAGCATGCCTCACGGCTGCGTATCAGTTCATGATAGCGCAGCGGCAGGTTTTCGCCACATGCTGCCACATAGCGGGCACGGTTGGCTTTGATGATGTCTTCATCTTCGCTGTGAATGGCGATGAGCGCATCGGTCTCACTAAACACGCGGCGCATGGCTTCAGGGTCGCTCAGCAGCATGCCGCCGGTCGACGAGCCCAGAAAAGCCTTGATGCCGCACACGCGGCTGTAGTCCACCGCTTTCAGTTCGGCCAGATTGTCGTTGGTAGCCCCTATGTAAAAACTGTAGTTGGCCACACTCTCTTGAGCGGCATGGGCAAACTTATCCTCCAGTGCTTTGATGGTGGTGGTGTTGGGCACTGTGTTGGGCATGTCCATAAACGAGGTCACACCCCCTGCCACGGCTGCACGGCTCTCGCTCGCCATGTCGGCCTTGTGGGTCAGTCCGGGGTCGCGAAAGTGCACATGGTCGTCAATCACACCGGGCAATATCAGTCCGCCCTCGGCGTCAATATCATCTTCTGAGGCTTCAATCATGCAGGGCGAGGGCATGCCGTGCCCCACCTCCACAATCATCTCGCCTTCGGTCACAACATAGCCCCGAAAGCGCTTGCCTTCATTCACAATATCTCCGTTATAAACGACTTTCATGCCTTTTCAGTTGGTGTTTCGGTTGAGGTGCGACGGGTGAATTTCTTCTTGTTGAACCACGAACTCCACTTCAGTTTAATCACGCCAAACAGCGCCTCGCTGAATATACCACCGCTCATTTTGCTCGTGCCCAGTTCTCGGTTCACAAACACGATGGGCACTTCCTTGAGTTTGAAGCCCATCTTGTAGGCGGTGAATTTCATCTCTATCTGGAAGGCATAGCCCTTGAACTTGATCATGTCGAAGTGCATGGCATCGAGCACCTCGCGCTTGTAGCACACAAAGCCCGCCGTGGTGTCGTTAATCTTCATGCCGGTAATCAGTCGCACATACTTCGAGGCAAAGTAGCTCATCAGTATGCGCCCTAGCGGCCAGTTCACCACATTCAGCCCCGTCAGGTAGCGCGAACCGATGCTCACATCGGCTCCCTCTTCGCCACAGGCGCGCTGCAGCGGTATCAAGTCTTGCGGACGGTGCGAGAAGTCGGCATCCATCTCAATCACATAGGCATAGTCTTGCTGCAGAGCCCATTTGAAGCCCTCGATATAGGCGGTGCCCAAGCCCAGCTTGCCGCTGCGCTTAATGATGTGCACGCGCTCGGGTTCCTCGGCAATGATGCCATCTACTATGGCACCCGTGCCGTCCGGACTGTTGTCGTCTATCACCAGCACATCAAACTTGTGCTCCTCAATGCCCAGAATCACATGGATGATGTTGCTGATGTTTTCCTTCTCGTTATAGGTCGGGATGATTATCAAACTGTCTGCTTTCATTGCCTCGTTTTTGTTGATGATTAATGCCGTTGATTCAAACCGATTCGCTTCCTCGGTTTAATTCAAACTACAAAGATAATAATTAATTTATTTTTATTATTATATAAACCAAAAAAACTGCATTTCCCCCATGTAGAGTCAACTTTTTTCCCGCATTTTTAATTGCGTCCTGTCCGCTGTGCTGCGACACTGTCGCAGCCCTGAGCATCTAGAACAACTAGAACTACTAGAACCTTTAACTGAAAACTGAAAACTGAAAACTGAGAACTGAGAACTGAAAACTGAAAACTGAGAACTGAGAACTGAAAACTGAAAACTGAAAACTAAAATTGCATGCTACCCGTTGAGCAGCACTTTTGCACAATTGCTATTTTTTCATTAACTTTGTAAATTGACTTTTAGAAACTAAAAAAATCATATTTATATTATGGCAACAGTCGACGACAAAAAAATCATCTTCTCGATGGTGGGCGTGAGCAAAATCATCGAGCAGAACCAGAAACAAGTGCTCAAAAACATTTATCTCTCCTTCTTCTATGGCGCCAAGATTGGCATCATCGGCCTCAACGGTTCCGGTAAATCCACCCTCATGAAAATCATTGCCGGCATCGAGACCCGCTATCAGGGCGAGGTGGTCTTTGCTCCGGGTTACACCGTGGGCTACCTGCCCCAGGATCCCCAGCTCGACCCCACCAAGACGGTGCGCGAGGTGGTGCAGGAGGGTGTGCAGCATGTGGTGGATGCCCTCAAAGAATATGAGGAGATTAACCAAAAGTTTGGTCTGCCCGAGTACTACGAAGACCCCGACAAGATGAACGAACTCTTTGCCCGCCAAGGCGAACTGCAAGACATCATCGATGCCACCGATGCCTGGAACCTCGACAGCCGCCTCGAGCGCGCTATGGATGCACTGCGTTGTCCCGACCCCGACCAGCTCACCGAGCACCTGAGCGGTGGCGAACGCCGTCGTGTGGCACTGTGCCGACTGCTGCTCCAGAAACCCGATGTGCTCCTGCTCGATGAGCCTACCAACCACCTCGATGCCGAGTCGATCGACTGGCTCGAACAGCACTTGCAGCAGTATGAGGGCACCGTAATCGCCGTGACCCACGACCGCTACTTCCTCGACCATGTGGCGGGATGGATTCTGGAACTCGACCGCGGCGAGGGCATTCCCTGGCGAGGCAACTACAGCAGCTGGCTTGAGCAGAAGACACAGCGACTGGCTCAGGAAGAGAAGACCGAGAGCAAGCGACAGAAGACTCTGCAACGCGAGCTCGAGTGGGTGCGCATGGCTCCCAAGGCACGCCAGGCCAAGGGCAAGGCAAGGCTCAACAGCTACGACCGCCTGCTCAACGAGTCGGTGAAAGAAAAAGAGGAGAAACTCGAGATATTCATCCCCAACGGCCCACGCCTGGGCAACAAGGTGATTGAAGCGCATCATGTGGCCAAGGCCTTTGGCGACAAACTGCTCTTCGACGACCTCAACTTCATGCTTCCGCCTAACGGCATTGTGGGTGTTATCGGCCCCAATGGCGCCGGCAAGACCACCCTGTTCCGCCTCATCATGGGCCTGGAACAGCCCGACAGCGGCACCTTCGAGGTGGGCGAGACGGTGAAGGCGGTCTATGTCGACCAGCAGCACACCAGCATCGACCCCGACAAAACCGTCTACGAGGTGATTTCGGGCGGTGTGGAACTGCTGCGCATGGGTGGTCGCGATGTGAATGCGCGCGCCTATCTGTCGCGCTTCAACTTCACAGGTGTCGACCAGCAAAAGAAGTGCGGCGTGCTCTCGGGCGGCGAACGCAACCGTCTGCAACTGGCGCTGGCACTCAAGGAAGAGGGCAATGTGCTCCTGCTCGATGAGCCCACCAACGACATCGATGTGAACACCTTGCGCGCACTCGAGGAAGGTCTCGACGACTTTGCAGGCTGCGCCGTGGTCATCAGTCACGACCGCTGGTTCCTCGACCGCATCTGCACCCACATCCTCGCCTTCGAGGGCGACTCCAATGTGTTCTTCTTCGAGGGTTCTTACTCCGACTATGAGGAGAACAAACTCAAGCGCCTGGGCAAGGAAGAACCCACCCGCATCCGCTATCGCAAACTCACCGCCGACTGATGCTTTTCAATAAATACATTTTATAAAAACATATTGCTATGAACCGATTATCAAGATTTCTGGCCATTAGCCTGCTGGCGATGTTCAGCATGCTGGCGATGGCACAGGTGGGCGACCTGCCCCGCACCACACCTGAGCAGCAAGGCATGAGCAGTGCCGGTGTGGAGCGCTTCATCGACTCGCTCTTTGCCGTGCCCGAAACGCACTTCCACCATGTGATGGTGCTGCGCCATGGCGCCGTGGTGGCCGAGGCGCATCCCGCGCCCTTCAGTCCCGAGTATGGCCACATCGAGTATAGCGCTTCCAAGACCTTTGTGGCACTGGGCATAGGAGCAGCCATCGACGAAAACCGTCTGCGACTCACCGACCGCGTGGCCACCTTCTTCCCCGAACGCCTGCCCGACACCATCGCACCCTGGCTGGCACAAATGACGGTGCGCGACCTGCTCATCATGGGCTCAGGGTTGGAAATCAACTACTCATCACTGCGTGCCAACAACGACGACTGGATTAGCGCCTTCCTCGCCACCACGCCCAAGCACGAGCCGGGCACGCACTTCTACTACGACTCCATGTGCAGCTACATGCTCAGCGCCATTGTGCAGCGTGTCACAGGCAAGACCCTGTTGCAGTATCTGCAAGAGAAATACTTCAACGCCATGCACATCACTGCGGCCGACTGGGAGCAAAGCCCGCAAGGCTACAACACGGGCGGCTGGGGACTGCGTGTGCAGGCCGAGTCGCTGGCCAAACTGGGCATCCTGCTGTTGAACCGCGGCAACTGGAACGGACAGCAACTGGTGAGCGCTGAGTGGATCGACCAAGCCACTTCCAAACAGATTGAGTGCGCTGCGACCAACACACCGCCCACCGACGGCAACCAGGGCTACTGTTACCAGATTTGGCGCAGCAAATATCCAGGCTCTTTCCGTGCCGATGGCGCCCTGGCACAATATGTCGTGTGCGTGCCACAATTCGATCTCGCGGTAGTCATCAACAGCATCAGTTATCATGGTCATGACCTGCTGGGCTGCATCTGGGACCACCTGATTCCCGCCATCGTGAGCGAGGAACCCCTGCCCGCGCAAAACAAGGCGGCAGCTCGTTTGAGCAAGAAATGCCTCGCTTTCACTCAACCCTTGATCAAGGGCAAGGCTACTTCAAAACTCTTGCCTCAAATGGCCAACAATGGCATCGTCACGATTGCCCCCGAGGGATGTGAACCTCTTACCATCACCCTCACCGACGACAAGCATCTCACCCTTGATTGGCATTACGGAAATCACAACATCAGCCATGCCCGCCTTGCATTTGGCAAATGGGAAGTGGAACCCATCCACACGCTGCCGCTCTACACCATCACGGCACGCAACCGCTTTGCAGGCATCACGCCCGACTATGTGCGCGCTGGCAACTATGCCTGGACTTCGCCCTCGGTGCTCACCATGACGGTCTATTACCCCAACTGGATTAGCGCCCGCACCGTCACCATCGATTTCAAGGCCCGCACCGTGGCTGTGAACGACAACTTCAGTCCACGCAAAACCGAGGTGATCAAGTTTTGAAACGCCTACTGTAAAACCTCTTTTTTGAGAAAATAAATACCCATTTGGCGTTTTTTTTCTGCAAGATTGTGTGATTTTATAAGAATTTATCTTATATTTGTGGCAGAACTTTTTATATACATTAATTTAAAAACCACAACTATGAAAAAATCTTTTATCGCAGTTTTATCTGCTTTAGCAATCCTTTCCACAAGTTGCCTTTCTGGATTTGGTGGCGGCAACACAAGTACTAATACAGGTGGCCTTTTGGGCAATGTGTTAGGTGCTGTGCTTGGCAATGTGCTCGGACTTGGCTTCACATCTAACGACCTCCAGGGAAACTGGACCTACAACGCTCCCAGTGCGGCTTTCACAACACAGCAGGCACTCACTAAGGCCGGGGGCGCTGCAGCTGTCACTAACATCGCTTCTTCGCTGGCATCAAACTACCAGCAAATTGGTATCACGAAGAAAAACACTTTCTTCAACTTCGGTGCCAACAATTCATTCAGCGCACAAGTCAATGGCATTCCCTTCAGCGGCACTTACACCTACAATGAGAAAACCGGTGAAATCGCTCTCAAGAGCGGCGCCAACACCATCAAGGGCAATGTAACCAAAACCAACAACGGCATGGGACTCATGTTCGACGCCACTCAAATGACCAACATGCTCCAAAAAGTGGGGGGCGTTACTAACGCTGCCGCAGTCGAGGCTGTCAGCAAACTCGCCAAGAGCACCAATGGCGCTCGCGTGGGATTCGAACTCACCAAGTAATTGCCAACACTTCCATTTAGGTAAAAACAAGACAACCGGTCATCCTCAAGTGACCGGTTTTTCCATTTTATATTGCTGATTTTCAATGTGTTAACAAACATCAACCACACTCAATGGCTGTGGCATCAGAACGGAACGGGAGCAGTGATGGTGATGCGATGAGCAGTGACGGGGTGCGTGAAAGTGAGGCTTTGCGCATGCAGCATGAGGCGTTCCCCTGGTGTGCCATAGAGTGTGTCACCCACAATGGGTGCATTCAGGCCGCAACGGTGGGCGGCGTGCACACGCAACTGATGGGTGCGGCCCGTGAGTGGATAGAACCGTACACGCGTGAGCCCATCACGGCGCTCCACCACCTCATATCGGGTAATTGCCTCCTTGCCTTGCGCCTCATCCACCACCTGAAAAGGCCGATGGTCAAAGTCGGGACGCAACGGCAGGATGATGGTGCCCGCATCGCTTGCCACATTGCCCTGCAGCCAAGCCACATAGCACTTGCTCACCTGGCGTGCCGCAAACATGCGTTGCAGCGTTATGCACATTTCCATCGATTTAGCCAGCAGCAGCACGCCCGAAGTGGCCATATCCAGCCGATGCACCACATGCAACTGCTCGCCTGGACGCTCACGCATAAGCAACTGCGGCAACGATTCCACATCCAGTTTACCAGGAGCCGAGAGCATGCCTGCGGGTTTGTCGACAGCCACGAGCCAGTCGTCTTCATAAAGCACCTTGATGGGTGCCGATGAGGCTGTTTCGAGCGGATTAGGTTCCACATCAAGCCCTTGAAGCATGAAGGTGAGTATGGGTTTGCATTTGCTGCTGCAGGCGGGATAGAATTGGCCATGATGACGAACCTCGCCCACGGGCGAATTGCCATACCAGAACTCGGCCATGCACAAGGGCGTGAGAGCGTTCAGGTAGGCGCATTGCAGCAGTCGCGGCCCGCAGCACTCCCCTGCCCCAGCCGGCGGCATCACCCCGGCATCCTCGCCATAGTAGCGGTTAAACACCTCAATCAAGTCAAGGCTCTCGCCTCGGGCATTGCGCACCACAAAGAGTCTGAAGATGCGCTCCTGCAACGCCTCGCTCATGGCTTTGCGCTCTTGCTTGAGAGCATCGATACACATCAGTTTGTCGTCGAGTTGCCGCTGCACCTGTGCCATGCGTTCCTGCCATCGGCGGTTCATGCGTTTGATCTCGGCTTTCTGAAACTGGCTCTGGGCAACAAGTTGCTGCTGCTCCTCGGCCGTGAGTGTCCCCGATGCCCTTGCCGCGTCGCGGTGCTGTTTGCTCTGCGCCATCATTTGCCTGTAAGCCTCCAGTTCGGCATCGCGGTCGTGGCACAGTCTTTCCATATCGGCTCGCAAATCGTTCAGCGAGTCATCGGCCTCAAGAGCGGCTATCTGGTGATTGATATCGGTAATTGCGCGTTCGCCCCGTTTGAATTCGCCATCGGGCTGCAGCAGGTCATAGACGGGAGGCACGAAATAGCTGTGCTGCACAGCACCGGCCAGATTGCCCGAAAAGGCCGCAAGAAAACCCAACTGCCCCTCGGTGTCACGCACCACCAGCACGCCCAGCATCTTGCCCGCACGCAATTCGGCAGTCCACTCGCCTCGGCTCTCCACATAACGCATCACCTGCGCCGCAGCCGCCTTGCATAGCGGGTGCGGAACATAGCAAAACGGGAAAGTGAACTGTGCCGGGAGCGCATTCGACACCAGCACTTCGTTCAACTCCCCGTTCTCAAACCGGTGAATCATTTCATGAAAAACTATAGGCTTTGGTTGCGATCAATCACAAACTCGATGAACTCGCGCACGGCACCGTCACCGCCCTTAGCGTCGCAAATGTAGTGCGACAGTTCCTTCACCTCGCGGCAGGCATCGGCAGGGCAACCCACCAGGGCGCACTCGCGCATGCACACGATGTCGAGGATATCGTCGCCAATGTAGGCCACATTCTCACGCGTACAGTGATATTTGTCCATCAGGGCTTTGAGCGTGTCGAGCTTGTCGTGCTTGCCCTGATACAGTTCTGTGATATGGAGTTCGGCAGCGCGGTTAGCCACAATCTGCGAGGTGCGGCCAGTGATGATGGCGGGAACTATGCCATGAGCCGGCAGCATCTCGTTGATGCCGTAGCCGTCGCGAATGTTGAACGACTTGAAAAGCTCACCATCGGGACCCATGTTGATCTTGCCGTCGGTGAGGGTGCCGTCAACATCCATTACCAGAAGTTTAATCACGCTGCCCATAACTTTATTCGCCGCACTCCTGACGGATTTTGTCCATAATGTTCTTGTACGAATCGGGGCGGCCAAACAGTGCCGAGGTTCCCAGCACAAAGCCGTCGACGCCCTGCTGGCTCCAGCGCTTCATGCGGTCGACCGAGCAGGCTCCGTCAACCATGATTTCCCACTCGCTGTTGCCTCGCAGTTCAATGAGGCGCTCAATCTTCTTGTCGACATGCGTCAGATAGATGCTGCCGGCATTGCCGGGCTTGACGCCCATCACCAGCACATGGTCTACCATATAGTAGAACTCACGCAAGCTCTCGATGGCAGTCTCGGGATTGATAACGATACCGGGACTCTTGCCCGCATCCCTGATTTTCTGCACAACGCCCATAGGGTCGCTGTCGGTGTTGGGATGGAAATAGAAAATGTCCACGCCAGCATCGGCAAAGAGCTTGATGTATCGGCCTGGTTCCTGAATCATCATGTGGAGTTCGGTGGGCAGAATGGTATTCTTGCATATCGACTTCACATCGCCCAGTCCCAGAGCGAAATTGGGCACATATTGCCCGTCCATCACATCCAGGTGCAACCGGTTAGCACCGGCAGCCTCCAGATTCTTCACCTCTTCCTTGAGGTTGTCGAAATCGCCACACATTAATGATGGTGAATATATCATAAGCAGTCCTCCCGCATTTTTGAGACAAAAGCCAGTTCCACGCCACTCGTGTCGAGCTGCTCGCCAGGCCACAGCAATATGGTAGACCCCGGAGCCACCTCGATGCCGTCGCAGTTCAAGGCTCCTTTCACAAAGGTGAAACACTCGAGCGTGCCACTCTCGTTGGCATACGCCGGTGTGTCGTTAATCAGTTTTGTTGTATATGTTTTTTCTTGAATTTCTTTTCCGTCATAAGTCTTCACTACCGACTTCAGGCCCAGGCGCAAGGCCTCGGTGGCCTTCTTCACATGCAGTTCGCGCTTGTTGCCTTGGGCATCGACGCGGTCGTAGTCATAGAAGCGATAGGTGAAGTCGGCACCCTCCTCAATCTCAAACACCAGGCTGCCTGCCGTGATGGCATGCAGGGTGCCAGGCTCCACAAACACATAGTCGCCCACCTGCACAGGCAGCGTGTCGGCCATGACCATAAACTCGCCACGGGCTATCATCTGCGCCTCCTGAGCCTCGTCGCGACAAGTGCAGCCGTTGATGATGGTGCCCGATGTGGGTGCCTCGATAAAGTACCACGACTCCCGCTTGCCACGGGCTTTGTGCTCGAGTGCATTGGCAGCAGCATCGTCGGGATGCACCTGAATGCTCAGGTTCTCGTTAGCCTCGGTCAAGGCCAGGGTGAGTGGGAAATACTCATACTGCGACATTCCGAACTCACCCTTGAAGAGTGGGAACACCTCGTTCAGGCAACGGCCCTTCCACTCGCCGTTCAGCACCTCGTTAGAGATGCCTTCGCGGCAATATACCGAGTACAGGTGACCGATGCTATCGCCTTCGACACCCGTGTAACGGCTAATTTTGGGACCTCCCCAAATGGTGTTATGCGTTATTCGCTTCAGTATGAGCATGTCTCCGTTGTCTTATGATTCTTGTGCTATTGCTCTGATTCTCATGAGTTGGTCGAGCAAGGCCTCGGTGCGGTCGAGTCGCAGCATGCAGCTGCCGTCGCACAGAGCCGATGCAGGGTCGTTGTGCACTTCCATGAACAAGCCCGAAAGCACACCCGTGGCCACTGCAGCCTTGGCCAGATAAGGCACAAACTCGCTCTTGCCACTGTTACCGTGGTCAAGCGCGCCGCCGCTAATCTGCACGCTGTGAGTGGCATCAAACAGCACCGGGCAGCCCAGGCGCGACAGACGCACAAGACCAGCCATGTCAACCACCAGATTGTTGTAGCCAAAACAGTTGCCGCGCTCGCAAAGCATGAACTGCTTGCAACCGAAGTATTCCATCTTGCTCACCACATTGGCCATCTCCTCGGGACTCGAGAACTGAGCCTTCTTGATGTTCACAATCTTGCCCGTTTCGGCAGCAGCCTTGAGCAAGTCGGTCTGGCGGCACAGGAATGCTGGTATCTGAATGATGTCGGCCACCTGAGCCACAGGAGCGGCCTGGCTGGGTTCGTGTATGTCGGTCACAATCTTCACTCCCACCTCGGTCTTCGCCTTCTCGAGGATGCGCAAGCCTTCCTCAAGACCCGGACCGCGGTAGTTGGTGGCCTTGGTGCGGTTTGCCTTGTCCCACGATGCCTTGAAATAGAAGTCAATGTCAAACTTCTCCACAATGCGCTTCAGCGACTCGGCATGGAAAAGCACATTCTCCTCCGACTCAATGACGCAGGGACCGGCAAGCAGCTTAAACTTATTTTCAATCATAGAATCAGTCACAATTATGATGCTCTCATCAAGTTGTTACAATTAGTCATGAAAGTGCAAAATTAGTAATAATCTGCGACACCGCCACACTCTTTCACCTAAAAAAATCTCATTTATTCCTCTATTTATATATAAATGGCGAATGTTTTACCATCCCCACCCCCGTCTTTATGCTGCCAGCGAAAATGCCGTTACCGTCATTATTTTTGTAAATTGTGCACCACTCTAAGAAAATTTACTTAACTTTGTGCTGCATAGTTATCATTTTTTCATTGTTTGCATCATGAAGTTGCATGTAGTTAGTTTTCAGGTTCCTTTTCCTGCCGACTATGGCGGAGTGATTGATGTGTATTATAAGCTTGTGGCTTTGCGCAAAGCTGGCTATGAAGTCACCTTGCACACCTATGCCTATGATGGGCGTGAAATATTGCCTGAACTCGAACATGTATGCGACAATGTGATATGCTATCGCCGTCGCACCGGATGGCGAGCCCAACTATCGCGCCTGCCTTACATTGTGCAATCTCGTGACGATGAGACATTGTTACAGAACTTATTGGTCGACGATGCCCCCATTCTCTTCGAGGGTTTGCACACATGCCTATTGTTAGATCATCCCGCGTTGGCCAGCAGGGTTAAAGTTGTGCGCATGCACAACATTGAGCACGAGTATTATAGAGCCTTGTCAAGGCAAGCAGGATGGAGGTGGAAAGCCGTTTATTATCGCATCGAGAGCATGAAACTGAAGGCCTTTGAGTCGCGCCTGCAGCATACCTCGTTAGTTTATGCAATTACCGATGCCGACAAGCAATCGTTGCAGGAACGGTTTCCTGAAATGAATGTGAAAACCCTTCCCTGCTTTTTCGATGCAACTATGCCGTCAATGGTCGGCGATACTGAGCCTTTTGTGCTGTATCACGGCAATTTGTCGGTAAATGAGAATCACAGGGTGGCACTCTTCATCATGCAACAGGTCGCACCACTCTGCCCTGATGTGCGCTTTGTCATTGCCGGCCGCAATCCCAACCTCAAAAAGGTTTGTGACAATGTCGAGATTGTGCCTAACCCGACCGACAAGCAACTCGACGACCTGTTGTGCAGGGCAAGAATTCACCTCATGCTCACATTCCAACCCACAGGAATCAAACTGAAGCTGCTCAATACGCTTACCCGCAGTTGCGGGCACATCATCGCCAACAAAGACATGCTCCACGGGCACCAGTTGGGAACTTTTTGCACACAAGCCGAGACGCCTCAGCAAATTGCCGATGCGATTCATCAGTTGATGGAAACACCCATCGATCAAGCATTGTTAAACGAAAGAAGGCTCGCAATAGAACAACTGCAAGCCGAAAGTCAAAACAGCCTTCAATTAATAGCAAACTTATAGATTTGTTTCCTCTCTCCCCGATGGTGCAACTGTTGCCAATGAGTCTTGCTTGCGCGCGCAGGGAGCTCGACAAGGTTAGTTGAGGCTATAGGTGTGGACGCTGCTGCCCTGCGCCGAGGGCAGATAGTTGATGCCCCACCAGCACATTTGCAGGAAAACAAAGCATACGATCAGGAGTATTAATGCCGGCCGCACCTTGCTTGGTGCATAATGGCGGTAATGCAGGTAGGCCAGATAGGCCATCCAGGTGATGGCGGCCCATGTCTCTTTGGGATCCCAAGCCCAGTAATGTCCCCATGCCTCCTTGGCCCACAAGGCTCCGAATAGCATGCCAAAGGTCATAAATGCCAAACCCACGCGCACCAGATTGTCGGTCATGTCCATCTCTTGAGCCGTTATCGGTTTGCTCTTGCGCAAGAGCAAATAGAGGACCATGACAAAAGCTGCGCCGAGCAGAGCGTAGGCAAACATGTAGACAATGACATGAGGCGCAAACCATGCGCTCTGCAAAGCCGGCATGAGTGTCTTGTTGTGTATTTCGGGTTTGAAAATGTTGATGCAGATAAAAACAACCGCCATGAGCGTGCTGAACGAAAGAATCCACTTGTAGCGCCAACGGTTGTATACCACCAGCCCCACCATAGGCAGGAAGAAAGAATACCACAGGCGCGTCTCGCCCATAGTGCGCAGTGGCGGCCGTTCCAGCGACACCCACATGCCCACGATGAATGAAAAGAAAATGCCAAGTCCCAGCAGGGTGAGCACATTAGGCCATAGCCTTCTCGAGGACTTCCACGCCAGCACAGCACCTGCTATCCAGCAAACGATGGCTGCAAAGGCATATATGATGAAATGATTCCAGTCCATAATGTCAATCCTCCTTGATTTTGCGAGAGATAAATAATAACGTGAAGGCTCCAGCAAGCATCATGGCTATGCCAGCATACACAGCGGGCAACCACGGGTCGCTCACCAGTTCCAGGATGCTGATGCGGCTTTCTGGACCGGCAGCGGTATCGTAGCCATACTGATAAATCTTCCAGCCATCAACCTTGATGGGTTTGTTCACATCGACGGTAGCATGAAAGTTGTTGCCGCTCTTTGTGTAGATATTGACATCGGAGGCATATCGTTTTGGCGAGCCGTCGTCATACTGCTCCATAATAAAGCGGTTCAACTCAACGGCAATGGGCAGTTCCACCATTTCCTCTTGCTGGTTATAGGCCCGCCACTCTGTTGCTCCAACAGTGGTGATAAGTTTCATTCGCTGCATATCGGCACTGCCAAGAGTGGCGGTGAGCAATGATACCAGTATGCCTCCATGTAGCAGCAAGAAAGGCACATTGCGCCACTTGAAGCTCAGCAACCTTTGCAGCACCACAAGCGCCAATGAAAGAGCCAGCCAACCGTAGAGCAGCACAAAGGGCCAGAACGAGAGCATGCGAGTGATGCCCAAAGCATCGGCAGGTGGCTGCGTCGAGGGCAGTTGTTTGACCAGTCCCATCACCAGCGTGATGGCTGTTATCCATAACAGTACACCTATGGCTGCAGGCAGCGAAGTGAGCCAGCGCACAGGATAGAAAGCGCCTCGCATGAGATGCAATGCCACAACAAGCATGACAAAGAACAGAAGCAGGTAAACATTCACTGGCCATGAAATCAGTTGCCAGTCGATGGGTCCCAGCAAAAACTGAAGCAGCAGACCGACCAGTGCCAGTCCGCCACCCAGTAAAAGTCCGTGCTTGATGCTCCAAGCCTTGGTGCGTGTCATACCTCTATGATTTTACCCTTGGCTTTGGCATCTTTAATCCACTTGGGAACAATGGTTTCAAGGAATTTCTTCTTCTTGGCTTTGAGTGTATTCATGTCAAGGCCGATGAATGCCTGAGCCTTTGCCTTGGTGGAGATGTCGGGCATGGGCACATCACCGGTGAAACCGTGCTTGGCAAGAATCTTGCCGATGAGCAGGCGAGCCTGCAGGGCATAGTCCACACTGTGCGATAGCAGGCGAGTCACCTCTTGCGGAGCGTGGAATGTGGCACCATGCGAGGCAATAGCATAGTCCCAACGCCACTGGCTCTTGCGCAACAAATCCTGTACGGGTTTCATCTCAGCATCGGTTGCACCCTTGTCGAGGGCAAATTTGGCCTCGATGTGGGCAGCCGCCAGTTCCTTCTCGGCGCGGTCACGCACCTCGGTGCACTTGCGCTGGCGTTCATACACATTCTGACGCAGCACCTCGGCATCTTCGCGGTGGCACACCTGGCAAGTGCGGTCGATCTTGGCAAGTGGCGAGGTGATGTGGTGGTCGGTAAACTTCACGCCACCCTCGCTCTTGTAGGGCATGTGGCAGTCGGCACAGCTCACGCCACGCTGGCCGTGAATGCCCTGCATGAAGATTTCATATCCAGGATGCTGAGCCTTGAGAATGGGAGTTTTCGAGAGTGGGTGAATGTAGTCGTAGAAACCAATGCTGTCATAGTAGGCCTCGGCATCTTCGAGCGTCAAGCCTTTGTCTTGCGGGAACATCAGGTAGTCGGTCTCCTTGTCGAAATAGTACTCGGTGTGGCATTGTGCACACACGAGCGAACGCATCTCCTGGTGCGTAGCCTTCTTCACATCAAGCCCACGACGGTTCCAGGCCTCATAGAGGGCCGGGCGGGCAGGTTTCAGGTCCATTGTGCGGGCATCGTGGCAGTCGCTGCAGCCAATGGTGTTCATGATTTCGGGACCCAGTTCGCTCCAGCGCTTGTGATAGAACTTATCGATGCCCAGTTCACGCATCATGCGTGGCACGTCGGGCCCCTTGCAGGTCCAGCAGGTGCCTGGCTGCATGTCGGCATCGCCGTCAATTCCGGGATTGCCTGTGCGCAAAATTTCGCGCAGGTCGTCGAGGCAGTGCTTGTGACCGCGAGGAGTATTGTAGTTGCGTGAGAAAGCATAACCAGCCCACAAAATCACCATTTCAGGACGTTGTTCCAGCACATCCACGGCTTGCGAACTGTTGAACTCGCTTACAAAATTGGTGTCCTCGGTCATGGCCCAGGTTTCATATTCACGAGGATAGTCGGCTTTGAATTTCTCGTTCTGGGCTATGATGGAATCGGTGAACTCGGTGCGCTTGTTGTTGAACACGCTTGCCACCTCAGCGCGACGCTCCATGAGCGACGACACCACAAGCCCCAGACAGAAGACGGCGGCCAGTGCGGCTCCAAAGATGCCCCACTTCTGCCATTTCTTCAATTTCTTTTCTTTTTTCTCTTGTTCTGCCATATCGTTGTTGTTTTTTATTTATTCTTGATTGCTTTGTTCAGCCAGTCAGGCACTGGTGAGGGTGGATAAGGAACCAGCGCTTGCTGGGTGCTGGAAAGTGAAACCTTGCCATGAGGCACATTGCGGTGGCAATCCCAGCATGCCTTGCCTTCGCCTTTCTTTGCCATCATGAAGTCAATTCTTCCTGTTTTTACAAATTCCTGGTTGAGTTGCGTGTGGCAACGTATGCAATTCTCCATGATAACTTCGGCACTCTCGTCTTTTGCAAAGATGGCATCGTGCTCGCTGCGGGTGAGAAAGGCAAACACATGCCCCATGCCGTCTTTTCCTTTAAAGAAGTATTTCTTGACAATGTTGTCGTGAGGCACGTGGCAATCGTTGCAAGTGGTGTTGCGGGCATGTGAACTATGCTGCCAGGTGTCATAGTAAGGCGCCATGATGTGGCAGTTTACACAGGCCGAAGGATCATTGCCAAGATAAGTGTGAAAGCGCAGTGCATACATGAAATAGGCTCCAGCACCCACCACTGCACCGCATGCCACAAGCAACGCTATCTGCGCTTTCCGTGACAGATTTATACTTGGCAATTTGATTTTCATGATAATTGTTTTTGTATTAATTTTTTACAAAGATAAGGATTATTGTTAATATATCCAAATTGTTTTGCAAAAAATACTAAATATCTTCACAAAGAGTGGTTATTGCAAAGACTTTGATTCCTGTATGGTGGGCTGTTGCTGCTTGCGCATGAGGCGGAGCCAGTTGCGGTAGCCGAGGACGGCCATGACGGTGTAGAAACCGTAAAGACTGGCCGAAAAAGGAATCTGTTTGTAGATATAGAGGCCGCAGCACACCGCGTCGACCACCAGCCACAAGAGCCACTGTTCAACCCACTTTTGCGCCAGCGCCCACATGGCCACCATGCTGAGCGAGGTGGTGAAACTATCGAGAACAGGCACTTTGCTGTCGGTGAATGAAACAAGTACCCACCAAATAGCGCCCCAAAGCAGCAAGAATACCACCAAGGTGGGGATGATGAGGCGCCGTGGCTGATGAGTGATGGGCTTCTCTTTCTTTTTATCATCCGCCCCCTGCTTGGCGCCAAATTTCCAGATAATGAAGCCGTAGATGGCTACGAGCACATAGTAGGCCTCCATGCCAAAGTCGGCATAGAGTCCACGGGCAAAGTAAGTGTAACCATGCACAAGGGGCATGATTACACTCACCAGCCACAACCAGATGCTGGCCTTGAACTCGAGCCACAGGTAGAGCAGCCCCAGCACCAGACCCGCCACATCGGTGACGCGCACCCAGTCGGTTTGTGTTATGAGGTCGTTAAGCCAATCCACAGCAATGAATTAGAAACTCAGTGTGATGTGAGCCAGCACATTGGTGCCAGCCATGGGATAGAATCGTGGATCGCTCACGAGAGTCATATTGCCGTCGGCGCCATAGACGGCAGCCGTCTGGCTGTAACCGTTGTTCTCATATTTCTCGTTGAACAGGTTATAGATAGTGCAACCCAGCGTGAGGGCCTTGACCAAGCGGAATTTGAAGGTATAGGCCAGATTCAGGTTCGTCACGAAATAGGGATCGAGACTATCTTCCTTGCTCTCAAAGTTGTCGAGATACTGGCGACCCACATACTGCGACTGCAACTGAGCGCTGAAGCCCTTGAGGGCAAACTGCAGGTTGCTGCCCACGATGATTGAGGGCGACATGGCAATGGTGGTGTTGCCCTTCTTGATGGCAGTCTGGGTCCAGAGTTCTTCCCAATTCTCGTCGTAGTCGCTCACATAGCCCACATAGTCCTTGATGCGGTTGCGGCTGAAGGTGGCATTCACATCCCACATGAGCCAGTCGGTAATCTTGGCACCAGCCGTGAGTTCGACACCCATACGGTAACTGTCGGGCACATTCTCGGCCATGGCCTCGCCAATCTCGTTGAGTTTGCCGTTGAGCACCAGTTGGTCCTTGTACTTCATATAATAGAAGTTGACGCCGGCACTGAAGCGGCTGCTCCGGAAACCATAACCCAACTCGTAGTCATAGAGTCGCTCGGCCTTGGGATGCACGAGCAGCGGACCGTCGTTGTAGTTGTTGCGAGTGGGTTCCTTTTGTGCCACGGCAAACGAGGCATAAACCGAGTGATTGGGGTTAATCTGATAGTACAGACCGGCTTTGGGGTTGAAGAAATTAAATTTCTCGTCAACATCAAGAATCTGCAGATGCTCTGGGGTTGCCGTCCAATCCCACTTGTCGTTCTCGCCCTTGATGGTGTAAGCGATGTGACGGTACTGGAAGTCGAGATAGCCACGCAGGCCGCGCCAAATCTTCATGTCGCCTTTCAGATAGAAGTTCACATCGGTCTTCTTGCCCTTATTGCGGTAATACTCGTGGTCGGGATTGAGCTGGCCCAGATAGTTCTCGACCCAGAGCACACGGCCATAGTGGTCGTTGCCATAGCGGTTAACGCTACCGCCAAAGGTGAAGGTGTGATGAGCTGGGTGGTCGAAGCGCAGCGAATAGACGATGCCGCCAAAGCCGCTGTCGAGCACCTTGCGGCGCACGAGGCTCGATTTCTTGATGGTCTCGCCATTGAGTTCAAATGGCACGAGGGCATATTCCTTGAGTGTGCGCGCGTTCTTGTATTCCTGATAGTAGCCGTATCCATCGGTATAATGGGCAGCAAGATTCAGATGCCAGCGTGGATTAAAATTGTGCTCCCAAATGAGCTGATAATGCGTCTGGCGATAGATGTCGAGCTGGTCTTTGTAGAACCCTGTTATCTTGTCGTCGTGCTTGATGGCTCCGTTAGGATTATAGGTGCGATCGGTGTTGAGCTTGTCGCGGCTGATGCCGTCCCATGCATGATAGGTCTGCTCCTTGCCACCGAAGTTCACGAAACGCACCGAGCCGGCATCGTAGAAGTAGCCCGCCTGCACAAAGTAGGAGTGCAGCTTGCTCGAGGCACGGTCGCGATAACCCTCGCTGGCAATGTGCGAGAAGCGGCCGTCAAAAATCCAGTGACCACCCAGCAGGCCTGTGCCTGCCTTCACACTCTCCTTGTTGGTGTTAAACGAGCCGTAGCTGCCGCTCACCTCGGCAAAGGGGGTGCTGCTCATGCGCTGGGTGCGCAGGTTGATGTTGGCGCCAAAGGCACCGGCACCATTGCTCGAGGTACCCACACCACGCTGCACCTGAATGTCCTGCAAGCTGGTGGCAAAGTCGGGGGTGTTGACCCAGAAGATTTCGTGACTTTCGGCATCGTTCATGGGAATGTCGTTGGCGGTGATGTTGATACGGGTGGGATCCACGCCACGAATCCTGATCGACGAGTAGCCTATGCCATTGCCGGCATCGCTTGTGGCTACTACCGAGGGCGTGGTGGTGAGCAGGAAGGGGATATCCCTGCCGTGGTTCACTTCGGCAATTTGCTGTTTACCCACATTGCTGTAGGTTACTGGAGTGGTGGCTGTGGCACGGGTGCCAAGCACTTCCACATCTTCAAGAAGCACCTGCATCGAGGTGTCGGCATCGGCAGCAGGGGTTTGGCCTGCAAAAGCCGAGAAACTGGCGCACAACATGGCGACAGAAAGGAAAAGTGTCTTTTTCATTGCAAATAAGTTTTTTGTTCTCTACGCCGGCATTACCCGGTTCAGATTCAGTGGGTATGATCTCAGCCCCAAGTGTGGAGCACCCCAAACTCATCATGAATCGTGGTGCAAAGGTAAGCAATAACGCTGAAATGTGCAAGAGAACGCTACCCTTTTGCACAGCACTTGAACCGTTTTTTTGATAGGCTTTGAGAAAAAATGAGGCACTGTTTGAGCGTATGTCGGCAAAAATCACTACCTTTGCACCCGCAAAGCGGCAAGGACCAGTCTGCAAGAGGCTACCACCCTATCGCAATGCACCATGCGCCTGTGGCGGAATTGGCAGACGCGCCAGACTTAGGATCTGGTGTCCCACGACGTGAAGGTTCGAGTCCTTTCAGGCGCACTATTTATAAAATATCCCACTGAAGATCAGCGGGATATTTTTGTTTCTCTATGAAGATTTTGTGGAGCACTGGCTGAATTGCATGTGCTCCTGAAATTGAGCCGAGGTGCTCTTCTATATGGCCCAAATCAACAGGCCTGCGCAGATGATGACACCGGTGATGAGAAGATCGATGAGGCAGTAGCCCATGATGTCCTTCGCATTCAGGCGAGCTATTGCCAAGGCCGGGAGCGCCCAGAAAGGTTGTATGAGATTGGTCCATGCGTCGCCCCACGATATGGCCATGCCCGTCAAGCCCGGGTCTACAGCGAGGTTGGCACCTGCAGTGAACATAACCGGTGCCTGCACAGCCCAATGACCGCCGCCACTTGGCACAAACAGGTTGAGCACTGCTGCACAAAGGAAGGTGAGCAACGGATAGGTGACTGGGGTGCTGATTTGCACGCAAGCTTCGGCCATGACACCTCCCAGGCTGATGCCGCTGACGCCGACGCCCGTGAAGATGCCCATGATGCCGGCATAGAAGGGGAACTGCAATATGATACCTGCTGCACCGGCGGTGGCTTTTCCGAAGGCTCGCACATAGTCAACCGGCGTGGGATGCAGCATGAGTCCTAACGCAAGGAATATCATGATAACCCCGCCAAGGTCCAAACTGGCGCCGTTCACAAAGAGATGAATCACGAGATAGGCAACGAGCATCAGTGCCACGAGCCACGAGAGCAATTTGCTTTGTTCAAGTCGCTGTGCAGGTGTCTTGGTCGAGGATGAAACATCGGTCGCAACATGATCATCGTCCTTCAAGAGCGCCGGATCGACGGTGAGAACGCCTTTTTTGGGGTGCATCAAGGTGTTAGCGATGGTGATGCCGACAATCACAAGCAGCACAGTCACCAGATTGTGCCAGTCGAGGATGGTTTGCGCTACAGGCACAGGGTCGGTCAGCGCGCCATTGGTAGCTATTGAGAGCGACTCGCCAGGCGTGGCCATTGTGAGGGGAATGGAGCCCGAGATGCCGGCATGCCACACCACAAAGCCACTATAGGCCGATGCGACAAGAAGCCGATAGTCGACATCAGAACGCTGACGCGCTATTGCCTTGGCAAACACGACGCCAACAATGAGGCCAAAGCCCCAGTTGAGCCAGCACGACAAGGCCGAAACTACTGTCACAAGGGCTATTGCAGCGGGGGCACTCTGAGGCAGGCGAGCCATTGCATTGATGCCTCGCTTGATAACAGGTGCGGCTGCCAAAGTCGACCCACACACAAGAACCAGCGCCATCTGCATGGCAAACTCTAACAAATTCCATACGCCGTCGCCCCAATGCTCGACCACCTCAAGGGGAGTCTGGTGGCACAATGGCATCGCCACCACCGCTGCCACAAAGGTGAGCAATATGGCGAATATAAATGGTTCGGGCAGCCAACGCTGCACTAATCGCACGCAAAATTTAATCATAAGTCTTCTTTTGAATTTGACGCTGCAAAAGTAATACTTATTTTCCAGATATTACCAGTTCAACTATGGCTTTCAATAAAAATCATAAGCGTTATTTGCATGTATTGGCTAAATCCCCTTCAAGTGCCGCATCTCGGCTCGCTTATTCGCATTTTTGCTTTCCGTTCAGTTGCGAGCGTTCGTGGCTTTGCCCGTCAGTGCGGTCCTAAACTCCTTTACTCCTTAGCGTTAAGGAGTCGTAGAGCCGGTCAATCACGCCACGCAGTCGTGCCTCGTCAGCAATAAGCGCACGCAACTCGGCCAGCCGCGCCGCATTGTCGCTCTCTGGTATCCACAACTTCAGATAACCTCCTTCGCCATACTTCTCGCGCAGATGCTCTACCGTGCGCTCACGGCTCTCTTCCCTCGAGAGGCCAGGATACTGTTTCATGCCAAACTGAATGGTGCGCCTAATCACTGTCTCCACCTCAATCTGCCGGTCGGCCTCAGCCACAATGCGACCATAGATGGTGACAGGCGCCGTTTTGGCCGAAGCGCGGTGGTCATATGCCGCCTGCGCCATCACCTCCACCTGTTCGGTCGTGAACCAGCGCTGCAACCGTGCGTCGGCACGCAGCATCGCCGCACTGTCGGCATGGTGATGCTCCCGCCCGTTCGCCAGTCCCACATCGTGATAGGCGGCAGCGGTGAGCAGCATTGCACGGTCAGCCTCGGGGTAGAACTGCGCCAGATGCAGACTCTGCGTCATCACATAGAGCGCATGTTGGCGGTCATGCCCGGCGTCAAACGCATCGTAGCGCGGCACAATCTCAGTCATCAGGAATTGGGCAATTTCCCGATTTCTTGCGCTCTCAGCGCTGAATTGCTCCAGCAGTTCCAGTTTGATTTCAGTTGCCATATCTATTTAGATGTAAGGGCCTCTACGATAAGGCGGGCAGTGTTGTCGGTGCAATCCTGCGTGGTCAGTATCGCCTGCATGCGGCGGTAGCCCTCAAGCATCGCTTGGCGCTCGGCGCTTTCGGTGAGCAGCGGCGTCAGGTGCGCGTCAATCGTGTCGGGCGTACACATGTGCAGCAGCAGTTCGGGAATGATGGCGTCGTCTACAATCAGGTTGGGCAGCGTCACATATTTTCCCTTAATCAGCTTGCGGTAGAACTTGAACAGCCACTTGCTGCCGTTCATGCGGTAGCACGCCACCTGCGGAGTGCCCAGTATGGCAGTCTCGAGCGTAGCCGTGCCGCTCGTCACCAGCGCCGCCCGCGCGTGGTGGATGAGTTCAAACGACTGATGATGAACCAACTTCACCTGCATCCCCAGCGGTTCCATCACCTCGCGATACAGGCTCTCGTCGATGTTGGGTGCGGCGGCAATCACCAACTGATAGCCCTCGTGACGACTCGCTGCCGTTATCATCGACGGCAGATTGTCGCGAATCTCCTTGCGGCGCGACCCCGGCACCAGCGCAACGATGGGCCGTTCGTCGAGCAGGTTCTTTTTGCCAAACTCCTCGCGCGAGCCGAAGCGGCTGCGCTGCTCCTCAATCTCCTTCACCGTGGGGTTGCCCACATAGTTCACCTTGTAGTCGTGTTTGGCGTAGAAAGCCGTCTCAAACGGCAATATCGAGAACATCCTGTCCACATATTTCTTGATGCTCTTCACCCGGTATTCCTTCCAAGCCCACACCTTGGGTGAGATGAAGTACATCACCGGAATGCCGCGCTTGTGGGCATATTTCGCCATCTTCAGGTTAAACGACGGATAGTCCACCAGTATCAGCGCGTCCGGCCGCTCGGCAGCAATGCGCTGCTTCGCCGTCTTCATGAAGCCCATGATGCTCTTCAGGTGCTTCAGCACCTCGATGAACCCCATGAACGCCATGTCGCGATAGTGAATCACAGGTTCCACTCCCGCCGCATCCGCCATCAGGTCGCCGCCCAGAAACTCAAACCGAGCCTCACCGTCGTGCGCCTTCAGAGCCCTAATCAGTTGCGAGGCATGTATGTCGCCGCTCGCCTCCCCGGCTATCAAAAAATATCTCATCACCGCAAAAGATTTTTCATCACCGCAAAGATAATCAAAAACTCCCTCTCCCCCAAATCCTCACCCCAATCCCTCACCCCTCACCAGCCACTTACCTTTTTGTTTTTCTATATCATCTAGCCTATCTAGTCCATCTAGATTTTCTAGTTCAACTAGATAATCGCCGAAGATTTTCGGTGAATAATCTTGCTATTCTCCGAATTTTTTCGGCGAATAATTTGGATAATTACCGAATATGCTCTATTTTTGCCCCAAAACTTGATTTATGCGATACATACACGATTACGAGAACTGGTGGCAATTCCGTTATGATAGCCAGCAAATAATGAAAGAGTTGGGACGTGTGCGTGCCAAGCAGGGGCAGGTTATGGGGCGAATGCTATCGCTGGGATTTGACTCTCAAGACGAAGCTATACTTTCGAACATGACACTTGAACTTGTTCGTTCATCAGAAATTGAGGGTGAAAAACTAAATATTGAAGAAGTTCGTTCTTCAATAGCTCGCCGGCTGGGTATAGAGACTGCTGGACTTGTGCCTGTGTCCCGCTATGTCGAGGGTGTAGTAGAAATGCAATTGGATGCAACTCAAAACTACGATAAGCCTCTCACTCATGACAGGCTTTTCGGGTGGCACAACGTATTGTTCCCAACCGGAATGAGTGGTTTGTATCGCATAGATGTAGGCCGATATCGCACGGGCAACATGCAGGTAGTTTCGGGCGCTATGGGCAAAGAAAAAGTTCATTATCAGGCGCCGGCAGCCGAGCGTGTGCCAGCCGAGATGGATCGTTTCCTTGCTTGGGTCAATGGCAACGAGGATGTCGATGCAGTGTTGAAGGCAGCTATAGCTCATTTGTGGTTTGTATCTATACATCCCTTTGATGATGGAAATGGCCGCATCACAAGAGCATTGACTGATATGCTCCTTGCCCGCTCAGAACATTGTAGTAAAAGATTTTATAGTATATCTACCGAAATCAAAGCATTACAAAAAGAATACTACGAAGTGTTAGAACACACGCAGCGAGGCGATGGCGACATCACAGAGTGGTTGTTGTGGTTTCTTGGGTGCTTTGAAAAGGCACTGGAATCAACTGAAGAGACTTTATCGTCGGTAATGCGTAAAACTAATTTTTGGGACACTTACCACAATGTTTCATTCAATGAACGGCAACGGAAATTGCTGAACATGCAGTTCGATGGTTTCTTCGGTAAACTCACCAGCAGCAAATGGGCAAAAATCGCTAAATGCTCTTCCGATACGGCACTGAATGACATTAATGACCTTATTTCAAAAGGGATATTAAGAAAATCTAGTGAAGGTGGCCGGAGCACAAACTACATCTTGACCTTCCCGAATTAATCTGACCTTCTGTCTAAAATTGTGAGGGGAGAATTTGGGAAATCGTGGATTTCGGTGTAATTTTGCGTTTCGATAAAACGGAACTCCTCAACAATTAGAGTTGAACTCATTAATTAAAGAAATATGACAACAAAGAAGAAACGCAAAAAGAAGACGTCGAAAGGCCGCATAGCGCTTATCGTGGCGCTCGTGGTGGCCGCCGTGCTGGCCGTTTTGGCAATGCCCTATGTGATGACCGGCGCCGACAAGGAGGCCATGATATACCTGCGCAAGGGCACCACCAACGAGGCGCTCAAGGACTCGCTCACCGCCAAGCTAGGCGAGGGCTATGCCAGCAAAGTGATGACCTTGCTCAACCTCACGGGTGCCGAAATCGAGAAACGCCATGGCGCCTTCCGCATCGGCAAGGGCGACTCGCCCCTGAAGGCAGCGCGCCGACTGCGCAGCGGAGCCCAGAGCGGCATCAAGTTCACCTTCAACAATGTGCGCACCAAAAAGGAATTTGCCGAGCGCGCGGGCAAACTCTACATGATGGGCTACGACAGCATTTGGAGCGCCCTGAACGACCAGAAACTGTGTGCCAAGTTTGGCAAGAATCCCAACAACATTGTGGGCATTCTCATGCCCGACAGTTACGAGTTTTACTGGGATGTGTCGCCCGAAAAACTGCTCTCCACCATGTATGACTATCACGAGAAGTTCTGGAACAGCGAGGGCCGTAAGGCCAAGGCCGAGAAACTGGGCCTCACCCCCGACGAGGTAGAAATCATCGCCAGCATCACCGAGGAGGAGACCAGCAAGGCCGACGAGCGCGGCAAGGTGGGCCGGCTCTATATTAACCGCTTCAAGAGCGGCATGCGCTTGCAGGCCGACCCCACGGTGAAGTATGCCCTGGGCGACTTCTCAATCAAGCGCCTCACCCACGACATGCTGCAGGTGAACTCGGAGTGGAACACCTATCGCGTGAATGGCTTGCCTCCGGGCCCCATTCGCCTGCCGGAGAAGGCTACCATCGACGCCATCCTAAACTCCACACCGCACAACTACACCTATATGTGTGCCAAGGAAGATTTCTCGGGCTACCACAACTTCACCACCAGCTACGACGAACATCTGGCCAACGCACACCGCTACCAGGATGCCCTCAATGCCCGCAACATCAAGTAGCGCCTTTATGAGGGTGCCGAATCAATATTGAATTAGATATATTTATTTCTAATTAATGACTGAACAAGTAATCAAAGAATATTTCAAAAAAATGGTTAACAGGGCACATTTTTTATCTTTTTTTTTGGTTTTTGATAAATAATAACTACTTTTGTAAAAACTATTTTATTAATCCTTTAAAAATAATTACAATTATGAAGAAATTTTTGTTGATGACTGTTGCAGCTTTCTGCATGTGCTTAGCTGCTTGTACAAGTGGCCCCACTGGTGATGTTGCCAAGGATGCTAAGGCTGCTGGTGAGAAAGTTATTTCTATCATGAAGGGCATCAAGAGCATGGACGACATGAAGAAAGCCGAAGAAGAGATTACTAAGGTTCAGAAGGAATATGAAGACTTCTACAAAGCTAAAGGCGAAGAAGAACTGAAGAAATTCAACGAAGCTCTCGAAAACGACAAAGAGCTCAATGCCGAAATGGAGAAAGTTCAGGAAGAACTCATGAAGAACCTCATGAAGTAATCATCGACAGCTTTTCGACACAGTCACCCGCCCCAAAAAGGCGGGTGATATTGTTTTATTGCCGAAAATCATATATATTTGCAACAACAAAACGAATAAAGCTTTACTATTATGGCAAACGAGAACGATATTGTGGTACTGGCTTCGTACGACAGCCCCTTTGAGGCTAATGTAGTGGCAGGAATGCTCGAGGCTAACGGCATCACAGCCGCAGTGA
This sequence comes from uncultured Bacteroidales bacterium, assembly GCA_902768435.1. Lineage (GTDB taxonomy): Bacteria > Bacteroidota > Bacteroidia > Bacteroidales > Muribaculaceae > Sodaliphilus. Next base: position 125,796 of record CACXLJ010000016.1, on the reverse strand, counting down.
TGGGCGACAGCACCGCCAACTGCTTGCTGCAAGGTTTCAAGCAAGGGCAGATGAATGTGGTGGTGCGCCAGTGCGAATTTGAAATGGCAAGCAAAGTGCTTGCCGCCAATCCCATTGAAGCCATCGACGAGGATGTGATTGCCAAACTTGACGAGATGGCCTCTCCCGACAGCCCCATATCAGATGACTGACCAAGAGCAACTTACCAGCCGCATGGCTACTGCCGCCGACAAGGCTACGGCATGGAGCATCATCAGCCGCCAGCAGGAACTCATGCACCAGCAAGGCCGCAACCAGTGGCAGCAGGGCTATCCTAACCCCAAAGTGATTGCCGATGATGTGCAGCAGGAAATAGGCCGCGTGTTGGTGCTCGACGGCAAAGTGGTGGGTTACTGTGCCCTCATCTACGCGGGCGAGCCATGCTACGACACCATCGAGGGCCGTTGGCTCACCGCCAGCGACTCGGCACACTGCCGCTACTCGGTGGTGCACCGCATTGGCATCGACCCCGATGTGGCCAATCGCGGTCTGGCCTCGCGTTTCTTGCAACTGCTCATGGATGAGTCGCGCGATGACGGATGCGAGAGCATGCGCATCGACACCAACAACGACAATGTGCAAATGCTGCACATCCTGCCCAAACTGGGCTTTGAGCGCTGCGGCAATGTAGTGCTCCCCGACGGTCCACGCATCGCCTTCGAGCACCTGCTATAGTCAAGCATCCAAAGTCCTAGGACTTTAGATGCTTGAGGTTTAAGGTTTTGAGTTTAGTGGGGATATCTCAGATTATTTAGTCTATATGTCGAGGAGGAGTTCTACGGGGCAGTGGTCACTGCCGTAAACTTCGGTATGGATTTTGGCATCGACGAGTTTCTCATCGAGGCTCTTCGAGGTCAAATAGTAGTCGATACGCCAGCCCGCATTCTTCTCACGCGCCTTGAAGCGGTAGCTCCACCACGAGTAGATGCCCTCCATGTCGGGGTAGAAGTGGCGGAAGGTGTCGGTGAATCCCGCATCGAGCAGCGTTGTCATCTTGGCGCGTTCCTCGTCGGTGAAGCCAGCATTCTTGCGATTGGTCTTGGGATTCTTCAAGTCAATTTCCTCATGCGCCACATTCAGGTCACCGCACACAATCACGGGTTTGTTCTCATTGAGTTTCAGCAGATAGGCGCGGAAATCATCTTCCCACTTCATGCGGTAGTCAAGGCGACGCAGGCCGTCCTGACTATTGGGCGTATAGACGGTGACAAGGTAGAACTTTTCCATCTCAAGGGTGATGATGCGACCCTCATGGTCGTGCTCGTCGATGCCCATGCCGTAGGTCACATTCACGGGCGTGTGACGGGTAAAGACAGCCGTGCCGCTATAGCCTTTCTTGTCGGCATAGTTCCAGAACGACTGGTAGCCCGGAAACTCCATGTCGATTTGCCCAGCCTGCATCTTAGTCTCTTGCAGACTGAAAAAGTCGGCATCGAGCTGCTCGAAGATTTCCTTGAAACCCTTGCCAGCCACGGCACGCAGGCCGTTCACATTCCATGAAATGAATTTCAGTGCCATAGCATCAACCCTCCTTCTCTTCAGGAGTTTCTTCGGCTTTTTCTTCAATAGCAGTTTCAGCTGCTTCAGCCACCTCCATTTCTTGGGGATCGCCAAAATCTTCAACTTCGTCCTGCGTCATACCACGAGCGGCAAGGTCCTCAAGGCGGCGGTTCTCGGCAGCAAAGGCACGGCGTTCCAGCTTGCGGGCCTTAATCGACAGCACCACTGCCACAATCAGGAATAATGCGGCCACGATGAGTCCGATAATCAGCACCCACTCCTGCAGCTCATCGCGCGAGCCGAAGAAGAGCACTGTGAGGGCCACCAAAAGGCTGATGATGTCGCACACCAGCGCTTTTTTTCTTAGTTTCTTGTAATCATTCATTGTCTATAACGGTTTTTAATTATTATGTCTATTATTAAGTCCTTGGCATCCTGCCATTGAACTATTGGTATGCAAATTTAATAAATTCTTTGACCCGCACAAAATTTTGCTTGTCATGCCAGTTGAATTAACGGGCTGTGAGGCGGTTTTGCTTCATGCGCGTAACATATTGCTGCAGGATGGCCTCGATTTGGCGTTGCATGAATGGCAGTTGCGGGAAACGCTTTTTCTGGTTCAGCAAGTTGCGCTTGAGCGAGAAATCGTTGCGGAATTCATAGATGCCTATGAGTTTGTTACCGCTGTACTCAATCATGAGCGAGTCGAGGTAATACATCGAGAGGCCGTTACGGTCGTTGAACACATAGTTAACAAAGGTGGAGTCGGTGTTGAACACATCCTTGCCAAACGAGAAATAGGGTTTCTGGTAATTGAGCAACGAGAGCAGCGAGGGGGTGATGTCGGTCTGCTGCATGAGCCGCGTGGAGTCGCATTTCACGGGCAACTGACCGCCAGGAGTGTAGAAGAAAATAGGGATGAGGAAGCGACCCATCTCATTGTTGTAGTCGTCACGGCAACTCACTCCGCAATGGTCGGCACTGAAGATGAAGATGGTATTGTTGAACCAGGGTTTATCCTTCACCTTCTCAAAGTATTGCTTGATGGCATAGTCAGAGTAGCTGATGACCTTATGCATGGGAATCTCGCCACGCGTGAATTTGTCCTTGTACTGGTCGGGCACCTTGAAGGGGTCGTGGCTCGATGCGGTGAAGACGGTGAGGAAGAACGGCTTACCCTGTTGTGCAATCTCATCGGTCTTGTCGGCAAAGTATTTCAAATAAGGCTCATCAAAGATGGCCCAAGTGCCGTCGAAGTCCTTGTCTTGGCCATACTCTTCCATGCCGTAGTAACTGTCAAATCCTATGGAATTGCTGAAGCCTTTGAAACCCAGCGTGGTGTTGGGCGCGCCATGGAAGAAGGCTGTAGTGTAGCCCTCTTGCTTGAGCATTTCGGGCAGTCCCTGCAGGGTATTGTTAGAGTAAAAATAGTAGCAATAAGGCTCAATATAGCGCGGCACGCCTGCAAAGCTTGCCGGCATGGCATCGACCGAGCGTATGCCGTTGGCAAAACTATACTGGAAGCAATAGCTTTGCGTGAGCAACGAGTCAAGGAAGGGCGTGTAACCCTCATAGCGACCGCCATCCTTGTCTTTATTGAAGTAGCCCATGTATTCCATCGAGAAGCTCTCCATAAGGAATACCACCACATTCAGTTTTTGCATCTCGCCTCCCTTTGGGGTAAGATTGTGAATGGGGTTGAAGATGTCGTCGAGGTTCTGCCCCTCGGCAAAGAATTTGGGGTCTTCATAACCCTTCTTGTGCAAAGTGGTGATGAGCGTGAAAGGCGTGTTGAGCACAATGGCTGCCTCGTGCGGATTCTTGCAGTAGATGGTGGCTGAATCCTGACGCAGCGGATGCATCTTGAAACCAAAGCCGCCTCGCATGCCGCCCAGTGCAAGGAGCATGGCAAGGGCGAAGATAGCACCATGAACGGGGTAATAAACCTTGTTTGGCGGGAAATCGGCCCTTTCGCGCTTCTTCTTGATGGGATTATAGTAGAGGAAGACGATGGCGGCAATCATGGCAATGCCAAATATCCATGCCTGCCAATAGCCTGTGATGCTATGCAGCACAATGGTGCCCAAGTTGCTCTCGCCTCCAAACTCCGAGAAGATGGTGGCTGTGGTGCGCCGGCCGCCGAACTCGAAATAGACGATATCGGCCACATTCACCACAATGCCCAGAATGTTGATGACGAGGAAGATAATTTTCACAATCTTCTGATACTTGGGGGTGTGACGAGCCTTGATGGGCAGGAACTGAAGCAAGATGCACAAGACATTGAGATAGCAAAGCGCGCTCAGGTCGAATCGCAAGCCGCCCCACGAGATGGTCATCATGTCGCTAAAGGTCACATCCTGGAAACTGTCGATGTTCATATAGTAGAACGCCCATCTCGAAAGCATGTAAATGACCATGAGAATGAGGAAATTCACCGCCATTACAAAGCCAGGCTGAGTCTTGAGCCGCTTGAAGTGCATCTTATAATCCATTGTCTTAATCTCTTTTAATTGTCTATATCTCTATTTTAGAACATCCTTGTTTTATTAGGACGCAAAATTACAACTTTTTTTGCTAAGCGCCAATTCCCCCACCCCAGGTATCCCCACTCTCTGCACACACAGTCTGAAAAGGAACAAAACAAAAGGCGTGGCACCGAGAGAGGAGCCACGCCTTTTTGCGTTATGAGTGGAGAAGATGGTTACTTCTCGATTTCTTTCTTGAGGCGCTCGGTGAGCATGGGAACGATCTTGTGGAGGTCGCCCACGATGCCCAGGTCGGCCACGCTGAAGATGGGAGCAAACTTGTCTTTATTGATGGCAATAATGAAGTCGCTCTCTTCCATACCGGCAAGGTGCTGGATGGCACCGCTGATACCGCAAGCCATGTAGAGGTTAGGACGCACGGTCTTACCCGTCTGACCCACCTGGCACTCATGCGGCATAACGCCATTGTCGACCATGGCACGCGACGAAGCCACCTGTCCGCCGAGTACATCGGCAAGAGCCTGCAGTTTGTCGAAGCCTTCCTTGTTGTGCACGCCACGACCACCCGAGACGAGAATCTTGGCCTCAGAGATATCGGCAATGCTCTTGTCGGCCTTGATGGTCTCGACGAGTTTCACCTTGAACTTGGCAGTGTCGAATTTGGGCACGAAGTCGGTAACCACACCCTGGCGACCGGCCTGACGCTCCATCTTCTGCATCACACCAGGACGCACGGTTGACATCTGCGGACGCGTGTTGGGGCACACGATGGTAGCCATGAGGTTGCCACCGAATGCGGGACGAGTCGAGTGCAGGTCGAGCTGACCATCGGCACCTTCCTGAATTTCAAGTTTCGTACAGTCGGCAGTAAGACCGGCTTTCAGGCGTGAAGCCAGACGCGGAGCCATGTCGCGGCCAATGGTGGTAGCACCATAGAGCACGATGTTGGGCTTGCGCTCTTCAATAATCTGATACATCACCTGCGAGTATTGCTCGCTCAGGTAATCTTTGAGTTCGGGCGTGTCGACCACAATCACCTCGTCGGCACCAAACTCGATAAGGCTCTGAGCCTTGTCCTTAATGCCTGAACCCAGCAAGAGGGCCACTACTTTTTCGCCCAACACATCGGCCAGGTCACGGGCCTTGCCCAAAAGTTCAAATGCAACGGATTGGATAACACCTTCACGCTGTTCTGCAAAAACGAATACGTTCTTATAATCTTTCTTTTCCATAGCTTTGACTTTTAGATGATGTGTTTCTCTTTCAGTTTATTGATAATCAACTCTACAGCCTCTTCTTCGCTCACTTCGTGAACTTCACCGGGAGCCTTGAGGGCCTTGGGGAACGACTTGAACACCTTGGTGGGCGAACCAGCCAGACCGAGTTTCGATTCATCGACATCGATCTTGTCGGCACCCCAAACCTCTACTTCGCGCTCATAGGCCTTCATGATGCCATTGACGCTCATGTAGCGAGGTTCGAAAGCCGAAGCCAGAACGGTGAGGAGGCACTTGCCTTCCACTTCAAGCACTTGCACGCTGTCTTCGTTTTCCTTGTGAACGAGCAGGTTACCATTGTCGAGGCGTTTAGCGTCGACCACATAGGTGATTTGAGGCAGGTCGAGGTGCTCGGCGAGCTCGGGACCTACTTGTGCGGTGTCGCCATCGATAGCCTGACGGCCAGCGATGATGAGGTCGTAGTCGAGCGTGCGGCACAGACCAGAAAGGGCATAAGAGGTAGCCAGCGTGTCGGCACCAGCAAACTTGCGGTCGCTGAGCAGGATGGCACGGTCGGCACCCATAGCAAAGGCCTCGCGCAGAATGACGTCGGCCTGAGGAGGACCCATTGAGATAACGGTAATGTGTGCGCCATGCTGGTCCTTGAGTCGCAGAGCGAGTTCAAGACCGCCCTTGTCGTCGGGGTTCATGATGCTGGGCACACCATCGCGAATGAGTGTTCCCTTCACGGGATCGATTTTGATTTCGGTGGTATCGGGAACTTGTTTTACGCAAACGATAATTTTCATCATAGTGCTGTCCTCCATTGATTATTTGAATAAATGACCGGCGATGACCATGCGCTGCACCTCTGATGTACCTTCGTAGATCTCGGTAATCTTGGCGTCGCGCATCATGCGCTCAACAGGATACTCTCTCGTGTAACCATAGCCACCGTGGAACTGTACAGCCTTGGTGGTTACTTCCATAGCGGTCTCGGCAGCAAACAGCTTAGCCATAGCGGCATCGGCCGAATAAGGAATGCCTTTGTCCTTCTTCCAGGCAGCGCTGCGAACCAACAGGCGGGCAGCTTCGACCTTAGTCTTGAGGTCGGCCATCTGGAACTGGGTGTTCTGGAACTTGGCAATGGGCTTGCCGAACTGCTTGCGCTCCTTGGTGTACTTGACGGTCTCGTCGATGGCACCCTGAGCGATGCCCAGTGCCTGCGATGCGATACCGATGCGGCCACCATCGAGGGTCTTCATGGCGATGCTGAAGCCCTTGCCGAGCTGACCCAGCAGGTTCTCCTTGGGTACTTCACAGTTCTCGAAAATGAGCTCGCAAGTGGCGCTGCCACGAATACCCATCTTCAACTCCTTCTTGCCAATCGAGAAGCCGGGCATGCCTTTCTCGACGATGAAGGCCGAGATACCCTTAGTTCCCTTCGACTTGTCGGTCATAGCCATGACGATGAACACATTGGCATAGGAAGCATTGGTGATGAAAATCTTGGAGCCGTTCAGAATCCACTTGTCGCCAGCGTCGACGGCTGTGGTCTGCTGCATGGCGGCATCGGTACCGGCATTGGGCTCGGTAAGGCCAAAGGCGCCAATCCACTCGCCCGAAGCGAGCTTGGGCAAATATTTCATCTTCTGCTCTTCGGTGCCGTGCTCCATGATGGGAGCGATGCACAAAGAGGTGTGAGCCGAGAGCACAACGCCGGTAGTGGCGCACACTCTGGAGAGTTCTTCAACGGCCATGATGTACATCTGGACGTTGCCTCCAGCACCGCCATACTGCTCGGGTACAGGAATGCCCATGAGGCCAAGCTTACCCATCTTCTCGACTGTTTCGAGAGGGAAGCGTTCCTGCTCGTCGACTTCGGCAGCCAGAGGTTTCACTTCATTCTCGGCAAATGAACGAATCATCTGGAGAAAGAGTTCTTCTGTCTTTGAATAGCTGAAATCCATATATTATGTTTAATTAATTATTCGGGTTAGTGCAGAATCGTATAGATTCCACGGGTAAATTAATATTTGTAGAAGCCTTCGCCAGTCTTGCGGCCAAGCAGACCGGCACGCACCATCTTGCGCAGCAGCGGGTGAGGACGATACTTGGGATCGCCAAACTCGTTGTAGAGCACCTCCATGATGGCGAGGTTCACATCGTTGCCAATGAGGTCGGCCAGTGCCAAGGGGCCCATGGGATGGTTAGCGCCCAGCATCATGCACTTGTCGATGTCCTCAGCACTTGCAATGCCATCGGCGAGGATACCCACAGCCTCGTTGATCATGGGGATGAGGATGCGGTTCACCACAAAGCCGGGAGCCTCGTTCACGGGAACGGGAGTCTTGCCAATCTCGGTGGTGAGGTCGACGATGCACTTGGCAGTCTCTTCGCTGGTGAGCTGGCCCTTGATCACCTCAACGAGCGCCATGCGGTCGGCAGGATTGAAGAAGTGGCAGCCAATGAACTGAGCGGGGCGGCTTGTGCAAGCGGCAATCTCAGTGATTGAGAGCGACGATGAGTTGGTGGCAAAAATGGTTTCGGGTTTGCAGATTTTGTCGAGTTCCATGAACACTTCTTTCTTGAGCTGCATGTTCTCGACAGCAGCCTCGATCACGAGGTCGGCATCGGCAAAGTCGGCATAGTCCACAGTAGTGGTGATGTTGGCCAGCATGGCATCCATAGCCTCTTGAGCAATCTTGCCTTTCTCAACGAGTTTGCTGTAACCTTTGGTAATAGAGGCCATAGCCTTGTCGAGGCTGGCCTGCGAACGGCTCTTCATGACCACGGGCATCTTGGCGGCAAAAGCCTTGACAATGCCTTTAGCCATAGTACCGGTTCCAATAACGCAAATTTTCATAGTCTAATAGTTTTTTTATTGTTAGTTAAGTATTTATTCTCCTTTAAACTCGGGATTACGCTTGCCCAGGAAGGCTGCCATGCCCTCCTTCTGGTCGGCGGTGGCAAAGCACTCGCCAAACAGGCGGTTCTCGAGTTCTATAGCCTGGTCGGCATTCAGGTCATAGCCTTCGTTGATGCTCTGCTTGGCCTTTTGCACGGCAAGCGGAGCCTTTGCGGCGATAGCCAGAGCCATCTCAAGAGCCTTGGGCATGAGTTCCTCGGGCTCATAAATGGCATTGACCAGCCCCACACGCAGCGCTTCGTCGGCACGAATCACCTTGCCGGTGTAGATCATCTCCTTGGCATATCCCTGACCAATGAGTTTGGGCAGGCGGTAAGTGCCAGAGAAACCGGGAATGATGCCCAGCCCCACTTCAGGCTGACCGAATTTGGCCTTGACCGAAGCGATGCGGATGTCGCATGCCATGGCAAGTTCACAGCCTCCACCCAGTGCAAAGCCGTTGACAGCGGCGATGACAGGGATAGGCAGGGTCTCGATAGCACGGAACACGCCCTCGCCCAGATCGCCGAACTTGTAGCCTTCGCCCTGATTGAGGTTCGCCATCTCAGAGATGTCGGCACCAGCCACAAACGACTTCTCGCCGTCGCCCGTGATGATGAGCACACGGGTAGCGGGGTCGATGTTTGCCACAAAGTCGCCCAGTTCCTTGAGAATGGTGGAATTGAGCGCATTGAGCGACTTAGGTGCCGAAATCATAAGGATGGTGATGGCACCCTCGTTCTGTATTTTCAGGAATTGATAATCCATTGCAACAAGGGATTAAATGTCCATCGGTTTCAGGTTGGGGTCGATGATGAGCTTGGCCTGAGTAGCAGCCTGAACATCCTCGACGGTGAATTCGGGATGCAGCTCACGCAGCACGATGCCCTCGGGAGTGATGTCCATCACACCCATCTCGGTGATGATCATGTTCACCTGACCAGCAGCGGTAAGGGGCAGTGTGCACTCCTTGAGAATCTTGGGATTGCCCTTCTGGGTGTGCTCCATGGTGAGAATCACACGCTTGGCACCCACCACGAGGTCCATAGCGCCACCCATACCGGGAGCCATCTTGCCGGGAATGATCCAGTTGGCAAGGTTACCTTTCTCGTCAACCTGCAGTGCGCCCAGGAACGACACATTCACATGGCCGCCACGAATGATGGCGAACGAAGTGGCCGAGTCGAAGGTGCAAGCACCGGGATTGAGCGTGATGTAACCGCCACCAGCGTTGATGAGGTTCTTGTCCTCCTCACCCTCGGCAGGTGTGGGACCCATGCCCATAGCACCGTTCTCGGTCTGCAGTGTTACAGAAACGCCTTCGGGCAGATAGTTAGGGATAAGGGTTGGAATACCAATACCCAGATTCACCACGTCGCCATCGTGCAGCTCTTTAGCAGCACGCTTGGCAATGACTTCTCTTATTTGATATTTGTCCATATAAGTTAGGTTTTTATGTTAATTAATAAATTTAGTTATTTCATTCCTCTCTTGACCATTTCTTGCACCACAAACGAGGCCACATCATCGGCATAGGTGTTCATGCCAAAGCCGGCGTCAAAGCCCAGTTCCTTGGCGAGCTCGTGAGTAATACGGGCACCGCCGCAGCAGCAAATCATCTTGTCGCGCAGGCCCTCGGCCTCCATGAGTTCGATGAATTCGGTCATATTCTTGATGTGCACATCTTTCTGGGTCACCGTCTGCGACACGAGCAGTGCATCGGCATGCAACTCGATGCCCTTGGCAATGAATTCGTCGTTAGGCACCTGCGAACCCAGGTTATAGGCTTCGATCATTTCGTAGCGCTCCAGTCCGTAGTGGCCGGCATAGCCCTTCATGTTCATGATGGCATCGATGCCCACGGTGTGCGCATCGGTACCGGTCGAGGCTCCCACAATCACAATCTTGCGACCAATGTTCTCCTTGATGTACTCGTCGGTGGTGTACATGTCCATCGTGTTCGATTCCACCTTGGGCACATAGATGGTGGTGTAGTCGACAGTGTGCGTGCAACTGCCATAACAATTAAAGAAGGTGAAACCCGGGGTCAATTCCTGATAGAATACAACGCTGGGATTCTCCAAGCCCATCTTGCGAAGCATCTGCTTGGCTGCTTCGACGGCTTCGGCGCCACAGGGCACGGGCAGCGTGAAACTGAGCTGCACCTTGCCATCGTTCATGGTGTCGCCGTATGGTTTTATTTTGCTGAGGTCTAAGGTTTTGTCAAAATCCTTAGCTTCCATTGAATATAGTCCTTCGCTCATATCAATCTTCCATTTTTATCGTTTACCTTTCATTAACTCAACAAACGGGTTGAGGTAGTTGGCACCCTTCATGGTAACGCCAGCCAGACCTTTACCGCCATTCTTGGGACGCTTGACATCGCCGAAGATACCCTTCTCCAGTGCGGTGAAGAGGCCCTCCTTGGTGATGTCTTCGAGCAATTTAATCGTGTTACCGAGCACTTCCTTCACACGGTTGCGGCAAATGCCACCTTCCACAAACTCCATTTCCTCGCCAATGCTCTTCATGTTGTTGAAGATGTACTTGGCATTCTCGATCGAGAGGTAACGGTCGCTCATGAAGGGGGTGTGGATAGCCTCGGTAGGCATACCCAACAGCTGGATGCCCTGGTGGGTCCAGATGCCAATCATGTTGAAGAGTGCGTCCTGGATGTGACCACGGAAGATGTTGCCCGTCATGAACTTGGTGGGCGGCATATACTTGAGCGTGGCCTTCGGGAAGATTTCACGAGTCATTTGTGCTTGAGCAAGTTCGAGCAAGAAACCGTTCTCGAGCATGGGATCCATCTCGAAAGCGTGTCCCAGACCCATCTGCTCCTCGGGCAGACCTGCCATGAGAGCGAGCTGCTCGTTGATAAGGTCTGAAGCCAGCACGGTGTGAGCAGCCTCAACAGCATCGGCAGTAGTGAGGTAGTTGTCCTCGCCCGTGTTGATGATGACGCCGGCAAAGCCGTTAATGATGCGGCTCATGTACTGGTCGATGAGGGTGCGCTGCATGTTGATGTCGCGGAACAGGATGCCGTAGAGAGCATCGTTGAGCATCACATCAAGACCCTCGAAAGCACCCATGATAGCGATTTCGGGCATACACAGACCCGAGCAATAGTTACACAGGCGAATGTAGCGGCCCTGCTCCTCACCTACCTCATCGAGCGCCTTGCGCATGATGCGGAAGTTCTCCTGAGTGGCAAATGTACCGCCAAAACCCTCGGTGGTAGCGCCATAAGGCACATAGTCGAGCAGACTCTGGCCCGTGGTGCGGATCACGGCAATCACATCGGCACCCTGGCGGGCACCTGCCTGGGCCTGCACCACATCTTCATAGATGTTACCAGTTGCCACAATGATGTAGAGGTAGGGTTTGGGACCCTCGCCAATGGTTTCGAGATAGTGCTCGCGACGGGCACGGCGGGCACGGATGCGCTCCATGCTCTCGTCAATGACAGGCTGCAGCACATCGGCAATCTGTTTCTGGTCGGTAGTAACCACACGGGTGATGTCGAGCTCGCCAGCAGCCACCTTTTCGGCAATCTGCTGCGGCTTGAGGCCAGTCTGAATCATGGCATTGGCGATGAAGAACAACGCACCTTCGTTGAGCACGCCCTTGTCTTTGAGGGCCTCGACCACTACATTGGGCAGTGGCACTTCGTTCTCGTCGATGCCGTCAATACCCATCAATCGGCACAAGGTGCGCTCTACAGCCACTGTGGTGTATTGCTCCACAAAGGCCTGCACATCTTCAGCGATGCCCTTGGCCAGGCTTCTGGCATATTCGACCTTTTCAAAATCTAAACCTAACTTGCTTTTTTGCATAGTATTATCATTTATATATTATAGTATTCGTTCGTTTTTGTTGATAATGTCTCTTGCAAGACTAATCCACTGAGGATCGATGTCAAGAGCCTGGGCTATGTTCAGTGCCTCGTGAGGCACCTCGCCATCGTGCACCTCCACAAGGGAGTAGTTCATCACGCCATTGTCGAAACCCTTCACCCTGAGGCAGCGGGCATCGCCTGGCTCTATATCATAGTGCGTTGTGAGCAGCAGGCTCATATCGGCGGCGGCAAGCACCTTAAGCAGTGCCGCCACAAGGGCTGCACCCTCGGTGGGATTGGTGGTGCGTGCCGGTTCGTCGATCAACGCCAATAGTTTTCGTTCGTTGCGCGATGCCTTGATTACGGCATCGATGTTCTTCATTTCGGCAGCAAACGACGAGAGACCTTTCTCGACCGACTGCTCGTCGCCGATGCAGAAGAAGATGTGTGATTTCACATCGAGGTGTGCCGATGTGGCGGGAATGCCAAAACCGAACTGGAACAAGTATTGACACAAAGTCAAGGTCTTGAGCACAACGGTTTTGCCGCCCATGTTGGCACCAGTTATCAATGTGGGTTTCAAGTCAAATGAGATGTCGACCGGCTGGTACTGGCGACCAACAGCGGCAAGCGCCTCTTTGACTTGCGGATGGAACAGTCCCTCGAAGCGGGTGCTGCCATCCTGGGAGATGACGGGGAAGCAAAGCCCCATCTGTTTCATTTGTAATGCTTTTGCCAGATAAATGTCGACATCGGCCAGCGCCAACAGGGCTTGCCTGATGGCAGTTGCATAGTGATGCAGCTGCTTGCTGAGGTCAATTCGAACACCAAGTTCCAAATCACTAGCTTCGAGCAAAAGCTGGTCGTTCAACTCGGGATTCTGGCGCATCTTCGAGCGCAGGTCCTTGAGTTGCTGGCAATAGGAGTCGTAGATGTAGAAAGAGGCCATTTTCAACCCATCGGGGTCGAGAATGGTAATCACCTCGTCGAGGTCGGGAATGTCCACCACCTGCTCCATGCCGTGCTCGGCAAGGAGTTTTTTCACATCGACGGCAAGAATGGCGAGGTGCTTCACCTCAAAGAGTTCAATGTCGTCGAGCGTGGCATGGTGCTCAAGGTTCTGGATGGTGGTGCGGATGTCCTTGAGCGCCTGCAGTTTGAAAAGCAGGGTTGACAGGTGCACGCGGTCGGTTGCGTCCACAAAGTGTGCGAACTGGTGCAACACATCATAGCTGGCCTGGATATCGGCAGCCTGGGTGAGCATCTCCATATCAAGGAGGCACCGGCGCGCAAATCCCGACTGCAATTCAAGCTTGTCGAGCATGAATCGCAGGCCACAAGGCGAGTCTATGACGGTTTTCAGTTGCATCTATTAGTTTTTTAAGAGGTCATATACAGGAAGCTCTATGGCTTCAGAAAGTTTCTGGCACAAGATGTCAGAATCGAGCACAAATCCCGAGGGCGAGGTAGGATTGACCGTGACTGCGATGAGTTTGCTCTTCTGGAGCACCGTGACGCGTCCGCCTGCCTTGAGGAAGAGCCTGAACAGTTGCGGAGTGACGAAAATCCTCGTAAAGTCGCGCACCACGATTTCCACTTGCCTCAGGTCCTTGTTGGCTCTCACCTTCTCGATAAATCCGTCGACCAGCGCTCCCGCCACATAGATGGTGCTGCATCGGTCCATGCCCTTGAAGCGGATGTCCTTTGACAGCGAGGTCGCCGAACTGAGCGGGTTCAGCACGCCATCGGCATCGAGCCACCAACTGCCCTGTTCCAGCGTGCCGAAGAGGTTGCGTTTCTCTTCATCGGCCAGCGGCAGATTAATGAGCTGCACGATGAAGGCAGTCTTCTGCACAAGGGTGTTGATATTAGCCGAGTAGGCAGCTCCCGTGGCAAGAATCATCGACTGGCTCACAGCCGGCGAAGCCGAACTCAGGCGCGACAGTGCGCCATCGATAATCGTGAGGTCGATACCCAAGCGTTGCATCTGCTTCATCCACCTGATGAGGCCTGTGGCCGAGGGTGGTCCAGAGAGAAGCACTTTGCCGGTGGTGAGCGCCTTGGCGGTAACCACGCGCCCCAGCGAGGTGTTCTCGTCGCTCACATCCATGAGTTCAGAGACGAGTCTGCGCTGGCGGTAGTGCGCTTCACTGGTAGCGAAGAACATGCCCTGCGGCAACACGATTTCAGGCTTTTGCGTGCGCGTCACCTGATCGACCGTTTCGCCATCAATGCCTATTGAAGTCACAGCAATGCGCCGGGAATCGACCGGCATGCGCTTGAGCACATATTTCAGGCACTCGGTCTTTCCCGTGTTCTTCTCAAGTCCCACAATGGAAAGACTGCTGTAGTTCAATATTTCATTGATGAAGGGCAAAACACCATATTTATATAAAGGCAAAGGCGGGTGAAGGTGCCAACAACGACACCCTCACCTCCATTGCTATGGTTAGTTCTTGTTACGGATTATGTTACGCTCGTGGCGTTTCAGCGCCTTGGGCTCGATGTTCATGCGCTCACCCTCAAGCAGCGAGATGACACCGTCCACAGCCTTGTCGTCGGCCACCTGCTCCTTACGGGCACGCTCGGCCTGACATTCGGGACAATTGCAATCGCTGTGGTATTCGCTGGGCTCGGTGTAGGTGGTGATTACACCCTCGAAGTTGCGAAGCACAACCTTGCCGGGAGCCTGCGAAATGACGTACTGAGGCATGACGGGAGTCTTGCCGCCACCACCAGGAGCATCGACCACGAAGGTAGGCACGCAGTAGCCCGAAGTGTGTCCGCGCAAGCCTTCGATAATCTCGATACCCTTCGACACGGGAGTGCGGAAGTGTTCCAGACCCATCGAGAGGTCGCACTGATAAATGTAGTAAGGACGCACACGCATCTTCACGAGTTCGTGCACCAGGTGCTTCATCACATGCACGCAGTCGTTCACGCCACGCAGCAGCACGCTCTGGTTGCCCAGGGGCACACCGGCATCGGCGAGCATCTCGCAAGCACGACGCGACTCGGCAGTGACCTCGTTGGGATGGTTGAAGTGCGTGTTGAGCCACACGGGATGATACTTCTTGAGCATTGCGCACAGTTCGGGAGTGATGCGCTGGGGGCAAACCACCGGAGTGCGGGTTCCCAGACGAACAATCTCCACATGAGGAATCTTTCTCAGTTCAGAGATGATGTATTCCAAGCGCTTGTCGCTCACCATGAGGGCATCGCCACCCGAGAGCAGCACGTCGCGCACGGTGGGAGTGTTGCGGATGTACTCCAGCGCTTTCTCGATGCGGTCCATGCCACACTCGTTGTCGGTTTGACCGGCAAAACGGCGACGGGTGCAGTGACGGCAATACATCGAGCACATGTCGGTGATGAGGAACAGCACACGGTCGGGATAACGATGTGTGAGACCTGGTGTGGGCGAATCCTCGTCCTCGTGCAGCGGGTCGAGAAGGTCGGCATCGGCCTGGTGTGTCTCAAGCCCTGTGGGAATGCACTGGCGACGAATGGGGTCGTGTGGATCATCGGGGTTGATGAGGCTCAGGTAGTAAGGGGTGATGGCCATGCGCAGTGTCGACAGGGTCTTCTTCACGCCTTCTTCCTCCTCGGGAGTGAGGGCCACATATTTTTTCAGGTCATCGAGCGTCTCAATGCGGTTTCTGACTTGCCAGATCCAGTCGTTCCACTGTTCATCTGTCACATCAGGAAACATCTGTTTTCTTCTTGATTCAGCCATTGACTAAATGTTTAAGGTTAAAGCCGCGAGCGATGCCCCCGCCAGGGAGCATCGCCAGCGACCTGATGATTATTAAGCGTATAATTCTTCAAAGATCTTGCGCAACTCAGGGCATTCACGGAGTTCTTGCAGTGTGAACTCGGCATGTCCCTTGGTGTAGCCGTTGCCAATGATCATGTTGGTGTCGGCACCAATACCCTCGGCACCCAGAGCAGCCTTGGTGAAGCTGGTAGCCATCGAGAAGAAGTAAACAACACCGTCGTCGCGTGTGCAGAGCACTGCAGTCATTTCGCAGTCGGGCACATTCACGCAGTTGATGGTCACATCGGCCATCTTGCCGTCGGTCAGTTTGTTCACCAGTTCATAAACCTGCACGGGAGTCATGCCTGCCACGCTCTCTACCACGTCGCAGAAGCCCAGGTCCTTGATGCGCTTGGTCGATTTGGGGCTGTTGGCAAGACCAATCACCTTACCAGTTACACCCACGCGCTTCTTGGCCTCGTAGCAGCACAGCATGCCGCTCTTGCCACCAGCGCCGAGCACCACCACATTCTGGCCATACTGGCACAGCTTAGCGGTTTGAGCGGGAGCACCAGCCACATCGAGTGCGCTCAAAGCGAGTTTCTCGGGCATGTCATCGGGAATCTTGGCATAGATACCGCTCTCAAAGAGGATAGCCTTGCCCTTGATGTCGACTTGGTCAACATCGGCCTTGATGTTCAGGATTTCGTCGATGCGCAGCGGGGTGAGCGACAGCGAAACGAGTGTAGCGATGCGATCGCCTTCCTTGAGGTCGATCTTGCCCTTCAGAGCGTCGCCAATCTTCTCAACGGTGCCCAGCAGCATACCGCCCGAACCGGTGCGGCGGTTGCGGTGCTTGCCCTGGAGTTCCACATTCAGGAACATCTCCTTCTTGATTTCTTCCATCACCTCGGCCTCGTCGTCAGGATTCTTGGCCTGGCTCTTGGCATAGTTGTGGATATCGGTAAACGAAGCAGAGTCGATGTTGAGGGTCTGCACGTCGATCAAGATCTCGTTGTCATAGATTTCGTCCATGTTGTTGTCGAGCTTGTTAGCAGGCTGCGGCAGCACGCCCACGGGCTCAATTACTCGGTGAGTACCGAAACGGTTACCATGTTTTTGCATAGTTGTTCTATAGTTTTTTAAGTTATTAAATAAGTTATTTACGAGGTTTCAGGCCCAGGATTTCGCGGGCTTCGTCGCTGGTGGCGATGGGTCGGCCCAGTTCCTTGGCAATGCGCACCACCTTCTCAACGAGTTCGCCATTCGACTTGGCGAGCACACCCTTCGAGAGGTAAAGGTTATCTTCAAAGCCCACACGCACGTTACCGCCCATAGCGATGGCAGCGGCTGCCATGGGGAAAGCATGACGGCCCACACCAGTCACCGTCCAGGTCGAGCCGGCGGGAATGCCGTTCACGAGCCAGCACAGGTTGGCCACAGTGGCAGGAGTGCAGCCAGGCACGCCCAGCACAAAGTTGAACTGCATGGGAGCACCGGGAGCCTCGCCCTTGCGAGCCATGTTCAAGATGGTGTCGAGGTGACCCATCTCGAAGCACTCGTATTCGGGCTTGATGCCGCGCTCCATCATGCGCTTGCCAAAGGCACGCATGGTGGGCATGGTGTTGTCGAAGATCTCATCGCCAAAGTTGCAGGTTCCGCAATCGAGTGTTGCCATTTCGGGTTGCGGAGTGGTGTCGGTCGACTGCAGGCGTTCGTCGGGCGTCATGCCCACGGCACCGCCGGTCGAGGGGATGAGAATCACATCGGGGCACACCTTGAGGATGGCCTCTTCACACTCCTGGAAACGGGCACGGTCCTGAGTGGGAGTGCCGTCGTCCCAGCGCACGTGCAGGTGCACGATGGCGGCACCGGCATCAACTGCCGACTTGGCTTCGCGCACAATCTCTTCGACGGTATAGGGTACGTTAGGGTTCTGTTCCTTGGTTACTTCGGCGCCGCAAATGGCGGCAGTGATAATGAGTTTGTCCATAGTGAATTATTTTCTTTGGCAATCTTTGGGGGTTACACAAGTGCCGGAAGCGCGGCACACCACGATGGGCTCATCGAGGATGTCGGCAGCCGACGGAGAGATGTCGGGGCGAGAAACAGCCACCTTGCGGGCCTCGAACTGCATGTGGCGCGAGGTGTTGCCTTCCTTATCGATCCAGCCCTCGGCTTCGATATAGTCGCCCGCATACACGGGTGCCAGGAAGTCGACGCTGTCGTAGGCGCGGAAGAGGCCTTCGTCGCCGTCACGCATAATGAGAAGTTCGGTAGCCACATCACCAAACAGGTGAACCATGTGAGCACCATCCACGAGATTGCCGCCATAGTGGGCGTCTTTTGCGCTCATGCGCAGTCTGATTTTTGTTCTGTATTCCATGGTCAATTAAAATTATTTTTCAACATAGATGCCATCAACGTAGATGCCAGAGGCATGCACGCACTCGGGTTTGATTTCGCCCACTTTCACCAGTTTCTCGGCCTCTACCACCACATAGTCGGCAGCGGTAGCCATGAGCGGATTGAAGTTGTTGGTGGTTCCCAGGAACACCATGTTGCCAAATTCGTCAACGATGTTGGCACGCAGGAAGGCGATGTCGGCCTTGAGCGGTTTCTCGAGCAAGAAATCCTTGCCGTCAACGTTCACCTTCTGTTTGCCTTCTTCAATGGGGGTGCCCATGCCGGTGGGGGTGAGCACGCCGCCCAGACCTGCACCTGCCGCACGGATGCGCTCGGCAAGAGTTCCCTGAGGCACATACTCAACGATGAGCGTACCCTCGTTCTTCTGCAAGGCGGTCTGCTTGTTGGTACCGGTGTGCGAAACAATGGCTTTCTTCACCTGGTGGTTAGTCACTAACTTGCCGTGAGCCACCTCGTCGTAGGCGGTGTCGTTGGCAATGATGGTTAAGTCCTTGACGCCCTTCTCTACGATAGCGTCGATAATTTGTGTGGCACTGCCCACACCCAGGAATCCGCCGAACATGATTGTCATGCCATCATGTACTTTCTCGACGGCCTGTTCCAAAGTTATGAGTTTATTCATAAGTGTTTATGTTTTGGAATATATTAGTTAATTTCTTTAATCTGCAAAGATAATGAAAAATAATGAGAAAACCACCCTTTCCCGACCCTTTTTTTATTAGTAGATAATAATTCAATGCTTTTTTGTATCTTTGCAGTGCACGACGACAACCGTGCTACAGACTTCAACAGCCATCTAACCCCATACAATCATAAAAACTATGACAGCGATTGGCACACTACTACTTTTTGGCGCGGCTATTGCCCTGATGATTGTGGCGATAGCGCGGTTCAAGATTCACCCCTTCTTGTCGATATTGGGCACCGCCCTGCTGCTGGCAATCTTGCTGGGCATTCCCCTGGTGAAGATTCCTGATGTGCTGGGCAAAGGCTTCTCGTCGATTTTCACAGGCATTGGTCTTGTGATCATCTTCGGCACGCTCATTGGCAGCATTCTGGAGCGCACCGGCGGTGCCGTGGCACTGGCGCGTGCCGTGGAGCGCGTGGTGGGCAAGCGGCATCCGCAACTTGCCATGATGCTCATCGGATGGATTGTATCGATACCCGTGTTTTGCGACAGTGGCTTTGTGCTCGTTAGCCCCGTAGGCAAATCGCTCGCCAAGCGATCGGGCGCATCTCCTGCAGCCCTCATGCTGGCACTGGCTGCCGGTCTGTTTGCATCGCATGTGTTCATCCCTCCCACTCCGGGACCCATAGCTGCGGCAGGCATGATGGGGTTAGAAAACAACCTGTTGCTAATCATCGGGTTGGGTGCAGTCATCTCGCTGCTGTCGCTCGTTCCCGCCTACTTTTTTGCTGGGTGGGTGGGCAAGCGCATCACCACCACCGAGCCCCTAAGCGAAATCACCGATACTGAGAAAGAAACCCGCTGCAGTGCTGCCATGTCGTTCCTGCCCATTGTGGTTCCCATTGTGCTCATGGCACTGGGCAGCGTGGCGTCGCTCGTGAGCCTGCCGCCTACCCTATCAGATGCCTTCACCTTCCTGGGCAAACCCACCATCGCCCTGATGATAGCACTGCTATGTTGCATTCCTCTGCTGATGAAGCAGAAGATGACCGGCAAATTCTACGACATCACCCAGAAGGCCCTGATGACAGCAGGGCCCATCATCTTCATCACCGCCGCCGGCAGCGTGCTGGGCAATGTGATTGCGGAAAGTGGTTTTATCGATATCATCAAGGATTTCGGCGACTCGCTCAAGACCCTGGGCGTGCTCTTTCCCTTTATCATAGCGGCCATCTTGAAGTCGGCGCAAGGCTCGTCGACGGTGGCCATCACCACCACAGCAAGCATGATGGGCATGTTCAGCGACTCGGGCTCGATGATGAGCGCACTGGGCTTCACAAGCCCGCTTGCCGCCGCCCTTGTGGTGATGGCGATTGGCGCCGGTGCCATGACGGTTTCGCACGCCAACGACAGCTACTTCTGGGTAGTGACAGGCTTTGGCGGCATCAAGGCGCGCGACGGCTATCGCTCCATGACACTCATGACGCTCATCATGGGCTTTACCGCCATCGCCCTCATAGCGCTGGCAGCAGCCATTCTTCTCTAACTCTATTTCTGAAATAATTTGCCTGAATCGGGGTCAAGCCGCGTCATTCGACGGCTTGATCTTGAATTGGACATGTGCCGACTTGTGCAGGATGTAGATGACTATGGCCTCGATCACATAGGCAACGAGATAACTGTACCAGATGGCTTTGGGTGCCCACTGCGACATGGCCCACAGCACGGGTATCACAGTGAGCGACAACGCCAGCGAGATGAACAGCGCCATCTTATGATAGCTGTAGAGCTTGTAGATGATCATGAGCACATAAATGTAGCAGAAGGGTATGAAACTCAAGGCAAACACGCGCAAGGCATGGTTGCTCTCGGCCAGCATGGCGGGATCGTCGCAACCAAAGAGGCGTGCAATGCCCTGCGGCCAAATCCACACCAGAGCGCAAGTGACAACCATGGCTATGGTAATGAAACGCAGGCCCTTGTTGACCACAGCTTTCACCCCATAACCATCGCCCTTACCCACTTGAATGGCTCCGAGCGACTGCAACGTCTGGCATGTGCCTGACAGGAAGAGGTTGTAGACTTGCAGCAAGTTCATGCACAGGGCAAACACAAAGATACCGGCCCGACCGGTGGTGGAGAGCACAATGGTGTTGGCGCTGAGCAAGAGCAGCGTGAGGCAAATTGAAGCAAGGGCCAGCGGTGCCCCCTGCGAAATGATGCGCTTCCACGAGGCCAAGAGCGAGCCGCCGCCAAACTGGAGGCGAAGTCGCCTGTTCTCGGGTTTGCACCAGTGGCTCAGCAAGATGGCAATGCCCACCAAGTGTCCCACAACAGTGGCGGCGCTGGAACCGGTAATGCCCCAACCAAAGAACTTGATGAACACAATGTCGAGAGAAAGGTTCACAGCATTATCAATGATTACCGCCGCCGACACCAACTTGGGACTGCCGTCAACGCCCACCATGGTCGATAGGCCCCACATGAGAATAAAAGCGGGGTTGCCTATGAGCAACACCTGCATGTAGTCTTGCGCGAGGGGCAAAATGTGCTCGTTGCTGCACAGCAGGCGAGCCGTTTGGGAGGGGAAGAGCAGTCCACCCACAATGGCCAGCAGCACACCCAGCCCGGCACTTAGGCAAAGAGCCCGCGTAAAGAAACGCCGCGCGTCAGCTATGTTATTCTTACCCAGCGCATAAGCCACCAGCATGCCCGCTCCGGCATTAATGAGCAGGTGCAAGGTGAAGATAAACTGATTGATGGGTTTCGACAGGTTGATGGCGCTCACGCCGTCCTCGCTGATGAGGTTGCCCACAATAATGCCGTCGACCACGTTGCCCAGGCAACCCGAGAGCGCCACCAGAATGTAGGCCCAAAGGTACCCATAAAACTGTTTTTGTATACTTTTTTCGCCCATAAGTTACTTAAATTTTCATTGTTATTCCACATCTCGATATCATAAAAGCCGTAGGAAACTCTCTTGAGACACCACATAACACTTCACATCGGAATGCTCATCGGAAATAGCAAATATACTTGAAAAATTTATCATGAAAAATTTTTGTAAGAAAAAAAATGATTTTATATTTGATAATTAGGTATTTATCTTGTGATAATCAGAAACAACGCTCCTGATTTACAATGCAAATCAGGAACATCACTCCTTATTTACATCCATTTTTAAGCATTATTGCGTAACGAAGACACAAACGAAATGTGTTGATTGTAATAGTGATTTTCAGAATCATGAATGCCCCCACAGGTTCCGTTAACTAATGGGGGCATTGCATAATAACTACAGTTGGTTAGTGATACCAACCGACTTATTACTTCACTTGAGTTTTACAGGTCGAAGAAGCCGAGGCCGCCAATGGCGGTGAGCATGCGCTCCACATAGTCCCACGAGGTGGGCGACCAGGCGAATCCCAGACGATAGAGCACCTGGGTGGTGTAGTCGTTGTCGCGGCTCACATCGGTGGTCTTTTGGCCGTGCGCCATGTCCTGATAAGCAAGCAAGCTGGCCATTTGGTTAGCCTTGAAGGGGTCGTTCTTGGCCTCTTCCATAGCGCTGGCAAACTCCTCTTGCTCCACAAACTTAATGCCCTCACCCACGGTGTGCAAGCCCATGAGCACGTCGCCCAGGAACTGGGTGTGGATGTTGTAGGGGTGGAACACGCAGCAAGCATCGGGCGTGGTGGCCAGCATCACAATGGCATGGGCCACCTCGTTGATGGGCGAGAACTCCACTCGCTTGTTGCGCATGCTGTAGGGGCACTCACCCAGCATATTATACACCTTGATGCGGCCCATGAACGAGTTGGTCTGGAAGTTGGCCTGGAATTCACCGTCGGTGCTTCGCGCGGCCAGGTTGCCCACTCGCATGATTTTGGCTCTGAGTCCCTTGTGAGCCACAGCGTCGAGAATAAGCCGCTCGGCCATGAACTTGGAGTAGATGTACTTGTTGCCCAAGAACTGGCCCATGTAGAGGCGTTGCTCGGTGTAGACGTCGTCTTTGGGTTCGCCGGTCCACAGTCCGCGCGTGCTGGCTGTGGAAATGTGCACCAGTCGGGCGCCCTTGCTCAGGCAGAAGTCCACACAACGTTGCGCGCCACCTATGTTCACATCCTCAATCTCGGTGCCCTCACTAAAGTGCTTCACAATAGCAGCACAGTTGAACACCGTGTCAATATTGGCATTGCCTAAGGTGCAGGGCGAAGATTGTGCGCTGTGCATTGAGCATTGTGCATTCTCAAAGTCGCTCGTCACGTCGCCCACCACAATGTGGAGCCTCGTGCCAAAGAGAGGCTTGAAGGCATCGGCAAAATAGTAGAACAGGAGGGTGCGCAGCCGGTTCTCGGCCTTTTCGGCATCTTTGCCGCGCACGAGACAATAAATGTTGGTGGCATCGCTGTCGATGAGTTCGCGCAAGATGTGGATGCCCAGATAGCCGGTGGCACCTGTGAGCAGCACATTGCCCAGCGAGCCGCGCTCGCCGTGGCGGAAGGCATCGAGCGTGTTGCCCTTGAGCACCTCGTTGATGGGAGCGTAGTCAAAGGCCGCCACCTCGTCGGCACCGGCGTCGGCACTCTCGCCTGTGATGAGGCGGGCCAGCTTGCGCGGTGTGGGGTTAGTGAACACATCGCCATAGGCCACATGCATGCCGGCCTTGTCGGCCTCGATAATTACACGAGTGACCACGAGCGATGTTCCGCCCAACTCAAAGAAGTTGTCGGTGGCCCCTACCCTATCCATTTGCAGAATATCGGCAAAGATGTTGCAGAAGGTGCGCTCGGTGTCGTTGGCGGGCTCCTCATAGGCCGAGGTTACGGCCAGCTCGGGCTCGGGCAGGGCTTTCACATCGGTCTTGCCGTTGGGAGTCATGGGCATCTCGGCGAGTTGGCGATAAGCGGTGGGCACCATGTATTGCGTGAGGCTCTTCGAAATCTCAGCCTTGAGATCCTCGGGTGCAATCTCGCGGTCGGCGGTATAGTAGGCGCACAGGTGCTCCTTGCCACCGAGTTTGCGAATCATGATCACCACCTTCTTCATGCCGTCGACCTTGAGCATCACATTCTCAATTTCGCCCAGCTCAATGCGCAAGCCGCGCAACTTGATCTGGTGGTCGGTACGGCCCAGAATCACCACATCGCCGTCGGGCAGCCACTTGGCGTAGTCGCCCGATTTATAGATGCGGGTGCCATGATAGTCAATGAACCGCTCGCGGGTCATCTCGTCGAGGTTATTATAGCCACGGGCCACGCCACGGCCACCAATGTAGAGTTCGCCGACCACGCCCACGGGCAATTCGTTGCCGTCGGCATCGACGATAAATTCCTTGACGTTGAGTTGCGGTTTGCCCACGGTGACCATAGTGGCGTGAGTGAGTTCCTTGTTGTTAGAGGCCACAGTAATCTCGGTGGGACCATAGCAGTTCATGATGCGGGCCTTGGTGATGCCACGCAACTGCTCGAGCAACTGGTCGCTGAACTTCTCGCCGCCAGCACGCACAATGGCGATATTGGCAATTGCCCGGGCAAAGTCGTCGCTGGTGAGCCATGTCAGCCAGCGTGAGGGTGTGCCCGAAACCATGTCGATATGCTGCTCGGTGATGAGCTGTGCCAGGTCGAGCGGGTTGTTGGCCTGCTCCTCGGTGGCCACAATCAGTGTCTTGCCGTTAAAGTAAGCCATGCCTATATCTTGCAGCGCGGCATCGAATGAGATGGTGGTCACACTCAGCACCCGCGTGGCATCGGTCTTCACGGCGTGGGCAAACACATTGGCCGGATGTCCGTAGAGGTAGTTGCAAATGCCCTCATGACGCAGCATCACGCCTTTGGGTCGGCCCGTGGAGCCGCTGGTGTAGATGAGATAAGCCAGGTCGTCGGGTGTAATATCGGGCTGGCGATAAGAAGCCTTCGCGGCGATGAGCTCTTCCACATCAATGGCCTTCTCGGGGGGAACGGTGCCCATGCGGTCGGCCGTGGTGATGATGTAACGGGCCTCGCTGTCTTCAAGAATGAGTTTGACGCGATCGGCAGGATACTCGGGGTCGCAGGGAATGTAGGCCGCACCCGACTTGAGCACGCCAAACAGGGCCAGAATCAGGCGGGTGGTGCGCGGCAAGAGCAGAGCCACACGGTCGCGCTCTTGCACACCACGCTGCTGCAACGCGGCGGCAATGCGCGTGGTCACCTCGTCCATCTCGGCGTATGTGTAACGGGCATCAATGCCCACCAGTGCCTCGTGGTGGGGCTGCATAGCGGCAAAGTGCCCTATACACTCGTGGAAGAGCGCGAAGGGAGCGTCGCCGGTGGCCACCTGGCGTAACGAGGCCAGTTCTGTTTCCTGTTCGGCACTCACGATTGAGAGTGCGCGCACCCGCTCGTGGGGCATCGAGAGCATGCGGACCACCACAGCCACAATGCTTTGTGCCAAGCCCTCGGCCAGACGGGCCGAGTAGAGCGAATCGTCGTACTGAACCACCACACCACGGGTTTCAATCTTGATATTGATTTTGAATTTAGGCACATTCAGCTCCAACAGTTCTTGAGCAATATTCTCGCCATTAACGGCATACTGCGACAGCACACCCACCTGATAGGCGTATGCTATGGCGGGCCTTAAGCCGTAGTCGGCGGCAATGCGGGCAAAGGGATAGTCCTCGTGCCGCAACGTTTGGTCGAAGTTGTCACACACTTGGCGCAAGAAATCGCTCACGGTAACATCTTTAACGTCAACAGCCAGAGGCAATGTGTTCACAAACATGCCCACGGTGTCGGCAATCTTCAGATTCGAGCGGCCGCTGCTCACTGTGCACAAATACACCTCGCGATTGTTGGTGTAGCGGCTCACCACATAGCCGGTGGCCGCCAGGAACACATGGGCCGGAGTCACCTGATGACTGCGCGCGAAGGCAGTCACCGCATCGTGGTCGACGGCACACACAGTCTCGCCTATATAGCCTTGCGCATCGGTTTTGGGCAGGTCGGCGGGAATCTCGCTGGCACCCTCGCAGGTGGCCAGCCGCTCGGCAAAGAATTGCTGCGCCTGAGCGAACTGCTCCGAGTCCTCGGCGGCGCGCTGGTCGTTGACGAAGTGCAGGTAAGAGTAGGTTTCACACGTTGCCTCGCCGCCTTCGAGCACAGCGCTGATTTGGCGAATGAGCAAGTCGGCCGAAGCGCCGTCGAAGAGCAAATGATGCACATCGAGCAACAGGTGCACCGCCTGTTCGGTGGTCACCACCTCAAAGCGGTAGAGGGGCGGTTTTTGCAGATTGAAGGGACGCACAAACTCATTCTTGTATGTGGTCAGTTCCTCTTCGGTCATTGATGTGAGCGGCACCTCAACGGGCGCAGCCTGGTCAAGGGTTTGCATGATGGTTTCGCCCTCGGTAGTGAAATGCACGTTCAACTCGGGGTGACACCGCACCACGCGCTTCACCACATCGGCCAGCCGCTCGGCATTCACGCTCTGCGGATAGGTGAGCAGGTAAGGAATATTATAAATGGTGCTGGCGGGATTTTTCAAGCACTCAAAGTAGACTCCCGTTTGGGCATAAGACAGCGGCACCGCGGTGAGTTGCTCCGACTGCAGGGCCGAGGCTTTAGGCTGCGCTTCGCCTTGCATGAAGTTGCGCAGTATCTCATTCTCAACCGATTGCAAAGTGAACGACTTGACGAGCTCCTTGGAGTCGAGCGTCACGCCATAGCGCTTGTTCACCTGCACCGCGAGTCTGATGGCCGAAATTGAGGTGAGGCCCGCATAACCAAGCGGGGTGGTGATAGTGAAGTCGGCATTGCCCACAATCTGAGCAATCATGTCGTGCAGCTCCTGCTCCAGCACATTCATGGGGGCATTCACCTCATCTTGCGCGGCGGCCTTCTTCTCGGGCTTGGGCAGGGCACGCTTGTTCACCTTTTGGTTCTGGTTCAGGGGTATGGCCTCAATCTGCATGGTCACAGCCGGCACCATGTAGGGTGGCTTGCGGTCCAGAATAAAATTGTTGAGGGCTTCGATGTCAATGGTCTCATCGCTCACAATGTAGGCAGCAATGAACTTGCCGCCGCCCTCCTCGTCGAAGGCCTGCACCGTGGCATCTTTAATGCCCGGGAACTCACGGACGATGCCTTCCACCTCTTTGAGTTCGATGCGGAAACCGCGAATTTTCACCTGACCGTCGCGACGGCCCACAAACTGAATGTCGCCGCCGGGCAAATAGCGCACAATGTCGCCGGTGCGATACACGCGGCTATATTTCTCGTCGGCCGTAAAGGGATTGGTGATATACACCTCGGCCGTTTTCTCAGGCCGATTCAAGTAGCCGCGGCTCACCTGCGGGCCGGCCACCCACAATTCGCCGGCGGCCCCCACGGGCAGTCGGTGCCCTTGCGGGTCGACGATGTAGAGGCGCATGTTATCCAAAGGCTTTCCAATGGGAATGTCCTTGAGCCGCTTGGTAACCGGGAAGGTGGTAGTGAAAATGGTGCACTCGGTAGGTCCGTAGCCATTATAGAACTTATAGCCCGCCGGCGGTGTGAGCGACGCCAGTTTCTCGCCACCGGTGCTCAAATGCAGCAGTGAGTGATTCTCGATGCCGGTGGCAAACTGATAGCCCACTTGCGTGGTCATGAACGAGTGCGTGATGCCGTTGGTCTCGAAGTAGTCGTTCAGCGCTATGAGATCGAGCCTGATTTCCTCGGGAATGATGTGCACGGCCGCGCCACAGGTGAGTGCGGGATACATGTCCATCATGCAGGCGTCAAACCCATAACTGGCATAGGCCGCCACTCGGCTCTGTTCGTTGAGTGTGTAGTAGCGCCAGAACCAGTTGCAGAATGCCACCAGATTGGCATGCGTGAGTTGGCAGCCTTTGGGCACGCCCGTTGAGCCACTGGTGTAGAGCATGATAAACAGCTGGTCGGGGGCAACATTCACCACGGGGGCCGCCGCCTGAGGCAGCTGATTGAGCCGGTCGGTGAGCATCACCTCGCCTTCATATTCATTGACCAGAGACCTCAGCTCGGGATCGGCGATGAGCAGCTTGGCGCTCGCGTCCTTCATCATGAAGTTAAGGCGCTCGGTGGGGTAGCTGGGGTCGAGTGGCTGATAGGCACAACCGGCCTTGAGCACGCCCAGCGAAGCAATCGCCATCCACTCGCAGCGCGGAATGAGCACACTCACCACATCTTCGGTCCCCAGCCCACGGGCGGCAATAGCGGCGGCAATGCGGTTGCTCATGTCATCGACTTGCGCATAGGTGAAGCGCTTGTCTTTATACACCACGGCCGTGTTTTGCGGAGTGGCCTGCGCTTGGGCCTTAAACAGCGAAACTATGCTTTGCGAAGCGTCATAGTCCACATCGTTGAGGTTGAAACTGTCGAGCACCTTAACCTGCGCGGCAGTGGCAATATTAATGTCGCTCAGCCGCTCACAGGTGAGTAAACCGTTTATCACGGCCTCATAGCTCTCAAGGAACTGGGCAACGAGCGACTCGGAGTATTCGTTGGAGTTATACTCGGCTTTCACATGATAGGCGCCATCCATTACAAATGCCTTGAGATATAACGACGCGTCGAGGGTGCTGTTGCCCAAACGGGTGGTGAGCATGGGTCGGCCGCCCATCTGCTCGTTGGCAAACAGGTTGCCGTGCCAGGCAAACATGGCGTTGGTTGTCAGCTTCAGGTCATTCACCACATCGCTGTAGTTATAGATGGCGTGCTCTCGGCAACCGGTCATCTGCTCCTGCAGCAGGCCCAAAAAGTCGAGGACAGAGGTTTCGGGCGTAAACTTCCCATACACGGGGAGTGTGCGCACCGCCATGCCCACCATGCGAGCCATGCGCTTGTTGTCACGGCCGTTATACACCGTGGTGAACAGCGATTCAGGCTCGTTGTTATACTTGGCCAGCAGGTAACTGAAGGCCGCGGTGAACACGGTGCTCTTGAACACACCTTTCTCCCGGCAAAAGCCTTCTAACGTGGGCTTATCAACGGCCAGCACCCGCAGCAGGCTGCTCTCGCTATGCTCCTCGCTGTCAAGGTCGGGCAGCAGTTGGGTGAATGTGTCGCCGCAATCAAAGTGAGCGGCATACCACTGCTTAGCCTCTTCAAACTCGGCACCCTGGCGCCGTTGGGCATCGTAGAGTGCCGTCTCGAGCATGGTCTGCTGCTCCGCTTCAATCGGCATTCCCTGATAGGCTTTGTCAATATCCTGGAGCATCACTTGCATCGACGTGCCGTCGACAATGATGTGATGATAGTCGATAAACAGGTGGTAGTGCGATGCGTCATGGAACAAACGCACACGGAACAAGCGACCGCCATAAATGTCGAACGGCTCCACCAGCGTGGGCTTCAAGGCCTCCACGTCGGTCACTTCCTCGATGTGCAGTTCAAACGACTCCTGACTCATGTCAATGCTTTGCATGGGTTCGCCCGCGTCATCAACTTCTATTCGTGTGAACAGTGTGGGATGCGCTTTGACGGCCGTTTCTATCGCGCGGCACAAGCGCTCGCCATCGAGCGAGCCGTCTATGGCATAGAGATAGGGCAAATTGTAGCAGGGTTCTCCCAAATGGTTCACACACTCCACATAGAGACCATACTGTACCGCCGAAAGGGGGGCTGACTGTTTCATTGCCGTTATTGTTTAGCAGATTAATCCTCGAATTGGAACAGGTTAATGAAACCCGTCATCTTGAACACGTTCTTGATGTCATCGTTCAGACCCTTGAGCGTCACCGTGTGACCGTGGGCCTTGGCACGCTTGAGAATGCTCAGCAAAATGCGCAAGCCGCTCGAGGCAATGTACTCAAGTTTCTCACAGTCCATCACAATGTCCTTGTCTTCGTTCTCATAAAGGGGCTGCAACTGCTGCTCCACTTCCACGGCTGCCGCAGTGTCGAGTTGACCGTCGAGCACGGCTACCAGCTTGCCGTCAATTTCTTGAATTGTAGTCTTCATAATCTTGTAATTTATAGTGTTATTATTTGATTTTCGATTTTACAATCACATTCAAAATGCGATAAATCACCAAATTTTCTCCATTCAGAATGCGATAAATCACCAAATTTTCTCCATTCAGAATGCGATAAATTGCAAACCATTGCCAGCTTCATCATGCTTTGTAGTTATTCCTCAGTTGCGTTTCTTCGTCAGCGTGAGCACGTTGCGGTTGTCTACGCGCTCATAGTTGATGGTGTCCATCAACTGCCTCACCAGGAATATGCCCAGCCCGCCTATTTGCCTATCCTCGGCGCTAAGCGAGGTATCGACATCAGGAGCATCGGTGGGTGCAAAAGCGGCACCGTGGTCGGTTAACACAAACTTGACGTGTTCGGCCGTGGCCGAAGCCTTGATAAAGATGTCGCCCTGCTCGCCTTCGGGATAAGCATAATTCATGATGTTCACCACCGCTTCCTCAACAGCGAGTTGCATTTGTGTGGTCAGACTCTCGTCCATTTTCACATCTTGGCAAAAATCAGTGATGAAATCGTTGACTTCGGGCACATGTTTCACGTCGTTGGTCACCTTGAGTTCGCGCTCCAGCTCAGTCACTTCTTGAGCGGGAGTGTAGCTCACGGCAAGCATGGTGAGGTCGTCGCTCTGCTCGGCACCGTCCACAAACTGCTCGCAATCGGCACGCAACACGTCGAGCAACTGCTGTGGCGGGGCGGTGATATGACGCGCCACAGTGCCCTTCACGCGCTGCAGGCCATACTGCCGGTGTTTGGCGTCCATAGCCTCGGTGAGGCCGTCGGTATAGAGCAGCAATGTGGAACCGGGATTGAGCACCACCAACTGGCTTTCATAATACCAGTCAGCATCCACGCCAAGTGCAATGTTCGACATCACATCAAGCGCCTTCACTGTGCCGTCGATGAGCAATGGTGTGTCGTGGCCGGCGTTGCAATAGTGCAATCGGCCGGTGGGCAGGTCGAGCACACCCACAAAGAAGGTGACAAACATGCTCGACTCGTTGCCGTGGCACACGGCCTGATTAATCTTTTGCATGATGCGGGCCGGGTGACTCTCACGCGAGCCGAACGACCGGAACATGGAGTGAGTCACCGACATGATTAATGCCGATGCCACACCCTTGCCACTGGCATCGCCAATGCAGAAGAACAGTTTATCGTCGCGCAAGAAGTAGTCGTAAATGTCGCCTCCCACATCGCGAGCGGTGAGCAGAGCGGCACCAACTCCAACATTATTGTGGTTAATGTCGTCGTGAGGCAGCATCTCGGTTTGTATGCGCTTGGCAATCTTCAGCTCGGTCTCAATGCGGTCATGCTCCCGTTGATTCTGCTCCATGCGCTTGTTATTCTTGAAGAACCTGTAGATGATGAATCCCAGCAACAAGAATCCCAACAGCATGAGCAGGCCCGTGCGCAGGCGCATCGTGCTCAACTCGCCAAACACCTCCTTGTCATAGCACACCACGGCCACCAGCCAATGCGGACGCCCCTTCATGTGGTGGAAAAACACACACGCGTCTTGCCCGTCGTCGGTCACAAACTCTATCACTTTGAATTTGCTTTGGGGCACAACCCGTGCCCGGGCCGTGGAGTCTTTTATCAAACTGATGGCGTCGTCAAAGTCTTTGTGCCGCGGATGGCTCTTCGACGGCTGAGAGATGAGTTCGCCATTATCGGTGAGCAGCAGGCAATATGACGAGGGATACATGTGGCGGCTGTTAAGGCTGTCGCTCAGCCACTCGAGCGACAGGTCGATGCCGGCAATTCCTGCCCTGTGGCCTTTGCGGTCAATGATGGGTATGGAATATGTTGTGACTAATGAATGATTCTGCACAGTGTCGATATAGGGGTCAGTCCAGTTGGGCTGCCCGGTGCGCATAGGCTCGGTAAAGAACTTTAATTTGGTGTAGTCGTGACCTTCACGACTGGCCACGTTCTCTTTAAACTTGACACCGTCAGGTGAATTGAAACCCCAGGGCTCATAAAGTGCGTCTCTGCCACCGAAATATCCCGGTTCAAAAGCCATACCCATACCGATGAAATACCTGTTGGCTTGAAGAATGGAGAATATGGCATCGTCGATGTCTTCGGTGTCTTCGGTCAATTTGGTGATTTCGGCCACATGGCTGTTGAGCACTTGTTCGGTGGCGTTGAGCATACTCTTGACCAGGATGGCTTTCATCGTTATCTCGATAGAGGCCTTCTTCTCAAGTTCGTCTTCAAGTATGCGCTTGGCATAATTATATTGCGCTGCAGAGATAAGCTCCAGCAGCAGTGCCCCCATCACGATAATCAGTGTGATCCAGGTGCGGCGGGTAAAACGTTGTCTGATTTTGTTGAGGCTTATCTTCATAATCACCATTTAATTTGCAGGAAGCGCGGACGCACAATCAGGTTGAGCCATGCCCAGTGCAGGTTGCGCTGGCTGTCAACACGCTTCAGGGCCTCCATGGTTTTGGAACCGTGCATGTAACTGTAGCCCACCGACACAAGCAACTCCTTAATGGGGGTGTACGACACAGTAAGCTCCACCTCATGCCCCAGTGGTTTGTCAAGGTTATCGGTGTTGGTGGCAATTCTGAAATAGTGATAGGTGCCATCAAACTTCAGTTTGCTAATGGGCTTGTAACTCACACCGGCGTAGATGTTCTGCAAACCCGGCGTGAAACCGTTGTAGTAGGTCGACACATAAAAGAAATCCATAGCGCCATAAAACTTGTGATGGGAGCCATAGAGCGGGCTGAAGCCCTTAATGGTTTTGTGCTGCGTAAGCCCCAACCCCATGCCGTCACCCGAAGGCACGGCAAAGAACGGGTCGCCACTCAAAATGTCATAGCCCCCGGTGAGTTTCCAGTGGCGAGAGGGCGAGTAGATGCCTTTCGCGCTGGCCATCCAGGCCCTGATATCTGTCCCCGTCTCGTTCTTGCCCAGCTGGTAGTAGAACGAGCCTTCCACGCTCCAGTCCAGGGGCTTATAAGAGACAAACGTGCCCACTAATTGCTGATAATACGTTTTTTTCAAGTTATCGTCCTTTTCGCTTTGCAGCCCCTGATTCATAAACAGCAGCGACACGCCGAACGGCACGCGCGGGTGCTGGTAGTGATACCACAGGTTCTGCATCGTTTTATACGGCTTGTCGCCATCGCGATATTCTGAGCCGCCGTTCACACTGGCGCTGTTCTGGTTATAGGCAAACATCAAGTGCAACTTGTGCTTATCGTTCTCGTAGCCCACCTTGAGCAGGTCGTGAGAGAGCGCCGTCATAGCCCAGTCGTTAGAGCCAATAATGCGCTCATCGTCATAGCTCAGCACCTGGCGTCCCACCTTGGCAAACAAGCCGTTGCGAGCCTTAAACTGCGCCCAAGCCTCATACAAATTAAACGAACCTTTCCCAGCTTGGCCCCACACGGCCGAGTGCTGGGCGGTGATGTGCGCCTGGAAAAACGAGCGCGAATAGCCCATTCCCAAGCGGGTGCGCTCCAGTATGAAGCTGGCCTTGTTGTCAACGTCTTCCTCGCTACTGGGCAAGCCGCCACGCCTGATTTCGCCACGGGTCATCAACTCGGCGTCAATCGTAAACTCGTTCTCCGGCTCTGGTTGGGTCGGGGGTGTCACCTGGGCTCGCGCGGTGAGTGGCGCAATCATGGTGAGCAACGCCACGCCGCATGCCACGGCCAGGCTATGAGGTTTATTCATTTTCATCTGCCAATATCCGGTTTTTTTAATATTTTATCAATAATTCCGCTAATTTCGCAAAATTTCGCCATATTTACAAAAAAACGCCCAAAAATGTATCATTATACTATTGAACCATGCACATTTGGCCGAATTCACCCGAAATCATAGCCAATCCCAACCAATTCATGGAAGACACAAAGTAATAGCCGATTGCAACGAGCCGATAGCTTTTAGCGCGACGGCGCTTGAATTTTTAATTTCATAATTTTAGCGAATCTGTAATTTTAAGGGCTGCGCCCGTCCAGATAAAAAGAATTGTTGCTAACTTTGCAACCATCCAAGCTTGATTCGAATGAAATACGACAAAATCATCATACGCGGAGCACGCGAGAATAACCTGAAAGACGTGTCGCTCGAGATACCCAAACACCAGATTACGGTGTTCACGGGCGTGTCGGGCTCGGGCAAGAGCTCGCTCGTGCTCGATACCATTGCCGCCAAGTCGCGCCGCGAACTGAACGACACCTTCCCCTCGTTTGTGCAGCAATATCTGCCCAAATACGGCCGCCCGCATGTCGACAGCATCGAGAACCTGCCCATCGCCATCGTCATCGACCAAAAGAAACCGACGCAGAATTCCCGCTCGACTGTGGCTACCTATACCGACATTGCCGCCCTGCTGCGACTGCTCTTCTCGCGTGTGGGCCAGCCATTTGTGGGCTATGCCGAGTCGTTCAGCTTCAACCACCCCGAGGGCAGCTGTCCGCGCTGCTCGGGCCTGGGCGAGATACGCGAACTCGACATCCACAAGCTCATCGACTTCGACAAGAGTCTGAACGACGAAGACACCATACACTACATCGCCTTTGGCAAAGGAGGCTGGCGCTGGATCAGGTATGCCCACAGTGGCCTGTTCGACCTCGACAAGAAAATCAAGGACTATAGCCCCGAGGAACTCGACCTGTTTCTCAACAGCCCGCAAATCAGGCTAAAAAACCCACCGGCCAACTGGCCCAAGACGGCCAAATATGAGGGCATCATCCCGCGCATGTATCGCAGCATCATCAACAGCGAAGAAGGCCTGTTGCACGCCGCCGTGCTCAACCCCATGCTCAACATGGGCCCCTGCCCCGACTGCGGCGGCACGCGACTGAGCCAGCGCGTGCTTTCGTGCAAAATCGACGGCAAAAACATTGCCGATGTGAGCGCCATGAGCATCACCCACCTCAACCAGTGGATCAAGAGCCTCACTTCGCCCCTCGCCGTCGACCTCAAGGCCGCCATCAGCGCCCGCCTCACCGCACTCGAAGAGATTGGGCTGGGCTACCTGAGCCTGGACCGTGGCGTGGGTACCCTATCGGGTGGCGAGGCCCAGCGCTGCAAGATTGCCAAGTACATCAACTCGTCGCTCTCCGATGTGCTCTACATTCTCGACGAACCCAGCACCGGCCTGCACGACCACGACATCGAGAAGATGAAACACTCGGTGCGACGCCTGCGCGATGCCGGCAACACCGTGCTCCTTGTCGAGCACCACAAAGAGATGATTGCCATTGCCGACCACATTGTGGACATGGGCCCCGGGCCCGGCAGCCAAGGTGGTCAAATCATCTTTGAGGGCGATTACAGCCAGCTGCTGCACAGCGGCACCAGCACGGGCATCATGATGGGCAAGAGCGGAGCGTTCAAGCCCGACCCCCGCAAGCCCTCGGGCCACTTCAGACTCGAGAATGCCACGCTGCACAACCTCAAGCATGTGACCATCGACCTGCCTCTGGGTGTGCTCACTGCCGTGGCAGGTGTGGCAGGCTCGGGCAAGAGTTCGCTCATGGAGTGCTTCAGGCGCGCCTATGAGCCCGGCATCGTCTACATCAGCCAGAAGAACATCGGCGTGAGCCTGCGTTCCACTCCCGCCACCTATATGGATGTGGCGCCCGACATTCGCAAGGTGTTTGCCCGCCAGCACAAGATGAAGGAGCAATACTTCACCTTCAACGGCAAGGGCGCATGCCCCGTGTGCGGCGGCAAGGGTGTGGTGATTGCCGAAATGGCGTTTATGGACAACATCGAGACCACCTGCGAGGCCTGTGGCGGACTGCGCTACTCGCCCGAGGCGCTGCAATACCTCGTCAACGGCATGAACATTGCCCAGGTCATGGACCTCTCGGTGCGCCGTGCCAGCGAGTTTTTCAAGGGCACCAGCATCGAGGAGAAACTGCGGCCACTCATGGCTGTGGGTCTGCACTACCTGCATCTGAACCAGGCGCTCAGCACCCTCTCGGGCGGCGAACTGCAGCGGCTCAAGATTGCTTCTTACCTCAAGAGCTACACCTCACCTGTGGAACAGGGCGGACAGCGAGGCACATTTGTCATCGACGAACCCACCGACGGCCTGCACCTGAAGGATGTGCACCACCTCATCGAGCTGTTCGACGACATGGTTGACAAGGGCAACACCGTCTATGTGGTGGAGCACAACACCGATGTCATCAAGGCGGCCGACTGGGTCATCGAGTTAGGGCCTGGCGCCGGCGACCGTGGCGGTAACATCGTCTTTGCAGGCCACCCGCACGACATGGTTCACTGCCCCGACTCCCTCACCGCCAGGTATTTGTAAGCAGTTAGACGCCGAGGATGATGTTGATGAGGGCCGACACATCGCTCACATTCACTTTGCCATCGCCGTTCACATCGGCAAGGGTCTGATTCATGGGCGTGATGCTCATAATCATGTTGATCAGGGCCGACACATCGCTCACATTCACCTTGCCGTCGCCATTCACATCACCTATGAGACCGCCTTCCTGTTCAATGTTCAGAAAGTCTTTCCATTGATCGGCTTTCTTGTAGAGCTGGAGCGAACCTCTAGGCACATACAGCTTGCAGGTATTCTTGGGCACACCATAGAACACATAGTCACCCAACGTGACATTAGCGGGATTGGTGATTAGTGTGTGAATCTCACTCAGTCCGGCACAATCACTGAAAGCCTTTGTGTCTATTATAGTCACCGACTCGGGAATTATGATGGTAAGCAGGGCTGTCATAGCAGCAAATGCCTGTTTCTGAATTTCGGTCACGCCATTATTGATTTCTATGGATTTCAACACTGTGTTGCTGTCAAAAGCATTGGCACCCACCACCTTCACCATTGCAGGAAGTTTCACCACTTCAGCTCCACCCATCGAGCAACGCGGAGGGCAGTCAATCAATCTTGTCTTATCTTTGTTGTAGAGAACGCCTTGATAGGCCGAAAACAGTGTATTGCCACTGTTTACCGTGAAATTAGCAAGTTTGCTCGCTCCTTTAAACGACAACGCATCACATTCTATCATGCTAGCGGGTATGGCTATCGAAGTCAAAGCGGTATTTCCAAATGCGAAGCTCTGAATTTTGTACACGCCATTAAGGTCGATACTTGTAAGCGCTGTACAGTCATCAAACGCCCACTGATCAATCAAGACATTGCCTCCCATCTTCACGGAGGTGAGATTGGTACATTCTTCAAATGCACTTATTCCCACTTTCGTCAGATGAGTAACTTCGCTCAAGTCAAGAATCTTCACCTTGGTATCAGCCACGGCGCAGCTGTCATTAATCGCAGTCACATAATAGTAGGTTCTATATGTTCCACCTTCATATACTGAATTATTCGGTTTTAATGTTCCTGTGGTGTTGGAGGAAGGCGACCGGAAACTGATAAGTTTTGCCTCGCCGTAGTCTCCATTGAGAGTTTGGCCCTTTGTTATATTATAGAAACAACCATCGGCCGTCTCAATGTCGGCTGCAATTGAATTCCACACAATCGACGAAAACTGCGACGATATCTCATATTTATTCTTGCATGCATTTGCGCCACGGCTTGTTGCTACAACCAGTTGCGTGTTACGGCTCATTCCCTCGAAACTGTAGGAGGTGCAAAAGAAAGGTTTCTCTCCTGCATAACCCAGCATACCAATATTGGTATCACCCGAGAATACAGCAATACCAAGGGTTGACACAGAACTGTGCAACCATACTGATCCAAGATTCTTACAGTTCCTGAACGCATAGTTGTTAATCGATTCCACACCATAGCACACATAGGCCGAAGTGACCTGTGTCTGATTCTCAAATGCTTTTGATGCAATGCGCTTCACCTGATAGCGTTTCTGCTCACTGGCGTTCCACACCTGTCCGGGCACGTCTATGGTAGTAACATTACCGCTTGCCGATGATGTGAAACCCTTGCACTCCACTTCTGTGGAACTGATGGTTGTAAACTTATAGTTTCCATATTCAAAATCTAGGGCACTGGTAGTAAGTGCCGTCAGTATCGTTACAAAAAGTGTCAATAGCTTTTTCATTATTATTATGTTTTAGTTGTTAGTTCTCAGTTGGCAGTTGTCTAGATGCTCTAGATGCTCTAGATGCTCTAGCCCCACTAGACTATCTAGAAATGCTAGAGGGGCTAGAAGCTAGAGGCTATAAGCTAGAGGCTTTTCAGTGGACATCGAGGATGATTCGCCGTTCACATCGGCAAGGGTCTGATTCATGGGCGTGATGCCCATAATCATGTTGATCAGGGCCGACACATCGCTCACATTCACCTTGCCGTCGCCGTTCACATCACCCGTAAGGCTACCAGGAATATCTTCCCAACTGCCGCTTGTGTATTGCTTGGGCATCCAACGCTTGGCTCGAGCAGCGATAATCTGTGCATCGGTAATCTGGTTGCCTTCAGCAGAAGAATCATAAGATTCAAAAACACCTAACAAACCTTCATTCTCCGATGTGGGTATTGTGCGAAGGCTACCGATGAGCGAGGTCATCTCACTGTCCTTGATCTGGTTCTTCTGAATGTATAACTCTTGAAGAGCTGTGCAGCCCTGCAACGAGAGCGAAGCGAGCTTGTTATAGGATACACGTAACGTTTTCAGCGCGCTGCAATCGGTGACATAGAGTGATGTCAAGGCATTATTTGATGACGCCAGGGTTTCAAGATTCTTGAGACCTCTCACATCAAGGCTGGTGAGTTGGTTGTCGAAACAGTTCAGTTCCTTCAGGGCTGTGCAGCCGCTCACATTCAGCGTGGTCAGGGCATTGTGGTAGCAATCCAGCCTGGGGAGCGATGGATTGTTGGCTACATTCAGAACCTGCAGCGCGCTATAACTTATGACCATACCGAAGCCAAGATTGTTGTTGTCGCAGATGAGTGTATGCAACGAATTGGGTATAGAGGGCAGTTGGCCGAGCCGATTGAAAGAGGCATATACCATCTTCAGCGATGTGCAGGTGGTTAAGTTGTCAAGATTAGTCAGCTGATTATTCTTGCAAGTGAGTTCGGTCATTGCTGTGCAATTGCTTACATTGAGACTGGTCAGGGCATTGTTGTCGCAATTGAGTTTGGTCATGCTTGTGTTGCCACTGACATTGAGTTCCTTGAGGGCACTCTTGCCGTTGATGGTCAAGGTTGTGAACTTGTTGTTGCTGCAGTTAATCGACTGAATGGCACTGGGCAGGGTACTGAGTGAAGTCAATTGATTGTTGTTGCAAATCAGGTTCTTCAGGGCTGTGCAGCCCGACATATTCAGCGAGGTGAGTTTATTGTTGGGGCAACTC
Organism: uncultured Bacteroidales bacterium; assembly: GCA_902768435.1. GTDB lineage: Bacteria > Bacteroidota > Bacteroidia > Bacteroidales > Muribaculaceae > Sodaliphilus. Next base: position 86,739 of record CACXLJ010000016.1, on the reverse strand, counting down.
AAGGTCTGCAGATTGGTTTTATTCGACACATCTAATGATACAAAATTGTTGTTACCGCAATAGATTTCCTGCAGTGAGTTGGGCAGTGAGCCGAGCGACGACAGTTGGTTGCCCCAGCAATTCAGTTTCTTCAGGGCTGTGCAGCCGCTCACACTCAGCGTGGTCAAGCCATTGTTCTGGCAATTGAGTTCTGTCATGTTCGTGTTGTTCTGGGCATAGAGATTCTTGAGGTAACTCTTGTTGTTGATGGTCAGGGTTGTGAACTTGTTGTTGCCACAATAGAGTGTAACGAGTGAATAGGGAATCGACATTGAGGCAAACTGATTGTTGCTACAATCCAGCCATTCCATAGAGGATGGTATGTTTAAAGATGCGAGCTGGTTACTGCTACAGTTCAGCGACTGGACTGAATTGGGCATATTAATCGAGGTGAGTTTATTGCTGAAACAACTCAAAGAATTGAGTTTGGTAAGTTTTACGAGATACAAATCAGTGAGATTGTTGCTCGAGCAGTTAAGTTGTGTGATTTCGGTAAAGTAGCTAATGCCTGTCAGACTGGAGATGCTCTTGGCTGAAACATCGAGTGTTGTGCGGCTGTTCACATCGCTGGTGGTGAGATAGCCCTTAGGGTAGAGATTTAAAATCGCATTGCGGAAGTTGGCATCGGGGAAGTTGCTCGAATTGATAATAGCCACATAGTTGTCACTGATGTAGATGTCATCACTGGTGATTTGACTGCCCGACGATGAGTAGATGGCACTGTTGCTGTAATAGGCACCGTAGGGCGACAGCACAGTCTCTTTGCCACTAAAAGTCATTGCCACACTGCTCACGCTGGTATTTGAGCCATTGGAATAGATTGTCAGGTCAGCGCCTTCGTAGAAATCCGCCTTGAACGAACTCAAGGCCGACCGTTTGGCACTTTCTACTGTCACCTTCGCCCCCTTGAAGTACACATGTGTCGAACTCGAACCCTCACCTTTTATGGCCTCGTAGCCATCTTGGTTTGATTCAACTCTCAATTGTCCACTGCCCTGGATGGTGTAGCTGTAGCTTTTCAGATTCATTACTACTCTTGCCGCGGAGTATAATGTAGTGTTACTGCCTGAGGCCACCTCTATGGTCGTGCCTCGCTCAAGCTTCAAGGCATTATCGGCACATTCCACATCACAGGAACCTGAAAACACAATCTTCAGATTGTCGCACTTGCGGTTGTGGATGCCGTAATTGTCTTGCCCATTACGAAAAATCTTGAGGTTGTAGCAAGTGAGGGTATTTGAACTTGCATCATACACTGCGTATCCGCTCTTGATGTCGCCGCCTGTGATGCGGCTGCAGTTGTCGCTGGTCACTTCCACACCAGCCACATTGATTTCATACTTGGTGGCCGCACTGGCCATCATGCCACATGTGGCTATAGCCAAAATCAGTGTGAGTAATTTCTTTTTCATAATTGATATGCTTTTAGTTTTCAGTTTTCAGGGTTCCAGTTTTCAGGGTTCCAGATGCTCTAGCCCTGCTAGACTATCTAGAAAGACTAGAAGGGCTAGAAGGGCTAGAAGCTAGAGGCTAGAGGCTTTTCAGTGGACATCGAGAATGATGTTGATGAGTGCCGATTGATCAGGGCCGACACATCGCTCACATTCACCTTGCCGTCGCCGTTCACATCGCCAGGAATCGTACCACCGTCGAACAAGTCGATGTTCACATGATTCTGTGGAGTGCTGATTGTCAGGTAGCCATAACTTGGCTCTATCGTGCTGTACGGGCTCACTTCGTTGCCAGTGTCATAATCGAACTGGTGGGTTTGCTCGTTGTAGAGGTAGCCACCGACGGTGTTCACGAAATAATCTTTTATCACCGGCACCAGTATGTTGGTGGGTGTCTCGGTCGATGTTCCTAAATTCTTAAACTTATAGACGTGTCCCTTGGTCCCCTTCATGAGCATTGCTGTAGAAGCTGGAATGACACCGTTCCATCTCGACGTGGTGAGACGATTCTTTGATGCGTCATACGACGGTATGGTGTAGAAGCTGCCACCGGCAGGCTGTTCCACACTCTTATGGCACGAGAAGATGCGAGTGTCATTGTCCAGTTTCACAAAGGGGCGCATACGTTCATCGGCGGTCGTCATGTCGTCACTGATGTACCATGTGTATTGCTGATGAGTGAGGCGATAGTACTGCGAGGCGTCCACAAAGTAGAGGCATCCGTCGGCATTGTAGCCAAAGCATGCCGTGGTCAGTGTGGGAGCGCCGTAGAAAGTCATGCTTGTGATGCCGGGGCAGTGGAAGAACGCATTGAGACCTACATTACGTATCTTGGGCAGCTCAATGTCGCCGCTGAGCACCGAGTGGTCAAAGGCATATTCTTTGATCACTTCCACGTCACTAAAGCTCATTGACGTTAGATTAGTGGTTTTAGAGAATGCCGCCTTGCCTATAGTTTTAAGATGGTCTAACGAGCCATTGCTGATTTTCAAGTATTGGCAGTTGTAGAATGCCGAGTCCTCGACCTCCTTAATTGTGTGTCCAGAATAAATAACATTTTCAGTTGAAGAATTTTGTTTCACAACTTCATAGTAGTTCTTTTCTATGGCAGTAGGGCAATAAAGGTCGCCCCCAACATTTAAAGAATGGGAAATTTCGATACCATATAAATTGTACTTATTATTGACATGTACCGATTGGCCATGCACTAGTTTCGCCTGTCCACCATCGTAATTGACAGTATTATTGGGGTCGGAGTAAGGCTCAGTGCTTGTCACAGTAAAAAACAGGTACCCAGAATAAATGTCCCAGGCGTTACCGTCAACTGACTTGAAGGATGAGCCTAACGGCGTATTCTTATAATAATTAACCATGGGGTAAGGCACATGCAGATTGATGTTACCACGGTTAACGAGGTTAGCAAGTTGCGAAGGATAATTATCACGGTTCAAATAGAGGTCTTTGAGACTGTATAGGCCATAGAAAGAGTCTGCTTTATAGTTAGTTACCGAACTTGGGATGAGCATGTAGGTGAGTTTATCACAATTGTCGAAAGCGTTGTTCCCTATTGTTTTCACTCCATAACTAAGCACAACTTCTTGTAATTTATTGTGATAGTAGCAAGCATAGTCACCAATCTCAGTGACTGTCGATGGAAGCTCCATTTGATAACCATTCAAAAAATAGGAGTACTTTGTGCCGCCGCCATTCCTGGGCATGTGTATCAGTTTGGTAAGCGACTTGTTATAGAGATTACCATAACCCACTGAGGCGTAATACTGGTTGTTTGAAGAGACTGAATATTTTTCCAAATTGTTGCACATGTAGAATGGCATGTTGCCGCCCTCGGCCATATAAATGACACTTGATGGGATATACACATTAGTGAGCCCATGGTCGTAGGCAAAGGCCATCGAGTGGATGCGTTTCACACCATTATTCTCAGAATGCATAGTTGTCGAGGGTATCAGCACTCACCTTGACGGTGGTCAAAGCCGTGCAGCCCTGGAAAGCGCTAATGCCTATCTTCTTGGCTTCGGAACTCAGCCATGTGAAGGAGGTGAGACTCGATTGCTTCTCACTCAACTCAGCAAGACGGGGAGCTGCCACAGTAACTTTGTAGTATTCGGGCGAGGAGAGGCCGCCAAAAGTGTAGTTGTCGTTATTGGTCGCGCTCACGGGTATGGTGGGAGCGTTTGAAAGCAAGCCCACGAGCATGCAGGTGTTGCTGCCGTTCACCACATAGCATCCTGCACCCGAAGAGAAGTCGTTGGCGCCACGGCCATTGGCACTGATGCCGCTGAAGGCCGTTGTGAAGGTGCTGCTGGAGTTGAATGCCGACTTGGCTTCCATGGTCGATAGCACCAGCGATGCCGATCGCATGCCCGAGAAAGTGTTGCTATAGACCGTTGGGACGCGCTGGGCGGCATAGTTGAACTGCGCCATCTTCGAGGTGTTGGCAAAGGCGTAGTTGTCAATCGTGTTCACCGAACTGGGCAGATAGACGTAGGAGAGCGCCGTGCACCCGCTGAAGGCCGAAGTGCCAATGGAGGTAACGCCATAGCACACCTTGAGCACCGAGATTGTGGTGTTGCCCGAGAAGGCGCTGGAGCCCACATTGGTCACGGTGTAGGTTGAACCGCCATATTCAATCTTGCCGGGGATGTCAATCTCGGTGGGGTTGGCACTCTGGCCGGCACTCGACAGGCCCACACACTCCAAAGTGTAGGCATAATCGTCGGTGATATAATACTTGAGATTACCTATCGACAGATACTGCGCCTTGGCAGTAACTAGAGTGAGGGTAACGATTAGAAACAGCAATATCTTTTTCATAATTATTATGTTTTAGTTATCAGTTGTCAGTTTTCAGTTTTCTAGATTCTCTAGCCCCACTAGACTATCTAGAAATGCTAGAGGGGCTAGAGGCTAGTTGCTATAGGCTATATATCGTAGCTCAGGAGTTCGTTTACACTTTTTGCCCTCCTTAGAAGGGGTGTAATGAAGTTCTTTAGAGTTAATTAAAATAAATGTTTGGACCCCCTAGGGGGTCGCACCGCTAAAGCGGTGCATGTATCACGAGTTCGTTGACATTTTGTACATTATTTTAGAGGCATTATAAACTCAATGCTTTGTTTGGTGGTGCCATCTTGTTTGATTAGCAAGCAATGCCCGTTAATTAGCAAAACGGCCTCAATGTATGTATGCATCAGCTCAGGAATGACGGCTATATCTGTGTTCAGCACACTAATATTGAGGTCGCTTCGAACCAGCCTGATAAAGCGAATTTCGTTGAGGTTGCAGGAATCCAATTCCGGGCGTTCATCAACATGATAGTCGGCACCGAGACGCACCATCGGCACGTCAAGTTCCTGATCGAGTTGCAAAGGCGTCTTATGGCCTATTGTAGAGTAGTGATGCAATTGGTTATGAGTGTTCATGAACTCCATTGCATGCCGTTGCAACTCATCAAAGTTTCTGTGCTCTTGGGTCAGCAATGTGCGCTCCACTTTTTGGTTGAATCTCTCGATGACCCCGTTTCTCCATGGCTCGCTGACGGGTATGAAGATGGGAGTCACATTCAATGAGAGAATCGTCCTGAGCAACATGCCAAGCCCCCTGGGATGTCGGTTGCTGCCTTTGAAAGACAGTTCGTTGTCCATCTGCAAGAAGTCGGGAACAGTGTAACTCTTCCAAAAGGCTACGACACTTTTGGTTATGTCAGTCCCACTTTTGCTCAAGATCGGATAGACACCGGCATGGCGCGTATCATTGCTGATGATTGTCAGCAGGAAATACCGTTGGCCGCCACGGATATATCTTGGCCCGACCAGGTCCATGATTTGCATGTTCAGAGGCGGCTCGGGGTAGTCGATGCCGCTCTTTTGATATGGGACTTTCTTCTTGGTCAGCCCTCTTCTCTTGAGAATCCGATTGATGGTCGCCACCGATGGCGGTTCTATGCCCCTCGCGCTAAGGTCGTGCCAAATCGCGAATGCGCCAGACTCCATATGCGGTGACGCGTCAAGTCTGACGCGGGATGAAACGACCAGCGCTTCAAGCTCATCACCAGTCTTGTTCGCTTTGCTGTGCGGGGCATTTGACAGGGACCGCTCCCATCCGTCAGCACAATCACGTTGGCGGTTTATCCACTTGTGAACCCACTGACGTGAGCGACCTAATCTGCGCGCGATCTCAGCGACTTTGATGCCATGCGCATGCATATCGGCGGCCTCAAGCCTTAATGTCTCCTCGTTTGCCATAAGTAAACAAAATATTTAGCGTTATGGCGGACAATGTACAAAATATGTCAAAGAACGCTCTTGGTTGATGTCTTGATTATTCAAGGACTCATATGTGAAAATTTAAATGTTAAACAAAAATCTGTCATTTACTCAGCGGCTTTTTGAACAAAAGTGTCAACGAACTCCTGATACAAAAGTGTCAACGAACTCCTGATACAAAAGTGTCAACGATGTCCTGAGCCATGGCAGCTAGCTGCTACAGGCTAGACGCCGAGAATGATGTTGATCAGGGCCGACACATCGCTCACATTCACCTTGCCGTCGCCGTTAACATCGGCAGCTGACTGGTCCATGGCGGTAAGGCCCATAATCATGTTGATCAGGGCCGACACATCGCTCACATTCACCTTGCCGTCGCCGTTCACATCGCCCACCAAAATCTCACTCCAGGTGTCATTCTTGTATTGCTGGGGCAACCAGCGCTTGCCGCGGGCTTTGAGCACTTGCGCGGGGGTAATCACATTGCCTTCGCCAGAGCCGCCGTGCACCAGGAAATCACCTGTTTTTCCGGCAGGAATGGTGCGCAAGTCGTCCACAAGCTGCCCCATCGCGCTCTCCTTGATTTGGTTGGCGTAAATCGTTAAGACCTCAAGTGAGTTCAGGCCTTTCACCGACAGTGAGTTGATCTGGTTAGCGGCGCACGCTAAAGTGATGAGTCCGCTGGGTAATGATGACAACGAAGTTAGCCGGTTGGCACTGCAGTTCAGCCTTTTCAGATTAGAGGGTAGTGATGGCAGCGATGTCAATGCATTGTTGGCGCAGTCCAGGGTTTCCAGTGCGGTGCAGCCTTGCACGTTGAGGCTTGTCAATGCGTTACCCCAGCACTCGAAATAGGTTAGGCCCGTGTTGTTTGACACATTGAGCGTTTTCAATGCGCTGTAACCTCCCACAGTGAGTTTGCCGCTAAATTTGTTGCTCGAGCAGTCCAGGCTCTGCAGCGAGTTGGGCAGCGTGGGGAGCGCGGTGAGCAGGTTGTTGCCGCAATGCAATGTGGCCAGAGTGGTGCAATTGCTCACATTCAGGCTGGTCAAGGCATTGCCGTTGCAATATAAAGAGGTGAGGGAAGTGTTATTGCTGATATTCAGTTTTGTCAAAGCTTTAAATCCTGTGATGTATAAAGACCCCGAGAAAGAATTGCTGCTGCAGTCTATGTCTTGCAATTTTGAAGTGAGGTTTGGAAGAGATGTGAGGTGGTTGTTGTTGCATTTCAACACATAAAGATCAGCGGGAAGAGCGGGCAGCGTGGTGAGATTGTTGTTGCTGCAATCAAGATTGGTGAGTTTACTGAAATAGCTCACGCCATCAAGGCTGGCTATAGATTTGCCCGATACATTCAAAGAAGTTCTGTCATTCACATCGCTGGTGGTGATATATCCTTTGGGATATAGTCCCAGAAGGTAGTTGCGGAAGTTGGCGTCGGGGAAGTAATTCACTTTAAGTAGAGCCACATAGTCGTCGCTGATGTAGATTGTTTCACTCTTGATTTGAGTCCCTGAAGCATTAAAAATGCTGTTGCTTTTGACATAGGCGCCATAGGGTTCAAGAATGGTTTCTTTGCCAGAGAACGAAAAGAACACATCCTCGAGACTGTAATTAGAGCCGTTACCTATGACGGTCACATCGCCGCTTTCAGCATAGGCTGTAAATGAACTCAAAGCCGACCTTTTTGAACTGCGGGCTGTGACCTTGGCACCCTGGAAATAGACCTTAGTGGAACTGAGACCGTCACCTTTGATGGCCTCGTAACCCGACTGAGCCGATTGAATATCGATAAACCCACTGCCAGTGAAATAGTATTTATAGCTTTTCAGATTCACAACGATTCTTGCCGAAGAGTATAAAGTGGTGTTACTGCCTGAGAGCGCCTCTAGGGTCGTGCCTCGCTCAAGCTTCAAGGCATTATCGGCACATGTCACACTACAAGTACCTGAAAACGCTATCTTCAGGTTGTCACATTTGCGGTTGTGGATGCCGTAATTGTCTTGTCCTGTACGATAAATCTTGAGGTTGTAGCAAGTGAGGGTGTTTGAACTCGCATTATACACCGCGTAGCCACCGGTGATGTCACCGCCGGTGATGCGGCTCGCATTGTCGCTGGTGACCTCCACACCGGCCACGTTAATCTCATAGTTGGTGGCCGCACTCACGGTCATCCAACAGGTTGCAATGGCCAAAAACAAAGTTAGTAGTAATTTTTTCATAATTGCTAAATTATTTGAGGTTAATAAATATCAATTAAATAAACACTTTTTAGTGGTAGTTTATTAGAAATATATTAAGTATTTGCAAATTTAATGAGAATATTGTTAAAAAACAAAAAAGAGAAGAAAAATGTGCCATAAACAAAAAAAATTAAACCTCAATAGCAAAAAATCATCTAAGAGTTGTGTATATTTGTAACATCTTGAACCATTAAACCCGCTTCTTATGAAAAAGATAACACTCATGCTTGCCATCATTGCCACCGCACTCATGGCGCAAGGACAAGTCAAGCAAATCAAACCCAGCCACATCTACAAGATGCCTGCCAACACCAGCAAGAGCCTTGAGGTGCTCATTGAGGAAAATTCCATCTATGAGGACTTGTATGGCGGCCAGTGCAGCTGGTACTGCGGCGGGGTGATCGACACCGTGCTGGCATCGAGCAGCCTCGCCCCATCCAAGAAATTTGACTACAAGGGAGCCAACGCCCACGACTTCGACCACGAGAGCGTGTGGGCCGAGGGCGCACCCGGTCAAGGCATAGGCGAATACCTCGTCTACTACTTCCCTGGCTCCTGCCCTCGAGTCACCACAGTGAAAGTGCTCAACGGCCATGTGAAGAACCCAAAGGTGTGGAAAGAGAATTCACGCGTGAAGCAGCTCAAGGTGTACTATAACGATGTGCCCATCGCCATTCTCGACCTGCAGGACAGCCGCACGCTGCAATGCTTTGAAGTGGGCACGCTGGGCTACCACGACTCCAATGCTTCACAGTGGACGCTCAAGTTCGAGATCATGGATGTGTACCCGGGCACCAAATACCAGGACACCGTCATCTCTGAACTCTACTTCGACGGCATCGATGTCCACTAAGACAAGAAAATTACAAAGACTATTTTATTGTGACTGAAGCACGCTGAAGGCGGCTTCGAGCATGGTATCACGGCCGGCATCTCTGTCGGCCTTGTTCATATCCACTTTCACATCGGGCGCCACGCCAAACTCGGTGAGGTTGCCCAGCGCATCGGCAATCACTGCGGCCGAGAAGCGCACCGTCCAGCCGTTGGGCAACTCGCTGGTGAAGGGCAGGCCGCAGCCACCGCCCGTCACATCGCCCACCACCGTCACCTGCGGCAAGTGTTTCATGATGGAAACGAAATTGTTCGTTGCACTGAACGAGCCACGGTTGGCGAGCACCACTACGGGCTTGGTGTAGTGGATGTGCCCCTGCGACGGACTGAAGTAGTAGTCATAGGGCTCCGAGAAATCGTCGTGTCCCGGACCTTTCTTGTGCTTAATCGAGCCCACATGCGTCTTCTCGGTAATGAAGCGCGACACCAGCGTCTCCACATTCAGGAGATAGCCGCCGCCGTTGCTGCGCACATCAATCACCAGGCCGTCGCTCGTGGCCAGATAGCCCAGAATGGCATCGAGGTTCCCCTCGCCTATTCCGTTAGAGAAACTGCCATAGTACATGTAGCCGATGTTGTTGCTCAATATCTGATACTTGATGCCCGAGGTGCGCTTGTACTCGAAGTTGAGGTAGTGCTCGTCGATAAGCCGCTCGTCGTAGTTCTCGGGATACTGTTCCCATATCCAGTAACGCGAAACATCGGTGGCCGAGATGAGGTTCACATGGCCGTCCTTGAGTTCCTTGAGCATCTCGCTGCACAGGTTAAAGAGTTCCTGACTGGTCATCTCCTTCTTCACCTTGGCACGATAGCGCTTGCCCACCTCGTTCCAGTCAATGTTCTTGTAGGAAAAAAAGGTGTAGTGCTCGTCCAGGGCCGTCCACAGGGCATCAAAGTTCTTGAAGGGGTCGTAATTCGACTCCACATCGTCGTTACAAGCCACCAGCGGCAGACTCACGACCAGCATCAACAGTATCTTATGGAGCAACTTCATCATGGTGTTCAACTTTTTAGAAAAACTACTCAAACATGGCCGACATCACCTGCGCCTTATCGCTCAACTTGCGTGATGGCGAGAGATTCAGGATTTCACCGCCCAAACCGATGACCACTGCATGAGTCACGGCACGGGTGTCGATATGGCTCACCCACGATTTCTCGATGCGACAGCGATAGCCCACACGCAGAATGGTGCCGCCCAGCCGCCAGTCGGCCGTGACCAGGTTGTTCATGTCGAAACGGCTCCCCCACCATCCCAGGTGTGCCAAGTGGCGGCGGTTGCCCACAAAAATCTCATAGTAGGCCTCGTCGTACTCGGGCGAGAAGAATGCGCCCAGCACCGGCAACGACAACTGGTAGCGCAGTGCCAGCGGATGCGAGAACAACCGGGTGTTATACACCGCTGCAGCCTGCACGCCCACCGCAAAGTGGATGCGTGCCGACACCACATTGTTAGAGTTGTTGGCATTATAGAGTATGCCGCCGCGAAAGTTCACCATTGGACCCGCCATGAGTTGCAGTCGCCTTGCGGGAACATCGCGCCAGCGGCGCATGAGCGACCACCGCGCCTCGCCCATGAGCGAGTGCATCTCGTGGTTGCCCACCGGGTTCTCCACATAACTGTAGTCGGCACCCAGTTCCAGTTCGCGCACCCATTTGTCGGGATTGAAGCCCGTGGCCTGGAAATGCTCGAAACCCAGTCCCAGGTTCAAGCCCGTGTAGGTGATGGGAGTGAGATAGGAGTCGAGTAGCGATGCATGGCCTACCTCGCCCATTATGGTATAGTGCACGGGGCGCACCACCTCGACCGAGTCTTGCGCCATGGCGGCAAAGTGCCCTGTGCAGGCGCATAGGAGCCAGGCGGTCAATATTTTCATCAAGTGTTTCACGCGTTATGCATTAAAAAATCACATGTCATCGAACAGACGCGTCTGGCCCGTGAGGCGGTCACGCACTTCCTGCTGGCTCATCTCCGATTCGGCTGGTTTGTCGTCGGCAGGTTTCTCGTCGACTGCAGGCTTTTCCTCCTCAGCGGGGGTACCGGCGGGGGCAGGATTGTTTGCATCGTCATCGTCGTCGACAGGCGCCACATCGGGCTGCTGAGGTTCTTCCTCGGGAACCTCGCGAGGTTCAATCTCGGAGACGCTGTCAATCACATAGTTGGTCACTCGCTTGCCCTTGGCCTTGAACGATTTCACAGCAATGAACTCGTCGGCATCGATTATCAGGTTCTCGCGGAAGGCATCGCCCTCGCCAAACTTCACCTCGAAGCGGGGATACTTCTCGCTCGAGAGCAAGATGAGCTGCGAGTCGGGATTGCCGCCTATCATGCTCTGTTTCTTGGCATTGTCCTCGAGCGGACAGCGCTTGATGTAGTAGTAGCCCTGGTCGGCATCGTCAACGATAGCGGTCCACACCACCGACGGGTCGTACTTGCCAATGTAGCGGATGCCCTCCTCGTAGTGGTTCGACGCCTCGCTGCTGGTGGTGTAGAAGTCGCCGTTCTGCATGATGACCAGCACACGGTCGTCGCCGCCAAACTTGCCAAGCGACTGGCCGTGACCCTCGTAGTTGAGGCGCAGAATATCGGGATCGAACCATATCTCGCGGTCGCCCAGCGTGCTCACGCCGTGCTCCTTGAGCGAAATGCGGTGTATCTCGTTCTTGGTCACAATGTTGCCACGCGCCTGCTTGCCCTTGATGGCGAGTTCGGCAAGGTCCACATCAAACTGCAGCACCTTGAGCCTGAACTTGGGCTTGAGGGTGATGCGAAGCACCTCGGCTTCGCCGTTGGGATTGGCGGTGAACCACAGCACCTTGCTGCCAGGCTTGCCGGTAGTGAGGTCATACTCCTTGTCGCGCGTGATGCCTGTCACGGCAAAGCGCTTCATGTAGACCACCCCACCCTTGCCGTCCTGATACAGCACATTGTAGACGGTGCGGTTGTCGTTGCGCTTGAACACATTGAGATACAGTATGTTTTTCCCGACATACACCTTGTCGCTCACCTTGATGACCTTGTACTTGCCATCTTTGTAGAAGATGATGATGTCGTCGATGTCAGAGCAGTTGCACACAAACTCGTCCTTCTTCAGTGCCGTGCCAATGAAGCCGTCGGCGCGGTTGATGTAGAGTTTCTCGTTGGCCTCGGCCACCTTCGATGCCACGATGGTGTCGAAGTCGCGAATGATGGTGCGGCGCGGGAATCGGGCGCCATACTTGTTCTTCAAGGCGGTGTACCAGTTGATCGTGTGCTCCACCAGGTGCGCCAGTTTGTAGTCGATGTCAGCAATGCGCTCGTTGAGCGAGGCAATATAGTTGTTGGCCTTGTCGATGTTGAACTTGAGGATGCGCGCCATCTTGATTTCCATGAGCCGCAAGATGTCGTCGCGCGTGATTTCGCGATAGAACTGCGGCTTGAAGGGTTCCAGGCGCTTGTCGACATGAGCCACGGCTGCGTCCATGTCCTTGGCCTGCTCAAAGCCTTTGTCCTTATAGATGCGCTCTTCGATGAAGATTTTCTCGAGCGAGGCAAAGAGGAGCGACTCCTGGGTCTCGTGACGCTGGTAGTCGAGTTCGGCCTTCAGGATGTCTTTGGTTCGCTCCACGCTGAAGCGCAGCAGTTCGCTGATGTTGAGGAACTGCGGTTTCTCGTCCTTAATCACACAGCAGTTGGGCGAGATGCTTATCTCGCAGTCGCTGAAGGCATAGAGGGCATCTATCGCCTTGTCGCTCGAGGTGCCGGGTTGCAGGTGCACAATGATTTCGGCCTGCGACGAGGTGTTGTCCTCTACCTTGCGTATCTTGATCTTGCCCTTCTCGGCTGCCTTCAGGATGGAGTCGATGATGTTGCTCACCGTTTTGCCGTAGGGCACATCTTTCACGAGCAGGGTCTTGTTGTCGAACTTCTCGATTTTGGTCCTCACCCGCACATTGCCGCCGCGTTCGCCATCCTTGTAATTGTTCACATCAATGTAACCACCTGTGGGGAAGTCGGGATAGAGCTGGAAGTCCTCGCCCTTGAGGTAAGAGACAGCGGCATCAAGAATCTCGTTGAAGTTGTGGGGCAGAATTTTGCACGACAGACCCACCGCAATGCCCTCGGCTCCCTGTGCAATGAGCAGCGGGAACTTGGCTGGCAGGGTGATGGGCTCCTTGTTCTGCCCGTCGTACGACAGGGTCCACTCGGTCACCTTGGGGTCGAAAACGGTTTCCAATGCAAACTCCGAGAGGCGGGCCTCGATGTATCGGCCAGCAGCGGCGCCGTCGCCGGTGAGTATGTTACCCCAGTTACCCTGCGTGTCGATGAGCAGCCCTTTCTGGCCCAATTGCACCAGCGCCGAGTAGATAGACGCGTCGCCGTGGGGGTGGTAGTGCATGGTGTCGCCCACAATGCCGGCCACCTTCTGAGTGTGACCGTTGTCGCTCTGCTTCATCACATGCATGATGCGGCGCTGCACAGGCTTGAAACCGTCCTCGATGTGAGGCACGGCACGCTCCAGAATCACATAGCTGGCATAGTCGAGAAACCAGTTCTCATACATGCCCGAGAGCTGCAGTTTCTTATCTTTTGGCACCTGATAGGTCGAGTGGGCACTGGTCTGCGAATCGTCTTGAGGCGAGTCATCTTCCGACGGTCTGTCTTGCGATGAATCATCTGCCTCCGCACCGTCTTGAGGCTGTTCCTCGGGCTGGCTGGCGGCATCGTCGGTGTCGCTCACCTGTTCCTCGGCAGCTTTCACTTGCTCCTCGTTCAACTCTTCAGGTTTCTCTTCGTCTTTCTTTTTCTTCATAGTGTAGCTAAAAGTACAGTTTTCGGCAATTAACCTACAAAGTTACAAAAAAACCTGAATTGCCACAAATAAAGATGGGGTACGATGAAAAAAAGCCTTTTTTCACCACAGCATTTGTACCCGTAATTTACGGTTGTTATTTGGGGAAGTGGATGGGGCGCTTGAGGAGCACATCGAGGTTGCTCACATGCACAAGGGTGTCGTGCAGCGGGCGGGTGCTGTAGAGCACATCGTGGCCGTCTACGCTCAGATGCTTGTGCGGGTCGCGGCGGTCCCAGTAGTCGTAGCGGTAATAGCCCCACTGCTCAAGCTGGCGGGCATGAGCCGTGTCGGCATGGTCGATGAGCACAAAATCGCAGCGTTTTTCACGAGCCGCCTTGTCCTGATCGAGCCGCATTTCGTCGGTAGCACCTTCCTGCAAAGCCCAATAGGGGCAAGCAGGCAAAGCCTCGGCAGGCAAGCCTTGACCCTTGTCGTGCATGTCCCAGAAAAGAATGCGCGGGTGCTCCACCTGGCTCATGAGACCACCGTAATAGTAGAAGCGGTCGCGCTTGGCGAGGTCGTGCGTGAAGAACGAACTGCTGCGGCTCTGATTAGTAATGCCAATAAAGAAGAAGGCTATCAAGGTGATGGAAAAGGCCGCCGAACGCGCCCATGACTTATGTTGGAAAGTGGAGAACAAGGTGGCAAGACCCGGTGCAGCAAACAAGGCCAGCGAACTATAGTAGACGAACGACTTGCCATTGAGCAGCACCACTATCGTGGTCCACACCATAGCCACCATAAGCCACCACTTGCGATACTTGCGGCAATAGAGGACCACCATCGCTGCGATGAACAAGATGTAGAGAATCAGGCTCTTCCTGAACACCACATTGACCACCGATTCCTGTGACAACTTGGTCTCGCCCAAATTGTTAAGAGTGGTGAGGGTTTTCAAGAAATACTCCTCGATAAAGGGTTTGAACCAGCCCTGCGCCAGCATCACCACCACCCACGGCAACAGCACCACCACAGCAGCCCCTGCCATGAGCAGGAAAGCCTTGAGGGGCGACAACCCTGCCTTGCGCGGGAACACATAGCAGAAGTGCGGCACAAAGGCCATGAGCATGAGCGTGACGCTATACTTGATGAGCAGCGTTCCGGCCAAGCACACGCCAAGCACGACAGCACTCCATGCCACCTGACGCGCAGTGAGATTGTGGCGGGTGTCGTGCAGCACAAAGCGGTAGAGAACCGGTGCGAAGAAAGCCTGGCAAAAGTCTTCGGCACGCACATCGTCGTGCACAAAGCCGTTGAGCATGAACCAACCAAGCACCATGAGTGCAGCCATTCGAAGCAGACGGCTGGCACCCAGCAGGCGTAATATCTTGTAGGAGAAGAAAAACACTACGGCATAGGTGATGGAGCTAATCCACATCACACCCACATAACTCTTGGGACTGATGAGGTAGCCCAAACCATAGATAAGCCACAGCAGAGGCCCCTTGGAGTCGCAAAAGTCCACATAGGGCATCATGCCGTTCATCCACGCCCTACCACAGGTCATGAACCAGTTAGAGTCCTGCCGCCACCACACATCAAAAATGTAGGAGTCGCGTGAAAAGCAGAACATGAGCACAAATGCCAAGAGCCAGCACGACGCGGCCAGCAACAGGTTGTTTTTACAGCTCGGCGACATGGAGCGAAGAGATATGGAGCTTTTCATAAAATGCTTGCTTGATAGGTTATTGATGCACAAAATTACAAAAAAATGCCGAATTGCGTGTTCGAAACAACATTTTTGGGCAAAAAGTGCAGTTGAAACCACAATTCATGCACCCACATCGACAGCAGCCCTCTGGACTGTTAACTGAAAACCGACAACTGAAATCTGAAATCTGATAACTGACAACTAAAAACTGAAATCTGACAACTGAAATCTGACAACTGAAATCTGACAACTGAAATCTGACAACTGACAACTAAAATCTGAAGTCTGACAACTGAAATCTGACCACCAAAACACAACGCACCTTTAAAAAAGGTGAAAAGGCGACAATGCACGAGCCAAAAATAGAGATAAATTGGAAAAAAATCATTTACTTTGCAGTTTGATTGAACGATGTGTGCACCCCCTGTGCGGTTGCAGCATCACAAACAAAACGAAAATAAACAACAAAAACAGAATATGGCACAAAAAGAAGACGTTTTCAAGAAAATTGTATCGCACGCTAAAGAGTATGGGTTCGTGTTCCCTTCAAGTGAAATCTACGACGGCCTCGGCGCCGTGTACGACTACGGACAGAATGGCGTGGAGTTGAAAAACAACATCAAGCGCTACTGGTGGGAGTCGATGACACTGCTCCACGAGAATATCGTGGGCATCGACTCGGCCATCTTCATGCACCCCACCATCTGGAAGGCCAGCGGCCATGTCGACGCATTCAACGACCCCCTCATCGATAACAAAGACAGCAAGAAGCGCTATCGCGCCGATGTGCTCATTGAAGACGAAATCGCCAAGATCGAAGAGAAGATCGACAAAGAGGTAGCCAAGGCCGCCAAGCGCTTTGGCGACAGCTTCGACGAGGCAATGTTCCGCCAGACCAACGGCCGCGTGCTCGAGCACCAGCAAAAGCGTGATGTGCTGCACAGCCGCTACGAGAAGGCGATGAACGACAACGACCTCAAGGAGTTGCGTCAAATCATCGAAGACTACGCCATCGTCGACCCCATCTCGGGCACTCGCAACTGGACCGATGTGCGCCAGTTCAACCTCATGTTCAAGACCCAGATGGGCAGTAGCGCCGACGCCACCATGGATGTGTATCTGCGTCCCGAAACGGCACAGGGCATCTTTGTGAACTTCCTGAATGTGCAAAAGACAGGCCGCATGCGTCTGCCCTTTGGTATCGCTCAAATCGGCAAGGCTTTCCGCAACGAGATTGTGGCACGCCAGTTCATATTCCGCATGCGCGAGTTCGAGCAGATGGAAATGCAATTCTTTGTACGTCCTGGCGAGGAACTCAACTACTTCAATTACTGGAAAGAAGCACGTCTCAAGTGGCACAAGGCTCTGGGCATGGGCGATGAGAAATATCGCTACCACGACCACGAGAAACTGGCTCACTATGCCAACGCTGCTACCGACATCGAGTTCCAGATGCCATTCGGTTTCAAGGAAGTCGAGGGCATCCACAGCCGCACCGACTTCGACCTGAGCCAGCACGAGAAATTCTCGGGCAAGAAGATTCAGTATTTCGATCCCGAACTCAACGAGTCTTACACCCCCTATGTCATCGAGACCTCGATTGGTGTCGACCGCATGTTCCTCTCGGTGCTCTGCTCCAGCTACGAAGAGCAGCAGCTCGAAGGCGGCGACACCCGCGTGGTGCTGCACCTGCCCAAGGCACTGGCTCCCGTGAAGTGCGCCATCCTGCCCCTGGTGAAGAAAGACGGCATGCCCGAGAAGGCTCGCGAAATCATGGATATGCTCAAGTTCGACTTTGCTTGCCAATATGAGGAGAAAGACTCGGTGGGCAAGCGCTACCGCCGCCAGGATGCCATAGGCACCCCCTTCTGCATCACCATCGACGGCCAGACCGTTGAGGACAACACCGTGACGCTGCGCGACCGTGACACCATGCAACAGGAGCGCGTGGCCATCAGCGAACTGCCGCGCATCATTGGCGAAGCATGCAGTCTGAACAACCTGCTCAAGAAACTTGTGTAACTAGTTCAAATAGATCAAGAAAACTCAATCGATAATGAGAAAACTTCCAATCATACTGCTACTGGTGATGGCTATCTCGGCCGCTTTCACCTCGTGCCTCGAAAAAGACGACGACTCCTCGAGCAGCTGGGCAAAAGCCAACAAAAAATGGCTTGAGGAACAGTTGAAAATGAAGGATGATGACGGCAAGTCGTTCTATACCACGATTGTTGCACCTTGGGACACATCGGCCAAAGTGTACATGCACTGGTACAACGACACCAACAAAACCAAGGGCAACCTGAAGCCGCTCTACACCTCGACCGTCGATGTGAAATACTATGGCCGCTACTACAACCGCCAGCCCCTCGACTCATCGTATGCACGCACCAGTCCTGCCGACAGCATATTCCGCACCCGTCTCAACGGAGGCATCATCACCGGCTGGGCAGTGGCGCTCACGCGCATGCACATTGGCGACAGTGTGCGTGTGATTGTCCCCTACAATGTGGGTTATGGCACATCGGCCTACGGAAATGTAAAGGCTTACTCTAACCTGCAGTTTGAACTGAAACTGGTGGGTATCCCCTACTACGAGGCCAAACCGTAATCAAACCAACAAGGCACTAAATTCAGGGTTATGGAATATCTGAACGCATTCTTGTCGATGCTTAATGCCATGTCGCCTTACCTGTTGCTGGGTTTCTTGATAGCAGGCATCCTCTACGCATTTGTGCCGGCACGGATCTATTCTCGCTATCTGTCGGGCACGGGCATTAAATCGGTGACAACAGCGGCAGCCATTGGCATTCCTCTCCCGCTATGTTCATGCGGCGTGTTGCCCACGGCCGTCTCGCTACGGCGTTCGGGTGCTTCAAGAGCCGCATCCACCTCATTTCTCATAGCCACGCCACAGACCGGTGTCGACAGCATTGCCGCCACCTACTCAATGCTGGGGCTTCCCTTTGCCATCTTGCGGCCGGTCGCCGCGCTGGTGACTGCCATGTTTGGCGGACTCACTGTGGGCGCACTGGAGCGCAAGGGCGCTTTTGATAAAAAAGACGACTGTGCCGCCGGTGCTTGCGAAACACAACCGCAGGCTCGCAGTCTTGGCGGAAAAGTGGTTCAGGCACTGCGCTACGGCTTCTTTGAAATGATGCAGAGCATAGGCAAGTGGCTCGTCATCGGGCTCGTTATCGCCACGCTCATCACCGTGCTGGTGCCCGACGACTTCTTCAGTACCTACGCTCGGTATAGCCTGCTCAACATGCTCATCGTGGTCGCCATCTCGGTGCCCATGTATGTGTGCGCCACCGGTTCCATCCCCATTGCCGCAGCGCTCATGCTCAAAGGCCTTTCGCCCGGTTGTGCGCTGGTGTTGCTCATGGCAGGACCTGCCGCCAATGTGGCTTCGTTCTTTGTTGTGAATCAAGCCTTTGGCAAACGCGCCACCATCGCCTACATTGCCTCGATTGTGGCTGGCGCCATAGGGTTCGGGCTGCTGGTCGACTACTGGCCTGGACTGCGCGAAACCTTCGTCGGCGCAATGCCCCACATGCAGCACACTCACCACATGGCGAGCGGCTGGTTCAACATTGCGTGCAGCGCATTGCTCATAGCACTGCTGCTTGTGGCCATGTCGGCCAAATACTTGAAATCTTATCAACTCAATAAAAACCAAACAAATAACATGAAACAATTCAAGATTAAAGGAATGAGCTGCAACCACTGCAAGGCCAGCGTTGAGAAAGGACTCTCGGCATTGCCCGGTGTGACCAGCGTGCAAGTAGACCTCGCCAAGGGCATTGCCTATGTGGAAGGCGACTGCGACCCTCAAGCTGCCATCGACAAAATCAACGAACTGGGCTTTGAATATGTAGAATAAGCCTCAAAGCACCCCCCTGACATTTTAACTTACACTATTTTTATAAACAAAAACTATTATGAAATTCTCCAAAATCACTCTGATTGCCGCTATCGCTTCAGTGAGCACACTGACTGCCACGGCACAAGGAATCCCGGCAGGTGTGAACCGTGCCGACATGGACCTCACCGTTTCGCCCGGTGAAGACTTTTTCCAGTATGCTGGTGGTGGCTGGATGAAAGCCAACCCCCTCAAACCCGAGTATGCCAGCTATGGCATCTTCAATGACCTGGCCGAGAAGAACCGCGAACAACTCAAGGAACTCTTCGACAACCTGGCAAACGAGAAGCATGCGCGCGGCACTGTGGGCCAGAAGGTGACCGACCTGTTCAACCTGGCCATGGACAGCGTGCGCCTGAACCGTGAGGGCGCTACTCCCCTGATGAAGGATCTTGCAAATGTGCAAGCCTTCAAGAAGGCCAACCTCACCCCGTTTATCGCTGATCAGCACCTGCACCTCGCCAACCCATTCTTTGGCATTGCCGTGGAGGCTGACCTGATGAACAGCGACATGAATGTGCTCTACATGGAAGCCGGCACAAGCGGCCTGCCCGACCGTGACTACTACCTGAACACCGATGCCGACAGCAAGAAGATTCAGCAAGCCTACATCGACTACCTCGTGAAGATGTACATGCTCGCAGGTTACAAGAAGGGTGATGCCAAGAAGGCCGCCAAGACCGTGTATGACATCGAGTATCAGTTTGCGCAGGCCGAGATGAGCAAAGCCGAGGCTCGCGACTATACCAAGCAATACAACATCTTCACTCTGGAGCAACTGCAGGAGCGCTATCCCGCCATCAACTGGCGCCAGTACTTCGACCTGATGGGACTGCCCAGCGCCAAGCAGGTGATTCTCACCCAACCCAAGGTGATGGATGTGGCCCAGAAGTTGATGACCAGCCTCAGCGAGAAGCAAATCAAGGACTATGTGGCCAAGGATGTGATTGGCAGTGCAGCCGGCACACTGAGCGACGAATTCCGCGACACCAGCTTCGAGTTCTACGGCAAGATGCTCAGCGGCCAGCAAGAACAGCAGGCCCGCTGGAAACGCGCCATGAACTTCCCCAACTCCATGCTGAGCGAGGCTGTGGGAGAGCTCTATGTGAACAAATACTTCGCACACGGCAGCAAGGAGAAGATGCTCAAACTCATCGGCGACCTGCGCAAAGCGCTTGCATCACGCATCGCCTCGCTCACCTGGATGAGCGACAGCACCAAGATCAACGCACTGGTGAAACTCAATGCCTTCACCGTGAAGGTGGGCTATCCCGACAAGTGGCGCGACTACAGCAAGCTCGACATCGATCCCGCCCTCTCGCTCTATGAGAATGTGAAGCGTGCCAGCTATGTGGAGACCCGCCGCAACCTCGACAAGATGGATAAACCTGTGGACAAGGAAGAATGGGGCATGCCACCTCAAATGGTGAACGCCTACTACAATCCCACCACCAATGAGATTTGCTTCCCCGCAGCCATTCTGCAATCGCCCTTCTTCGACGTGAATGCCGACGATGCCACTAACTACGGTGCCATCGGCGTGGTGATTGGCCACGAGATGACTCACGGATTTGACGATCAGGGACGCATGTTCAATGCCGACGGCAACATGATTGACTGGTGGACTGCCGAAGACTCTGAGAAGTTTACGGCCGCTGCCGAGAAACTCGCTCAGCAATTCGACGAAGTGGTGCTCATGAAGGATCTGCACGCTAACGGTCACCTCACTCTGGGCGAGAACATCGCCGACCAGGGCGGTCTGCGCATTGCCTACGATGCATTCAGGAAGACCCAGCAGTTCACCGAGGGCAAGATGCTCGACGGTTTCACCCCTGCACAGCGCTTCTATCTGAGCTATGGCCGCATCTGGGCCGAGAACAGGACCGAAGAATCGATCTTCCAGCAGACCAAGAGCGACCCGCACTCGATTGGCCGCAACCGCGTGAATGTGACGCTGCGCAACATCGACACCTTCTTCGACGCATTCGGCATCAAGAAGGGCGACAAGATGTGGCGTGATCCCGCCGACCGTGCTATCGTCTGGTAATCAAATCTTCAGGCAGGACCATAAGTCCTCCCGACCATAAAACCCCTACAAAGTGTAGCAAAATGAGCCCCAAACCACAAAAAAGGCACAAATTTTGCTACACTTTCATTTCAAATGATTATATTTGCACCGCAAGTAACCTTTCACTTGATGTGAAAGTGCGCTGCAAAATGAACTTTGAACTTTAACACTCATAAAAATTAACGACTATGAAAAAAATTATTTTTCTGCTGGTTGCCGCCCTGTTGCTTGGCACTGGCACAATCGATGCACAAAAGGCCCGCAAGAAAGGCAAAGCCAAAGCTAAAACCACAGCCGTAGCCAAACCCGCCGCTAAAATCACCTGTTTCACCGGCACCTATGAGAACAGCTACAGCGATGGCATTGGCGGCATGGTAACCGACTACCTGGCCGTGAACTTCGACGAGGCTACCGGCACTGCCACTGGCACCTACAAGAACGAGATGGGCGACCTCAAGACCTTCAGCGGCAAGCTGCAGGGCAACAAACTGGTGTGCACCTTCGACGAAGATGGCGACACCTTTGCCACCATGCACTTCTATGATGGCAACACACTGAAGCTTGAAGGCTTCACCGGCACTTTCAAGCGCACTGGCAGCGAGTACAAGGCTGTTGAGCCCGATGCGCCCAAGGAAGTGACTCCCGCTGGCAGTGTAAGCATGGAAGAGGCTGCCGAGCAGGTACGCCGCGCTGCTGCTGCAGGCGCTCCCACTCCCACTCCCTAATCAGCATCCTATTCTGCTCATTAAGTGGTTAAAAAAATATCACCCCGTGGCCATTGAGTTACGGGGTGATTTTTTAGGGTGTCAACTTAACCCTCAATCGGGTTAAATGGATGTCTTATTCGTCGCCCAGAGGATTCTGGTCGGTATCGATGTTCAAGTTGGGGTTGTTGTTGAACTCGACCAACGGAATGGTCAAAACCCACATATAGTTTTCGGGGTTGGTTGTGGGACGACTGCTGAGTGTAGCATTCGAAGGCCATCCATCGGCATTGCTGCGGGTAAAGCCTTGCTTGAGTCGCTTGATGTCGTACACGCGACCTGCCTCGCCCCACAGCTCAATGCGGCGCTGCGTGATGATTTCCTCGAGCAGCGAACCGGTCACATCGCTTGTGAGCGCACCCAGCGTGTTGCCCGTCTTGGTGCAAGTGTAGTTAGGATCACGCTTAGCCATGAGCAGGGTGAGGTACTGCCTGGCCTTGGTATAGTTGGTCAAGCGGCAAGCGGCCTCGGCTGCATTGAGGTACATCTCCTCGACACGCATCCACACATAGTCACCAGTATACGGATTATTATAGGTCTTGGGTTCAAATTTCACCTGTTGAATGCCACCATAGTAAGCCTGCGTGCTATAAGCATTCTCATCCCACCATGCACGACGTGCATCGGTGGCCGACATCTTGTTGTAGAGCGAGGCCGTGATTTGCTTGGGAGCACGTTGACCATAAGCGATACTCTGGCTCATGTGTGCGAACAATGAAGCATAAGCGCCAGCATGGTCATCATCGATCATTGCACCCCACATCACATTGGGAGCAGTAGCATCGTTGAGGCCCATGAACGAAGGCACTTCGGCGATTGTCTTGCCGCTGGCAGCAATAGCAGCCTCGGCAGCAGTGAGCGCAGTGCTCCAGTCTTCTTTGACAAGTGCAATGCGTGACTTGAGTCCCTGCACAACAGCGAGTCCCATGTGAGCGGGATTCTGCTGTGTGGTGCCAGCAAGCAGTTGTAGGGCCTTGGTAATGTCGGCATCGATCTGCTGATATACCTGCGCCACCGTAGCGCGTGAAGTGCCCGTGTTCATTGCAAATGAGGTACCCGTGTAAATGGGCACACAAGGTTCTGACTCATGTCCCTTGTAGGTGCGGGCAAACGACTGGGCCAGCATAAAGTAGGAGTAAGCGCGGATGGCATAGGCCTGTCCCAGCACATATTTGGCGCTGGCCGATGTCATCGTGCTCTCGTTACTGATGAGGCGGTTGGCATTGCCAATCCAGGTGTAATAGGCATTCCACAAGTCATAGGAGCGCCAACCACTGCTGGTATAACGGTTCTTGACCGCATAGGTGGCATCGTACCAGAACCATCCCGAACCGGCAGCAGCCATAATCATGTCGTCGCCCATCACTTCGGCCATGAGGTTATAGGCACTGATGCCGAAGCACTGGTGCGTGTTACTACGGGTGGTCGACCAGCCGGCGGTGTGCATCGAGCGATACACCGTGTTGACGCTGTATAGCCCGAACTCAGCCTGATAGTCATCGGGACCATTCATGATGCGATCGATAACTACAGTGAGGTCACGCACATCCAGCTCGCCATCGCAATTGGCATCGGCATTAACTTCATAACCACCATTCATGATGAGATCGATGATGCGGGTGATATCCATCACATTCACATCGAAATTGCCATCGGCATCGCCTGGCTCCACAGCATTGTCAACAACATTGAAGTCGCGCCATTGGTCCATCTGCTCATAATACATCTTGGTACCATAAGTCACATGCAGGGTGCTTGTAGGAACAGGCACACCAAAGAAGAGACCTTCACCATATTCAAAGTCAGAGAAATGTGTAATTAAACTATAGACATTGGTCAGATTCTTGCAGTCGATAAAGGCATTATATTTAATGTTATTTACCGAAGCGGGAATCGTGATATTCGTCATGGTGGATGCTCCAGCAAATGCATTATCGCCAATAGCCTTTACTGTTCCAGGGATGGAGGTGTTCTTGCAGCCCACAAGCAACATATTGCCATTCTTCTGGATAATGGCATTGCAATTGTTGCGGGAATCATAGGTAGCGTTTCCGCTCTCAACCTTAATGCTCTCCAACGAGGGACAGTAGGCAAATGCCAAACCACCTATTTTGTTGAGCGAAGCCGGAATGGTGAGGCTCGTCAGGCTCTCACAACCATTAAAAGCTGAGTATCCTATCTCTTGCAGCGAGTTGCCAAAGGTCACGTCTTCAAGATTATAACACTGACTGAAAGCATAATCGTTGATGTGGGTCACTGAGTTGGGGATTGCCACCGAAGCCAATCTGATGTTATTAATAAAGGCATAATCTTTGATCTTCTTGAGCGATGAGCCCAAGGTGATGCGATTCAAAGAGAGACATTCCTGAAAGGCGTAGTTTTCGATAGAGTCTACCGAATTGGGGATGGTAATGTAGTTACGCTTCACATCACCCACAAATGCATAGGCACCTACCGAGGTGACCGATGTGGGAATGATGGTCTTCTGGCAGCCGGCAATGAGTTGGCTGGTAGCTTTCTCGACAATGCCTTTACAGCCATTGCGAGAATCATAAAAAGCGTTGCCACTTGCCACTGTCATGTTCTGGAGGTTCATGCAGTGGTTAAAAGCCTGCAGACCTATCGAGGTAACTGAAGCAGGAATTGAAATACTCTCGAGCCAGGCACAACCAGCAAAGGCACACACGCCAATGTAGTTCACCGTGTTTGGTATCGACACCTGTTTCAGGCCCACGCAACCAGAGAAAGCATAGTCGCCAATGCTCACCACATCGTAGGTGGTTCCAAGATAGGACACTGTTGCAGGAATGTTCACTGTCTCGCTATAGTTGTCACATTCTCCCAGCGTCTTGTAGGTCACTTCCACACCATCGGCCTGAATGTTATAGTAAATGCCATCTTGAACAAAGTCGAAGGCCATGGCCGTGTTGGCAGCCAGTGCCGCCAAGGCCAGTATTATTGTATTGCGAAATCGTTTCATAATCATCACTTTTTAATTTCATGAAATGGAACAAGTTCTTTCTTTCTCAAGGAATCAGATGCCGGCTTAGCCGCCTTTGGGGTGGCAGGTGCAAGAGAGCCCGCATTCCAGTTGAACGTCAAAGTCCAGGGACCGCCCACATAAGCAGGGCTGGTGGAGTTTTGAGCTGTTAACAGGAATTTCACCGTATAGGTGTCGCCACTTCTCTCCACATTGCAGTAGGTGGGATAATCTGTTGCGGAGTAGTACATCTGATAGCCCCAATAGTTGAGGTAATAGCCATCTTCGATGGTCATGTTCAGGTCATTGTCGAGCAAGAACTCGAAGTTGCTCATGTCGATATTATCCTCCTCACCATTGTAGAGCGCGTAGAGCGGGGCAACCAGTCGATAGCGATTGGAACCCACAGCATGCTCAACGGCGACCTCGGCTTCGGCGGCTGGAGTGCTACTTCCGTCGGTCATTGTTGCGGTTGCGCAGGCAACCCATTGATAGTCGCAGGTAACCTGAACGGTGGTGGATAGAATCTGCTCGCCATACTCGGGATTAGCAGTCTCGGCATCGGAGGCCGAGAGGGAGAGCGTGCAGGTGTAGGTGTTGCCAGGTGTCATATTCTGGAAAGGCACATTCACATAGGCTATGCTTTGACCTTCGGCAAAGGTGACATTCTCCATTTGCAGAGGAGTGATACTGATGTCGTCGGCATTCACCTCCACCTCGGCTGTATAGGTGCCCTGGGTATTGCCACGGGTAATGGCCACGGGAACTGTCACATCGGTGGCGTTGACTTTCATTTGGTGGTTCTGTTTCATGAAGGAGATGTTGGTTCCTTGCATGTCGCTCAGCACAAGGCGGAAACCAAGCGCGACATCACGATTCACCCAGTTGTTCTCGCTGCGGGCCGAGACACGGCAAGCCGATGCAGCCGACAGGGCGCCACCACCTCTTATCACGCGATAGGTGGTATTTGCTCGTATCCAGGGATTGATGGTTGGTGCATCTTGTCCGAAATCGCTGTAATAGGCCCAGGCATCCTGGCACCACTCGGCCACATTGCCGCTCATGTCGTAGAGACCCAGTTCATTGGGCATCTTGGTGGCTACGGCGTGGGTGGTTTCATAGGAGTTTTCGCTATACCATGCATTGGGATTGGGGCTTGTGCCACCAGCATACATGAAGTCGCTGCTGTACTGACCACCACGAGCAGCATACTCCCACTCGGCTTCGGTGGGCATGCGGAAGTGGCGGCCCGTGAGTTCATTGAGCCTGTAAATGAAGGCCTGGCAGTCGAGATACGACACCATTTCCACGGGGCGCTGCATGTCGCCGGTAAAGCGGCTGGGGTTATACTCCATTACAGCCTGCCACAATTCCTGGGTAACCTCGGTGGCTCCCATCGAGAAACTTGTGACCGTAACGGAGTGCGTCGGCTTCTCAGACGATGTGGCATCGGTCCCTTGACCTTCGGTAGCGCCACGCGTGTAGGTGCCACCTTGCACGGGAACCATGACGAAGCTCACACCATTCACAGTAACAGTCTCGCCGGTTGCGCGCTGCGGTGCCCGGCTCACATCATTGGCGCTGGGTTGAGCGCCTTTCTTGTCGACAGCCGGTTGCGAAGGCTTGAAGTCGGGCGCATCGATAGTCATAGGCTGATCGAAGCGTGCCGAAGTGTTGCGTTTCACATCCTGCTTCTTGTCGACAACAGCCGACGCTGCACCTGGAATGCTCAACAGCAGTGCCAGGGTCGCCAGCATGAATAAGAGTCTTTGTTTTTTCATTGTTTCGACATTTAGTGAATATTTCAGTTTAAAGTTAGTTCAAACAATCTATACAAGGTTGGCTTGACAAGCCTTATTTTAAGGTTTGATATTATTATAATTATTCTACAAACATCTTCATAATTATATCAAAACATGGCAAAGTTAATATAAATTATCTGTCAAAACAACACTTTTCCCTAATATTTAGCAATTCACGACGCACGATGAAGAGGTGAATGACGATTTTATGGGTTGAAAGGAGGATATACGGCACATTTTTTGTAACTTTGTAGGTTGAGGCAGAAGCCACTTGTCAACGGCCCCATATTGGGCCCTAAAAATCTGCCTTGACCAAACAAAATGCTTGAACAGATATACAACGACATTATGAGCCCCGATGTGAACCTGACGGGCGCGATATTCAAACTGCTGCTGAGCATGCTGCTGGGTGCCACTGTAGGCTATGAGCGGCGTCTGAAGGGGCAAACAGCGGGATTGCGCACCTTTGCACTCATTGCCATGGGCGCTACGCTGGCCATGCTCATCTCCATCTACATTCCGCAAGTGTATTTCGGGCTGAAAAACGGCGACCCGGGCCGCATCGCCGCCCAGGTGGTGAGCGGTATCGGTTTCCTGGGTGCCGGTGCCATCATTCAAATGAAAGGCTCGGTGCGCGGCCTCACGACTGCCGCCGGCATCTGGATTTCGGCCTGCATTGGCCTTGCCGTGGGAGCCGGCATGTATGTCATCTCGGTGATAGCCACCCTGCTCATCATCTTCATTCTAGTGAACATTGAGCGCATTGAGCAGCGAGCCAACATGCTGTGGGAGACCAAGGTGATACGCATCAAGGTGGGCGAGATTGTGACCGACCGCGATGCGTGCATGGCGGTATTCAAGCGGCACAAGCTGCATGCCATTGTAGAGTCGATGAAATATGACTACGAGAACAACATGAGCATCATCAACTATCGCGTGCTCACTCGAAAATCAACCGATATTGGGACACTCTTTGATGAGCTGAAATCGCAGTACGACAACACGCTGTCGATAACGCTCACCAACGAGGCCAACCTGTAATCACACATAATCAAGAAACTCACTTCAACATGGAAGCTCTGAATATTGAAAGTCTGATTGGCGACCTTGCCCTGATACTGGTGCTGGGCGCCGTTGCCACCATTATTTTCAAACTGCTCAAGCAACCTGTGGTGCTAGGCTACATTGTGGCAGGCTTCATTGCCAGTCCGCACTTCTCGTTTTTCCCCACGGTGGCCACTCATGAGAACATTGAGTTCTGGGCCCAGATAGGCATCATTGTGCTGCTGTTCTCCCTGGGACTTGAATTCAGTTTCAAGAAACTGCTCAATGTGGGCAGTTCGGCCATCATCACCTGCCTGATTATTGTGACGGGCATGATGGGCCTGGGCTTTGTGGTGGGCAAGATGCTGCATTTCTCTACGGTGAACGCCATTTTCCTGGGCGGCATGATTTCGATGTCGTCGACCACCATCATCATCAAGGCGCTCACCGACCTGAACATGCGTCAGCGCCGCTTTGTGCCGCTGGTGCTTGCAGTGCTCATCATCGAGGACCTGGTGGCGGTGGTGCTCATGGTCATCCTGTCGTCAATCGCCATCCACAAGAGCGTGGAGAGCGGCGAAATGCTGAAGAGCATCCTCAAGTTGTCGTTCTTCCTGGTAATGTGGTTCACCGTGGGCATCTTCCTGATTCCCACCATCTTTAAGCGATTCCGCCGCATCATCAGCGACGAGCTGATGCTGGTCATATCCATGGGCCTGTGCTTCCTGATGGCAATACTGGCTGTTGAGTCGGGATTCTCGCTGGCTCTCGGAGCCTTTGTGATGGGCTCCATTCTTGCCGGCACCAGCGAAGCCGAGCGCATCGAGCGCATCATCATGCCAGTGAAGGACCTGTTTGGCGCCGTGTTCTTCATCTCGGTGGGCATGATGGTCAACCCGCAGATAATTGTGGACTTTGGCGGCACCATCGCGTTGCTGTCGGCAGTAGTGGTTGTTGGCATGATACTGTTTGGCACCTTTGGCATGCTTGCTGCTGGCCAGCCACTGAAGATAGCCATGGAGTCGGGATTCTGCCTCACACAGATTGGCGAGTTCTCGTTCATCATTGCCACGCTGGGCATGTCGCTGGGTGTGCTCGACGACAGCATGTATCCTATCATTGTGACTGTGTCGGTCATCACCACCTTCTTCACCCCGTTCTTCATCAAGAGTGCCATTCCATGCTATAATTGGGTGGCGCGGCACTTGCCGCAAAAGTGGTCGAGCGTGCTCGATGGCTACAGCAAGAATGCTGCCGAGAGCGAACAAAAGCAGTCGCGCTCGCTGTGGAAATCGGTTGCAAAGCGTTATGCGCTGCGCATTCTGCTCTACTCGGTGGTGGTCATCGCCTTCATCTTCATGTGCCGCACCTATCTCATTCCCTTCATCACCAAGGCGATTCCTGGCGGATGGGGACGATTCCTGGCCATGGCGGCATCGATTGGCATTATCATGCCATTTATCTACGCCATCATCTTCCCGAGCGTCACCACGCTCGAGCGCAGGCAACTGGTCAAGAAATCAGGCCGTGTTTCCTATGTGCCGCTGGTAGTAATGACGCTATTCTCGGTGTTCCTGGCGCTCAACTTCATCATGAGCATCCTGTATGGCACCTATTCGAGTGCCTTGTCGCTGCTCATTGGCTTGGCCGTGATCATCTTGATTATGGCGGTCTTCGCGCCCATATTCAAGCACCGCATTAAGCAAGTGGAAAGCCGCTTTGTGAACAATGTGAACGAGCGTGAGAACCGCCGCACAGGCAAGGGACACAATCTGGTGAGCGACCTACACCTTGCCTATATGCGGGTGGGCTACAGCTGCCCCTTTGTGGGCGAACGGCTACGCAATGCCGACATTCGCCGCAAGTATGGCGTGAATGTGGTGAACATACAGCGCAACTCGGTGATTTATCCTGTGCCCAAAGGCGACATGCGCATCTTCCCGGGCGATGTGCTGGGCGTAATTGGCACCGACGAACAAATTCAGGTGATGCTGCCTCTGGTGGAATCGAACGAGAAGCTGGTGAGCACGGCAGGGTCGCCAAAATTTGTGCACTTTGCCATCAGCGACAAGTCGCCCATCGTGGGCAAGAAACTCTCGCAGGCACGGCTGCGCGAGGATTACCGCTCCATGCTGGTAGCAGTGCAACGCAGCGACAACGACGAGGAGTTCCTGAATCCCACGCCCGAGCTGTGCTTTGAGCCTGGCGACATACTGTGGATTGTGGGAGATCCCAAACTGTTGGCCCCGCTGCGCAAGTGAAATTTATTGCTAAAACTGTTGCAAAAGGTGAAATTTAACTAAAATTAGTCTCAAAAATTGGCATTTCACCACTTATTATGTTACTTTGCATAGCAAGATACTATCTATAATTACAACGACGATTCATGAAACCCATCACCAACATATTGTTCATCGCTACCCTCATCTGCTATGTATTCCTGCCGTTGTGCGAACTGCAGGTGAAGGGCGATGTCACCGGACTGGCCTACTCGGCGGCCATGATTACCGAGAACTTCAGCCTGAAACGCACCGTGTTTGCGCTGTTGCCTTTCATTGCCTGCTTTGGCGGCATTGTCTTCAACTGCATGAAGAATCGCTACTGGGGCATTGTGGTGACTGTGTTTGTGCTCATAGGCCTCTTCTTTTTCTATTCCGACAAGGTTTTCCTCAATGTGGGACTTCAGCATGCGCCCGATGTCATCCCCAATGCCGAACTCGAAGGATTTGGCATGGAACACCTGAGCATCGGTCACAAAGTGTGTCGCTGGCTCCTGCTTGCCACGCTGGTGTCGGCACTGGTGTCGCTGTTACCCTTCAAGTTCAACACCATTCTCGAACGCTCAATCGACGAGACCTTTGAGAAAGGCATCAAAGGCGGCAAAAAGAAACTCTCCAAAGTGGGTCATGACATTCATGACGAGTGGAACAAGCTGGAAAATGCTACTCACAAGAACAAGAAAAAGGCAACGCCAGCCAAGGAATTGCCCACCGAGAACTCAGAGCTCACCGAGAACTCAGAGAAACCCCACGACGAAGACCCCAATGCGCGCTTCATGCCGCCACAGCCAGGCGACGACACTGCTCCGGCACAGCAAGCAACGCCCGCCGACGAAGATCCCAACGCGCGCTTCATGCCGCCACAGCCTGGTGATGCTCCCTCAGAGTGAGCAGAAGAATGTGACCAGGAAAGGCACCGAGAAGTCAACAATAAACCCGTGAAATATTGAAAGAATCACAAAGTCGTTACCCGAGCAACGGGTGATGATGGGCAGTGTGGTGTCCATGGTAGTGGCACCGCCCACCGAGATGGGCGACAGCGGCCCGAAATAGCGCACCAACAGCGGCGCTCCCAGCAGTGTGAACACTTCACGCACAATGTTGGCAAGCAAGGCAACCATGCCCAGTTCAGGACCGCAATACCGTGTGATGAAGATGCTTGAAAGCGAGTAATAACCAAACCCCGACCCTACCGCCAGGCAGTCGGCCAGCGATCGGTGAGGCAGCAGCAGGGCCACAATGCTGCACCCTGCCAATGTGCCCACGATGGTCATGAGCGGCAGCAGGGCAAGACGCGGATTGAGTTTCTTGAAACTCTTGAGCGCACTGGTGTTGCTGCCCACACTCATGCCCACAAAGAACATGAGAGCGCAAAGCACATAGAAACTGATGTCGGACTGCATCACCACATCGGGCAGCCAGTGATAAAGGCCGCACACGATGCCCAGCACAAAGAATCCCACGATAATCAGGCTGCCTTTCATGACTGGCCTCCTTTCTGCTCGTGAGATGACGATTTCTTGCGCGAAGCAAATCGCCATAGCGCCCATGCCAGAGTCACACTGCCTGCAATGCCTGCCAGCGACAGCAGCAACGCCTCAAGCCCAAGTTCTTGAATGGCACTGATGATGCGCGGATTGGCCCCCACTTCCAACCCCAGGAAAAAGAGCAATAGCCAAATGAACACCATGACCAGCGCCGACACGATGCCAAGCCGGCACTTGCGCAGCAAGTAGCCAGCACCCATCCCGCAAAACATGATGGCAACAACCTTCAGCATATCCGTGTCATTTCAGTGCGTTAAACCCAAATCGGTCATTAGGCCGAATTGGGTTAAAAATCATTGATTTGCAAAGATACATAAAAAAACAAAACTATAAATCCTATTTTCAACGATTCGCACACATCGCCAGAATTGTCCCATCAAACTCATGGGCGATGACGCAAAAACCGACAAAAATCGCCAATCTGGCAAAAAAGAACAGCAGATTGAAAACCAACCTGCTGCTTAACTATCGCGGAGTGACCGAGATTCGAACTCGGGATACGCTTTTGACGTATACACGCTTTCCAGGCGTGCCTCTTCAGCCACTCGAGCATCACTCCTTGCACATTTGCGCCTGCAAAGGTAATGAAAAAATTGTGTAATGTGGCATATTTTTCATAAATTTGTGGTATTAGTTTCTATCAAACTGCCCTAAATGCCTATCACTGCCCCACATAACAGCCCCATAAACGACCCGCTCGTTGCCGACTTTGCCCAAAGGACGGTCTCGAACCTGAACTACGAGCCCAACGATGAGCAATGGCAACTGCTGGCGGCTTTTGCACACTTCATCTTCTACGGCAACGAGAATGCGGTGCTGCTGCTCAATGGCTACGCTGGCACCGGCAAGACCTCGATGATAGGCGCCATGGTCAAGGCCATGAACGAATTGGGCCGCAAGGCTGTGCTGCTGGCACCCACAGGCCGCGCCGCCAAAGTGTTCACCGAGTGGTCGGGGCACACAGCCTACACCATTCACAGGCGCATCTATCGGCAAAAGGGCTATCTGGATGCAGGCTTTTCGGTTGCCGAGAACAAGCACACAGGCACCATCTTCATCGTCGACGAGGCCTCGATGGTGGCCAACGGCGGTGGCGAGAACATGATATTCGGCACGGGAAACTTGCTCGATGACCTGATTCACTATGTGTATAACGGACAGGGATGCCGCCTTATGCTCATGGGCGATGTGGCGCAGCTGCCGCCCGTGGGTCAGTCGCAAAGCCCAGCTATGAATCCCAAGGTGCTGGCTTCTTACGGGCTGCAGCCTCAAGTGGTGCAACTCACCTCCATTGCTCGCCAAGACAGCGATTCGGGCATTCTTTACAATGCCACAATGCTGCGGCAAAACATGCATCTGGAACCCCTGCCCGCCCCCAAACTGCGGCTGCAAACTTTCCCCGACATTGAAGCGGTGAGCGGCGAGTTTCTGCTCGAAACCATCAGCGACAGCTACAGCCGCCCGGGCATGGCCGAGACCGCCATCATCACACGCAGCAACAAGCGCGCCGCACAGTTCAACATGGGCATACGCAACAGCATCTTGTATCGCGAAGACTTGCTCGTGAGCGACGAAATGCTGCTGGTGGTGAAAAACAATTATTACTGGGCAAGCGAACACAACGAAATCGACTTCATTGCCAACGGCGATGTGCTACGCGTGCAGCGGGTGTGGGGCGAGGTGGAAGCGCGCTACGGACTGCGGTTTGCCAATGTCACCGTCACCCTTCCCGACCACGGCAATCTGGAAATTGACACGAAAATCATTCTCGACTGCCTTGCCAGCGACACTCCCGGCCTGAGCGTGGAGCAAACCAACCGACTCTACAGCGAGGTGATGAACGAACTGACTGGCGACCGCCGTGCCCGTCATCGCGAACTCAAGAAGAATCCCTACTTCAACGCCTTGCAGGTGAAATATGCCTACGCCATCACCTGCCACAAGGCGCAAGGCGGCCAGTGGCGCAATGTGTTCATCGACATGGGCAGCATCATGCCCGAGGCTTTCACGCAACTCGACTTCTACCGCTGGCTCTACACCGCCATCACACGCGCCAGCGAGCATGTGTATCTCATCAACTGCCCCCTGGAGCATGAATAATGCCCAATTTTGATACCATTTTATTGGTCAAGTATATTTGAAAAACAAAAAAAAATGCTTATCTTTGCACAAAGATTGGACACAATTATCGTTTATTTAGACTAAATATAATCATTATGGGAGGTTTCTTTGGTACGGTACATGCCGACAATTGCTGTATGAACGACCTGTTCTACGGCACCGACTACAATTCACATCTGGGAACACGACGCAGTGGTATGACCACTTACGACTCTGAGTCGAAAAAGTTTAACCGCTCTATTCACAGTCTCGAAAATGCCTATTTCCGTTCAAAATTTGAAGATGAACTCGACAAGTTCAAGGGCAACATAGGCATTGGCGTGATTAGTGACACCGACCCGCAACCCATCATCTTCAACAGTCACTTGGGTAAGTTTGCCATCGTCACGGTGGCCAAGATTGTCAACATCGACGAACTTGAACAGGAGATTTTGAGCAAGAAACACCACTTTGCCGAACTCTCGTCGGGGCACACCAACCCCACCGAACTCGTGGGCTTGCTCATTATTGAGGGCAAAGATTTTGTGGAAGGCATCGAGAATGTGTATAACAAGGTGAAAGGCTCGTGTTCGATGCTCATCCTCACCGAGACAGGCATCATTGCCGCACGCGACAAACTGGGCCGCACTCCCATCATCATAGGCAAGAAAGAGGGTGCGTGGGCTTTGACCTCAGAATCGACATCGCTGCCCAATCTGGGCTACGACATTGAGCACTATGTGGGACCTGGCGAGATTGTGGAAATTACCGCTCAACAGGGCATGAAGCAGTTGCGAGCCGCCAACGAAGAGATGCAGATTTGCTCCTTCCTGTGGATTTACTACGGCTTCCCCACCTCGAACTATGAGGGCAAAAATGTAGAGGAGGTGCGCTTCGCCATTGGCAAGCAAATGGGCCAGAAGGACGACAGCGAGGTGGATTGCACCTGCGGCATCCCCGACTCGGGCACCGGCATGGCCATGGGTTATGCCGAGGGCAAAAAGGTGCCCTACCACCGGGCCATTGCCAAGTACACTCCCACTTGGCCTCGCAGTTTCACACCCAGCGACCAGACCCGTCGCCGCCTTGTGGCAAAGATGAAACTCATCCCCAACCGTGCCATGATGCAAGGCAACCGCATGCTCTTCTGCGACGACTCAATCGTGCGCGGTACGCAGTTGCGCGACAACACCCGCGACTTCTATGACTACGGTGCACGCGAGGTGCACATGCGCATCTCATGCCCGCCACTCATCTATGGCTGCCCCTTTGTGAACTTCACCAACTCGAAGAACGACATGGAGCTCATCACCCGCCGCATCATCGAGAAACTGGAGGGCGATCCCAACAAGAATCTGGAAAAATACATCGATAGCGACACGCCCGAGTATGCCCAGATGGTCGAGGAAATCCGTAAGCAGTTTGGTCTCACCTCGCTCAAGTTCAACACCATTGACGACCTGGTGACTGCCATCGGATTGCCCAAGTGCCGCTTGTGCACCCACTGCTTCGACGGCTCCAGCCACTACTAATAAATTGGCATGCAATTTGCTACGAAACAATGTTGAGAAGAAAAAACCAAAATAATTTGGAACTTCTCAACATTTTTTTCTACATTTGCAATCAAACATGTATCATTAAATACTTAACAGCTATGAAAAAATCTGTCACAAAGCGCTTAATCCTCTCACTTTTACTGGTGTTCTCAGCATTGTTTGCAACGCAAGTTCATGCCCAGAGCCTCCGCAATAGTTCGGGCGGTTATATGGGTAAAGTCGACTACGACGGAACCGTGCGCAACAGCTCGGGCGGCTATGCCGGCAAAATCGAGAACGACGGAACCGTGCGCAACAGTTCGGGCGGATACATGGGCAAAATCGAGAACGACGGAACCGTGCGCAACAGCTCAGGTGGCTATATGGGCAAGGCCGAGAACCTGACCCGCAAGCAGGCCGCAGCCGTGTTCTTCTTCTTCCACTTCTGATTCATTTTTCTTTCACGAGAACTACTTATATTTGTTTTATTATTCACTTTTTTTAAATTATCTGTTTTATGAAGAAATTATTTTTTGTAGCATTTGCAGCAGTGGCCATGATGCTGGCTTCTTGCGGTGGCAAAACTAGTGAGAATGTGACTGGCGACATGAAGAAAGACGCTGCCAAGATGGTTGAAATCATGAACAAGAGTGGTGAAGTCAACAACGAAGACAGCAAGATCATGGAAGAAATCGCTGCTTACTATGAAGCCGAAGGCAAGAGTGAAGAATTCCAGAAAGAATTCCAGGATCAGTTCACCGCTGCCCTGACTGGCGAACTCGACAAAGCCATTGACGAAGGCATGAAGAAAGTTGACGAAGCAGTTGAAGAAGGCAAAGAGCAAATCGAAGATGCTGCCAAAGAAGTGAGTGCAGCAGCTAAAGAACTGCAATAAACGCTGGCAAAAAAATGTGACCCTCGCATAGGGTCATGCTACACAACAAAACAACGAGGGTGTGACGCACGCAGCGCCGCACCCTCTTTTGATTCACACATATTGAATATTTAAAAACACCTCTAAATGAACGATTTTTCATAACTAGGTTCACTTTTTTCAAAAAAATGATTATCTTTGCATAAAATGAACAATATAAATTCCTGATATGGGACAATTGGCTTTCTTGAAAATGTTTATTCTAGTGTCGATTCCGACTGATGCTAATGATAATCGTCGCCATGTTCATGTGTTTAAGAAAGGTCGGAGACGCCTTCATTCGGTTGCTAAAATATGGATTGAGAGCAATGGTATGAAATGCGTAGAGATCGCTGAATCTCAACTATCGACAAAAGATAACAACATGCTCGTTGAAGCCATCAACAATCATTGGGAGTTTATTAACGAACAAATAACAAAATCATTCCGTGGGGAGAAAACCAAACCACGTAATATTGAAAAGTAAGGAGGACAAAATCATGTGCAAGATTCCAAATGTTAAATTGGGTATCAAGGACTTAAACTTCACCGCATTGCGTGGTAAGTTTATCGCTCGCCTTACTGATGGGCGAGTCATCACGATACCAGTATCGATGTTCCCAGAAATCAAGCAAATGTCGGTCAAGGAGCGCAACAAATGGATGATTCTTGACGACCAATACTTCACATTTGAGCACAACAGTCGTGTCTATTCACTGCTGGATTTGCTCAAAGTGGCTTAAATCATTCATTCCGCTACTTGTTGCAGAGCATGACCCCATTTTTTCGTTTACCGCCATAGGTCATTTTTTAAGCCATGAGAATCGAATTTTTTGGAAAAACAAAATAACAGCCGCCTGAAAAATATCACATTCTCCGGCGGCTGATTTGCAAAGAGGGTGCGCCAGAATTATGACACACCCTCTCGAATATTATTATGAGTACAAATAAACGCTTTATGGGTTATTTCGTTTTCATATTGTAGAATGAGCGATACACGAAGTAGAGCGCGATGAGCACGAAGCAAATGCCAAAGTAGGGGGCCAAGTCCTTAAACCTGTCGCTGATGGCAATCTCCATGGCCAGCACGCCAAACAGTGTGGTGAACTTGATGATGGGGTTCAGTGCCACCGAGCTGGTGTCCTTGAAGGGATCGCCCACGGTGTCGCCCACCACGCTGGCATCATGCAGTTCGGTGCCCTTAGCCTTGAGGTCCACCTCTACCACTTTCTTGGCATTATCCCAAGCACCACCGGCGTTAGCCATGAACACGGCCTGGAACAGACCAAACACAGCAATTGAGATGAGGTAGCTCACAAAGAGGCACACAGCGTCGTTACCGCCAATGCCACTTGGCGACGACAGGCAAGCAAAGCCCAGTGCGAAACAGAAGATGGCAATGAAAATGTTGATCATACCCTTCTGGGCATACTCGGTACAAATCTTCACCACTTCCTGACTCTTGCTGATGTCGGCCTTCTTGGGCGCATTGGCATCGAGCTTGATGTTGCCCTTGATGAACTCTACGGCACGGTTGGCTCCGGTGGTAACAGCCTGCATACTCGAGCCGGTGAACCAGAACACCACGCAACCACCCAGAATGAAGCCTAAGATAGAGTATGGGTTCAAGAGGTTGAGAATGCCAGCAGGATCAACGCCCAGTGTCTTCTGTATCATGAGAATGAGCGAGAATATCATGGTCGTAGCACCAGCCACTGCAGTACCGATGAGCACCGGCTTGGCCGTAGCCTTGAAGGTATTGCCTGCGCCATCGTTGGCTTCCAGATAGTATTTGGCCTTTTCAAAGTCGGGAGTGAAGTCAAATTCGCTTTCAATATCGCTCTTGGCCTTCTCAATATCGTCTTCGATGAGAGAGAGCTCATACACACTCTGTGCGTTGTCGGTCACGGGACCGTAGCTGTCCACAGCAATAGTCACAGGACCCATGCCCAGCATACCGAAGGCCACCAGACCGAATGCGAAGATCGAGAAGTACTGTCCCAGCAGGCCTTCCATGCCAAACTGTGCCGATGCCACATAGGCAATGAACATGAGCAGGAAAAAGATGAAGCCTGTCCAGAAACCGCCAAAGTTACCCGAAACAAGTCCTGAAAGTATGTTGAGCGAAGCTCCACCCTGTTTCGAGGTCTCGACCACTTCCTGCACATGGGTCGAAGTGGGCGAAGTGAACAGCTTGGTAATCTCGGGAATGAGAGCAGCGCCAAGCGTACCGCACGAAATGATTGTTGCCAGTCCAAGCCACCAGTTGTTGCCCAGGTCATGCAGCAAGAAGTAGCTGGCCAGGAAGGTGGCAATAATGGAGAAGATCGAGGTAATCCACACCAAGCTGGTGAGGGGCTTTTCAAAGTTCAGGTCGTCGGCCTTGCTGTATTTGGCTTTCGACAGCGCACCATTAATATAATAGGAGAGCACCGAAGTCACAACACCCAGGATGCGCATCACGAAAATCCAGACGAGCAGTTTGATTTGTATG
The DNA here is from genome assembly GCA_902768435.1 of uncultured Bacteroidales bacterium. Taxonomy (GTDB): domain Bacteria; phylum Bacteroidota; class Bacteroidia; order Bacteroidales; family Muribaculaceae; genus Sodaliphilus. Next base: position 47,895 of record CACXLJ010000016.1, on the reverse strand, counting down.
TTCGGGTCGGGGATGGCCAGCAGGATGAACGACACCAGTGCCACACCTGTCACACCGTAGGTCTCGAAACCGTCGGCAGGTCGGCAATCACGCCAGGGTTGCGCGGGTCGTCCTCGCCAATCTTGAACACCACCTTCATCAGGTCGCTGCCAATGTCGGCAATCTTGGTGAAGATACCACCGGCAATGCGCAGTGCACTGGCACCCAGCGACTCGCCAATGGCGAAGCCAATAAAGCAGCTGCCTGCAAGTTCAGCGGGCATGAACAACAAGATGACGAGCATGAGCAGCAACTCAACACAGATGAGCAGCACACCGATGCTCATGCCAGCCGACAATGGAATGTTCAACAGGTCGAGCGGATGGCGACGCAACGAGGCAAATGCCATGCGCGAGTTGGCAAGCGTGTTCATGCGCACGCCAAACCATGCCACGGCATAAGAGCCCATAATGCCAATCACAGTCCAAGCCAAGATGAGCACCACCGAGCCAATGGGCATGCTCGAGAGCACACCAAAGTAAAGTGCGATGGCAGCACCGATGAACAGGAACAAGATTCCCAGGAATTTACCTTGTTGCTTGAGGTAGGTTGAACATGTCTTGAATATCACATTACCAATCTCAAGCATCGACTGATGCGCTTTGAGTTTCTTAACTCGTGAGAATTGCCAGTAACCGAACAGCAATCCAAGCACTACTACAAGGAATCCCCAATAAAGAATCTTCGCCGAGCTGCTCGATGCGAAGCCTTCGGGCATTACTAGATCGGCCTCGCTTGCCTGCATCAACAGCGGCAGCAAGGACAAACTTAATACGGAAAATAACTTTTTCATCTTATTAAAAAGGTTAACAATTACATTCAAATTAGTTGTTAATGGTCATCTCATGTATTCCATAAGAGCGCGTAAAGGTAGACACTTTTCGCTTAAATAACAAATTTTAATAATTAAAAAATATTTCATAGTTGTATTTTTTTTGTTCACTCACTGATAGTGAGGATTTTTAACTCAACAGAAAAAATCAGCGAAATGTGCATCACAGCAACTCATTCACGCATTTTCAAGCACAAAAAACGCACCCAAAAAGATACTTTTGTCTCAATCATGCTTACATTTTTAAACCCGCAGGGCATTTTGCCACCATTTTAGTTTTTTTCCTGACATTTGTTTCAAAATATCCGATAATATTTTGCTCGATGACTATTTTTTTCTAAATTTGGTGTGACAACGATGACCATATTTTATAATTAACAAATATTAACTCTCAATAATCCACATGCTTATGAAACCCAACTCACTGTTACTGACCAGCGTTGCGCTGCTTTGCTCACTCGGCACCGCAGCTCAAGATGCTCCTCCTGTTGAACTAACCTACTTGGCTCAAAACATTGAAACGATACAAAAAGTGATGTGCAGCGACGACTACTTCGACCAGCCCGTGCACTACACCCCCGACAAATATCAAATTCTGGATGTCGACGGCGATGGACATTATGAGTTGTGGGTGCGCAACGGCAACAACGAAGAAGGCGCGCTGTTTACCTTCAGCAACGGCAAACCCGTGTTGGTCACGCACGAGAACTACAGGATGCGCATGAGCATCAACGGCAATCTCGTGACTGTGGGCGGTGGTGCCGGAACGGGTGCTTTCGTCAACAAGTATTACCTCATCGAGGGCAGCAAGGCGGTCAAAGCCCCCTTCATCGAGATTATGGAGGCCACGCCCGATGACGACCTCAAAACCTATTACCTCGACGACCAGGGAAACAACTATCCCGCGTCGAAGGCCAAGGCCTTCCTGAAGCGTGCCAAACCCACACACGAGTATGACCCCGACGACATGGGTTGGCAAGAATTCAACATGTGCGGGAAGTATCTGAAAGCCAGCACCGACATCACCCTGCGTGAGCGGCCCATCTTTGTGGAACCCGACATTGCCAAAAACAAATTCGTGGCACTTTGCGAGGATCCAGTGAAAGATGCAAGTGCCTATAACCGCATGATTTTCAAGCCTCACGTGGGCAATGTCACTTTCACGGGAAATCTGGGATATGACAACGACCTGTACCGTTATGGCTACAAGCTCAACGACCCCAGCTTCACCAAGAAGATGTTCCGTGGCTACCAGAGCCATGAGGCCTGCCCTGTGGTGGTCAAGGAGTCGTTCCTGCGCACCCACAATCCTCTGCAGTTCAGCCGCTGGAAAGAACCCGAACAGATTGTGGGCCTGGGCAATGACTATTTCCTGAAACAAATTGCCGACCGCTACGAAAACCGCCCCATCAAGGAAATCAGATGGATTGCTGGATGCGAGGCCAACGAGCGCATGTTCTATGCCGTCCAGTTCGAGGACCAGGGCGGCGTGGCGCTAGGCAGCGTGGTGTGCTTTGCCGAGGGCGAACTAGTATCGTCATGGGACAATTATGCCGAACTCCGTGGCGAAGAGGCCGAGGCGCACCAGTCGGTGTGGCATGTCGACGACGAGGGCGACTATTTCAGCATCGCTCCAAGCATCCACTGCATGATGGGCACCAATGCGGGCCTCGAACTCTATGTGGTGCGCTATGGTGCCGAGAGCTACTCGACCATGATTCTGCGCGAGATTGGCGACCAATTCATCTGCATCCAGAGCGATTATCACTACATCCAGTATTAAACTCTCTCACCTCATTTATAGTCTAAAGCAAGAATTAATTTTTCTAGATTATGAAACGCATATTTCTCATTATCGCCATGCTCATGGCCACATCGTCGGTCATGCTGGCGCAAAAGGTGCAGAAAGGCACCTTCTGGCACGATGGCTTCACTTTCTATCACGCCAATGCCATTGACCGTGACGGCACCATCCACTTCATGGGTGGTTCCTTGCACGAGGGTGGCTCCCAGTTTGCACTTAAGACCACAGCCAAGGCGGGTGAATACACCCTTGCCGAGAATGTGCCAGGCGACGAGTACTCGGTGAATGTGTCGTATCTGCTGCACCCAGGCAATCGCGTGACGCTCAACACCGTAGCGGGCAAGCAAGTGCTCATGTTCTATGACGACAAGGGCGCCTTGAACACCGTGCTCTATCAATTCGACGGCAGTCTGGAACAGGTAATGCTCGATGACTATCACACCATCTACGCCGGCAACTATGTCGACCATGCTGGCAACAAGTTCGTCTTTTCTACCGATGGCAAATGCCAGTTGTCCGGCGAGAGTAGTCTCAAGCCCTACAAGATAGAGGAAATGTATGAGATTCCCAGCAATGTGATTACAACCGCTGGCGGTGCACAGTATGAGATGCATCTTACCACCAAGGGCATTGACCTGTGGCATGGTAAGTTTGATGCCTACAATGAGGCGTTCGCTCCCGATGATAATGTGACCTCACTCACCCGCACCAGTTCGCCCTACGGCCAGGGTATGTGGGCATGGGCTTCGACTCAGCTGGTCACTCCGTCGTTGCTGGGCAGCTTCGACAAAGCCACGCTGCGCCTCATTCGCAACGAGATTTGGGCACGCCACGGCTATCGCTTCTCGGCTCCCGACCTGCAGCAGTACTTCTCCAAGCAACCCTGGTACCGCCCAGTAGCCGACAATGCCGCCGTCCAGCTCAGCGACATCGAAAAGTTCAATGTAGACCTCATCAAGGCCACCGAGAACCTCCCCAAGGAGTAAAATGCAACTTGTGTTTTGAGATTTAGTGCAAATATGTTGTCGTTGCAACATATTTGCACTAATTTTGCTCTAAAAACAGCGAAATCAGGTTGCACCTCGGCATAAAAAATGAAAAACTTTGTTTCTCATTTTGTTCTGCGCTCGGTTTGCACTAATTTTGCAAGTGAAATGATAGAGAAGAGAGAAAGCATATTCAAGTATGCCGCCCGATGTGGCCTGCCCATGGGCGGATACTTGTCGTTGATGTCGGTGTCCATGATTTTCAGCGACAAGTTGCCGCTGCTGTCGCTTGTGGTGCTTGTCATGCTCATCTTCACACCAGTGCTTGTCTACAAGTTGCTGCGCGCCCGCTATGTAGCCGACAGTTGCACCACCGATTTCTCGTCGCTGTGGATGATAGGCATTCTCACCTTCATCTATGGTTCTCTCATCTGCACTGCCGTCACCTATGCCCTGCTCGAATGGCTGCGTCCCGACTTTTTCTACGACATGGCGCAAATGGTGATTGACCAGTACAAAACGATGCCTGCCGCCAAAGAAATGGTCGATACCCTGCGCACCATTGTCGACAAGGGGCTGTTGCCCAGCACGCTAGAATTCCTGTTCCAGATGTTCTGGCTCACATCGTTCCTGGGCTCGCTGGTGAGTGCCATCGTGGCCGTTATCGTGCGCAAAATCAAACCCAAACCCTGAAAATCAAACTATCAATACTATATATGGACATTAGCATAGTCATCCCGCTGTACAACGAAGCCGAGTCACTGCCCGAACTGGTCGAGTGGATTGAGCGCGTCATGAAAGAAAACAACTTCACCTACGAGGTGCTGATGATTAATGACGGCAGCACCGACAGTTCATGGCAGGTGATCAAACGGCTGCACAACAGCAACCCATGCGTGAAGGGAGTGAGTTTCCGCCGCAACTACGGCAAATCGCCTGCCCTCAACACCGGTTTCGAGCGCGCACAGGGCGATGTGGTCATTACCATGGACGCCGACCTGCAAGACAGCCCCGACGAGATTCCCGCCCTATACAAGATGATTACTGAAGAGGGCTATGACCTGGTGAGCGGATGGAAGAAAAAACGCTACGACCCCAAGAGCAAAACCATACCCACCAAACTGTTCAACGCCACGGCACGCAAGGTGAGCGGCATCAAGAATCTGCACGACTTTAACTGCGGACTCAAGGCTTATCGCAACGAGGTGGTGAAACACATCGAAGTGTACGGCGACATGCATCGCTACATCCCCTATCTTGCCAAAAACGCCGGTTTCACCAAGATTGGCGAGAAGGTTGTGCAGCATCAGGCCCGCAAGTATGGTTCCACCAAGTTTGGCCTTGACCGCTTCGTGAACGGCTACCTCGACCTGCTCACACTGTGGTTCCAAACCAAGTTTGGCAAGAAACCCATGCACTTTTTTGGTTTGCTGGGAAGCCTCATGTTCCTCGTTGGCTTTATTGCAGTCATCATTGTGGGCGCGCTGAAACTCTACAACATGTATAGCGGACATTCCTACCGTCTGGTGACCGACTCGCCTTACTTCTACCTGGCCCTGACCTCAATGATACTGGGCACACTGCTTTTCCTGGCAGGGTTCCTGGGCGAACTCATCATACGCCACTCAAGCGACCGCAACCACTACGAAATCTCAGACGAAATCACCGCACCCCATGAGAATGAAGAAAGCAAATAGCGCAATCGCACTCCTCACCATCGTGCTGGCAGCCATCACCGCGGCATGCAGCAACAGCGGATGCATAGGCAACGGCAGCAGCATCCCGCTCGCAGCATTCTACGACTATGCCACTGGCAGGCAGGGCAGCATGGAAGGAGTCACCGTCAAGGGCGTGGGTGCGCCTGGAGACAGCCTACTTGCCGACAATGCATCGCTCACGCAAGTCTATCTGCCGCTCCAGGTGAGTACCAGCACATCGAGTTTTGTGTTTGATTTCAACATCGAGGGCATTGCCCCCGACACCCTCACGCTGCGCTACGAGGCAGTGCCCTACTTCCACTCCGAAGAGTGCGGAGCCATGTACATCTTCAACATCAGCGAGTTTAAGGTCACACACAACTTCATCGACTCAGTCGCCGTGCCCAATAAGGTGATCAACAACGAAGACAGGATTTCAATCAAACTCTTTATTTAGCGCCACACACCTCACCGCTCCACAAAATGAAACACAGGATTTTCATCATATTAACCCTTCTGCTGGCAGGCTTTTCGCTCTCGGTTCATGCTCAACAGTCCGAGCCGCAAAAACGGCACATCACGCCCGTCAAGCCCTCGACCAACAAGACGCTCTCTCCTGAGCGAGGCACCGACGACAAGATCATCGAGCGCTATGTCATGGGCGACACCCTCTCGGCACTCGAGGAGATTCGCAAAGACTCGCTGCGACGCATCTATCCGCATTATCCCAAACTCACCGATGTGGCGTTTGGCATCAATATCATCGACCCGCTGCTCATGGCGTTCGGCCAGAAATACACCAGCATCGACCTGAGTGCAACCCTCAACATGTGGAACAGGCTGCAACCCGTCATTGAGTTGGGCGTTGGATGGGCCAAGAACAGCCCCGACGGCATGAACTTCACCTATAAGGGTAAAATCTCGCCTTTTGTGCGCATTGGCGCCAACTATAATTTCCTGTTCAAGAACGACCCCAAATATCAGTTCTATGCCGGTCTGCGATTAGGTTTCTCTTTCTTTAAATACGACATCACCAACATCTCCTATCACAACGGCTATTGGCACGAAGATGTGCCGCTCAGCATCAAGGGCGAGAGTTCGCATGCCCTGTGGGGAAGCCTTGTGGCAGGCATGCGTGTGCATGTGTGGCAAAACATCTCGGCAGGTTGGCAAGTGAAATATCAGGGCGTGTTCAACTACAAGAAGAACACCCATTCCGACCCCTGGTTTGTGCCCGGATTCGGCAAGCGCGACCGCAAGTTTGCCTTCGGATTCAGCATCTATTACACCCTTCCCCTCATGCGCGACAGGTGGCCCGTGAAAGACATCAACAAACCGAAAAAGCCCCCGAAATAAAGCCCGAAGTAGCACACGAGAGATAGAGGGTTACCCATGCCTTTTTTCCTACCTCATTACTCTGTGCGATTGGCATTGAGGCTGAGGAGCGATTGCGGGTAATTTTGGGGCATGAAAAACACAAAACTCAATCATCAAGATAAAACTCCGGCAAATGATTCACTTGATAAAGAAATCACTGCCATCGAGATTCCCGAGAATCTTGTGGAGGAAAACGCCAGGCGCAACGAGGCACTCAAAACAATCTATGACCCTATCATCGGCCAAGGTGCTTGTGGCAATCGCATTTGCACACAGGTCGAAGGGCTCGGCAATGTTTGGGTGCCTGAGGAAATGCTCCAGGAACAGCCGCACGATATCACTGCCGACCACATGCAATTCAACAAGGCACGAATGCACTACGACTTTGAATTCTGGTGCGCCACCTGTGCCACAGTGCGCGACAAGATGAGCGGCCGCAATGTGAAACTGCACCTCAACGCAGCACAGCGTCGTGTGCTGGCCGAACTCGAACGCCAGCGCAAGTCGGGCAACGGCATCCGCCTCATCTTGCTCAAGGCTCGCCAGTGGGGAGGTTCCACCTTGATACTCATGTACATGGCATGGATTCAAATTGTGCTGCGCAAGAACTGGAACAGCCTCATCTGCGGGCAAAAGCGCAACACTTCAAGCGCCATCAAGGGCATGTATACCAAATTGCTTCGCTATTATCCCAAAGAGTATCTCGAAAATGGGAAGCCACTCCAATTCCGCAACTTTGAGGGCAGCAGCCAAACCCAACTCATCGAGCCTCGCGGCTGCCTCGTGATCATGGGCTCGGCCTATAGCGAGGATGCCGTGCGCGGATACGATGTGGCAATGGCACACCTGAGCGAAGTCGCCTTTTGGCCCAAGGGAGCGCATCACGACCCGCTCGACATTATTCGGTCGGTCGACGGCACCATTCTGCTTGGCGACCTCTCCATGATTGTGCTCGAATCCACTGCCAACGGCATGGGCAGTTTCTTTCACAGCCAGTGGCTTGATGCCTGCAACGGCAAGAGCGACAAGCAGCCCGTATTTGTCCCCTGGCACGAGATTGAGATCTATTGCCAGCCTGTAGCCGACCCTTATGCGTTGTGGATGTCGCTCGACGAGTATGAGCGCAACTTGTGGAACCATCACGGCTGCACCCTCGAGAAGATTCAATGGTATCACAATAAGCGCAAAGCCTACCCCAGCCACCACCTGATGATGGCCGAGTTTCCTACTACCGATATCGAGGCCTTTGCCAACTCGGGCACTTGCATCTTCGACCTTGAAAGGCTCGATGCCATGCGACGCGACTGCCGCCCGCCACTTTTCATGGGCGACATCATCTCGAACCCGCCTTACACCTTGAGCAACATAGCGCTCAATAAAGATTTGACCCGACAACTCAAAATCTGGGCGCAGCCCGTGAAGTCACAATTCAAGTCGCGCTACATTGTCGCCGTCGACATTGGCGGACGCACCGACAAGGCCGACTACTCGGTCATTACCGTGCTCGACCGCAAAGAGGACCGCGCCCTCAAACCCGAGGTTGTGGCGCAATGGCGCGGCCACATCGACCACGACCGGCTGGCATGGAAAGCGGCGCAACTCGCCACCTACTACAACAATGCGCTGCTCGTTTTTGAGAGCAACTCGCTCGACCGCGTCAAGGACGAGAGCAACGAGGCCAATAACATCCTTGATTTCATCAGGCACCGCTACAGCAATTTCTATCTCAGGAAAAACAAGCAGCCTGGATTCCACACCAACAAGGACACTAAGGGCCGTATCGTGGACCTGCTCATCGCTTGGATTCGCGACGGTCTCTACATCGAGCATGACCACGACGCCATCGACGAGTACAGCTGGTTTGAACTCAAGCCCAGCGGCAAGCATGGCGCTGTCGACGGCAAGCACGACGACATTGTCATGTCGCGGGGCATAGCGCTATTGGTCGCCAGCGAGACGCCAATCACGCCTAAGCTCAATCCCGCCGATTTCATGCGGGCATAATTAAACCCGAATCGCTCGTTGGAACGATTCGGGTCTCTTATCTATTTTTCAACTCTTGTTAAAGAGGATTTATATTTTTCACTTTTTTCCAGCTCTTGGCGTTTCGGTAGGCGTCGACCGATGCGGCCGGAACAAAGAGTTGCACCTTGTCGCTGCTCAAGGCATCGAGTTCGGGCGGCACAATCGCCTTGCAGTCGATGCGCTGCAAGCTCTTGCATTTCTCGGCAACCTTCTTCCCGATTTTAGTGACGGTCGAAGGCAGCGACAGTTGCTGAATAGCGGTTTCGCGCAGGGCATTGTCGCCAATCGTCTGCAGACCTTCGTTCAGGTCAATGTGGCTCAGCGCGCTGCACTCGCGAAATGCCTCCTTGTCGATGCTGGTCACAGCCGATGGCATCTCAATGCCAGCGAGCGCCTTGCAGCGGCGGAAAGCCTCTTTGCCTATGCTTCGCACACCATTGCCCAAGTTCACACTGCGCAGAAGCTTGCATTCAAAGAAAGTCTTCTCGGCGATTGAAGTAACACCGTCGGGCAGGTCAACCGACTCCAGCGCAAAACAACGGTCAAAAGCCTGCTTGCCTATTGTGGTGAGGTGCTCGCTCAATACCAGGTCGACGAGCGAGTTACACTCGTGAAACGCCTTCTCGCCAATGGTCGTCACGCTCTCGGGCAGCTCCACACGCCTCAGATTGGTGCAATACTCAAATGCGCCCTTGGGCACCGTGGTGAGTGTGCCAACAAGCGTAAACGATTGCAACGACTGGCAATTGTAGAAGGCATAGGCGCCCATTCTGCTGACGGTACCCATCTCAATGTCGCGCAGCGATGTGCAGTCGCTAAATACGCTTCCGGGCAATTCAGTCACACCATCGGGCAACGAGATGCTGGTGAGTTTACTGCAACCCGAAAATGCCTCTTCGCCCAGCACAGTCACCGATGCGGGCATATCCACAGCCGTCACCTTGCTCTTGTAAAATGCCTGGGCAGCAATGGTCTGCACGCCGCTCGGCAGGCGGCATTCGCCTGTGCGACCTGCCGGATAGAGCAGCAGGGTGGCACCGTCGCGGTCATAAAGCGAACGATCGATGGAACTGAGCTGCGAATTGCCGCGCTCCACCTCTATCGACTGCAACTGGCTCATGTAACCCAATTCGTCATTTGCTATCTCGCAATAAGCGGGGATATACAATTCTATCACACCGCATTTGTTAAAGGCATTTTTCCCAATGTAGCGCACTGAGCGGGGCAACGGCAGCTGGCGCAGCGCACTGCAGTCCTCAAAACACTTCTGCCCAATCGTCTCGAGCGACGACGGCACCGTGAAGTAGCGCAATTCGCTGCAATCCTCAAAGGCATAGTCGCCCAGTTCCATCACGCTGGGGGGCATAATCACCTCTTCCAGATTGCTGCACGAGTGGAAAGCCGACGAGCCAATGCTTTTGAGCCGGTCGGGAAGCACCACCGAGCGCAGGCGTGTGGCATATTCAAAGGCGCCTGTGGGCAGCACATCGCGGCTGCTGCCAAAGAGGCCTTTTCCCTGCACGCGCACCAATTCCAAGTCCACATCCAGGTAATTGTCAATCTCCTTGCCTTCGTCATTGAACACCTTGCTGCGCTTGGCAAGCTTGGTGATGTACTTGAAGTCATTCTCGTTGAGCGTGCCCTCGATGCGCAACACGCGCACGCGGTCGTACATGTCCTTAGGCATTCGGTCGGCAAGTTCACCAGGCGAAGTTACAAACACCTCGACCATGTCGCCATAACTGTGATTCCTCGAGCTATTGTAATGCCGCGACATGCTGCGGCTGTACTGTGCCTCACAAGGCAGCGAAGCCACCGTCAGCAACAATACCAGTGCAATCAAAAACTTTTTCATAACTGTAATTACATCAATGTTTTTTGCAAAATTAAGCATTAATGACCAATTACGCATCCCTTAACCTCGAAAAAACTCATCATGCCACAGCAACCGCTACAAAACACAACAAAAACGGGAAGCAGTCTGCTGCCTCCCGTCTTGTGCGTTATTACTGATTGTTCAGTTTATTTCACTTTAATCTTCTGACCTTTCTTGATCTTGTCGCCTTTGATGCCGTTCATCTTCTTGAGCTGGGCCACAGTGGTGCCGTTCTTGGCGGCAATCTTGGCGAGGCTGTCGCCATTCTTCACCTCAACCGACTTCGATTCGGCACGCTTCTTGCCGTGCTTGCCACCCTTGTCGCTCTTGCGTGAATATGACGACGAACTGTGGCTGCTGTGATGCTTCACATTGTCGTTGCGCGAGGCGGTGTAGGTAGTCTGGCGAGGAGTGCTGCGGCGATAGCTGCGCGACTCGGTATAGTTGCTCTTCGTGAAGGTGTAGTAGTCGGTGTGAGTGGTGCGGTTCTCAAAGTCGAAGATGGCTTCGGGATTAATGGCATAACCCATGAAGCGGGTCTCGAAGTGCAGGTGAGGACCTGTGCTGCCGCCCGTGTTGCCGCTCAAGGCGATGGGCTGACCGGCCTTCACAACCTGGTCGGGCTTCACAAGGAATTTCGACAAGTGACCATACACCGTCTCCAGTCCATTGTCGTGACGCACAATCACATAGAAACCATAGCCACCACGCTCATACTTGGTGAGCCTGATGCGACCACTGAAGGCTGCACGCACCGTGTCGCCAATGGCTGCACGCAGGTCCACGCCCTTGTGCACACGGCCAAAGCGCGGGCGATAGCCATAGTTCGAAGTCACGAAGTTGTTCTTGACGGGCATCACATAGTTGCGCACATCAAGTTTCTTGGTGGCAGGCACATCGCTCTCCTTGAAAGGATTCACCAGGCCGCTCTCCCAACCTTCGGTGTAAATGTCGATCTCAGGTTCAACCTCGCCATAGAGGTCCTGAGCATATTGCTGAGTTTCTTCGAGTTTAATCTGTTCGTTGATGCGTTTCTGTTTAGCAAGCAGGTCGGCATGCGCCTTGCGGTAACTTGAAACTGACTGAAGGCTCTGCGCCTGAGCCATAAAACCAACCGCCGATATAGCGACGATTGTTGCGCTGAATATTGATAATAATTTCTTTAAATTCATTCGATCTTGATTTTAATCGTGCATAACAGATAGGTGCCCAAAAGGCCTATGCTCGATTTTATTAACGCACAAAAGTACTAATTTATTATGTGTTACACAATTATTCAACACATAAAATTTGTAAACTTGTGTTTAAAACCTCAAAACCACACCCATAACACCCTACCCCATAACCTCTTACAAATTTGTCATAATAAGACACAACATTCGTCAAAGAACCTTAACGCCTCCCCAAGGCAACTGCTAGTTAAGAGTTGAGAGTTGAGAGTTGAGGGAATAGATGCGCTGATGGGATGGAGGGGAACAATGCAGCTTTTGGGAAAAGTGGGAAAAAGGGGAAATTTGAGAAAAGGCGGTTATTTGGAATTTTGGTGTTTTCATGGGAGTTTCGTTTTTATAATGTTCGGGTGGGCGAAGATAATGTGCGGGTGATGCTTGCGCTATGCTAAATGCACGCAAGCACGCCAAAACACACAAAGAGGCAGGTTAAGCTCGATGCAAAGCATAAGATGAAAACAGTGAGGCGACAAATTGCCGCCTCACAAGGATTCTTTTATTCTCGGATGCTTTAGACGACTCCTAGGATGATGTTGACGAGAGCGGTGACATCGCTCACGTTGATTTTCCCATCACCATTCACATCGGCTCTTTCCATATCCTTAGGAATAACCCCCAGAATCATGTTGATTAAAGCGGTCACATCACTCACGTTCACCTTGCCATCGCCATTCACATCACCCTCATCAGGAGAGCCCACAGCAGTATAGTAAAGAGTTATGTCATCTATATAGATGGGGTTGTTTTTGTTTCCGGCTATCTGCTGAACACGATATCGAGTAGGTTTTCTCTTGCTAGCAGAAATCAACCATAGGGGCTTGGCGGTAGAGTTCTTGCTGATAACAATTGATGATGCGCCTGTTGCAGAATTTGCCACTTTCCACGTGTTTCCACCATCGACTGAATAACTAAGAGTGAGTTTGGCGTCAGTACTTGTTGTGTTGAACACCTTGGCTGTAAATAGATAGGTATCATAGTAAGTATCACTACATTCTATCTGGCTGGGCAACTTCATGGCGACCGCTTGCGTGCCATTACACATCCCGCTACCTGGTGCCACCACATTGCACTTGGTAAATGACCAGTTAGCCCAACGTCCCTGTACATTTTGAGCCGAAGTGCTGGTTGTTGTGGGCATGGCTTCAAAGTCCTCAAGACTTTGAGGCGGTGCACCCTTTGCAGTATAACAAATGGTAATGTTGTCGATATAAATAGGGTTGTTCTTATTACCGGCTATCTGTTGAATGCGATAGCTGGTGGGTACCGTCTTACTTGTTGATAGAGCCCAAGTGGGTGTGGCTGTTGTGTTCTTGCCGACGGTAATCGATGTTGCGCCTGACTCAGATTTGGCCACATTCCAAGTCGTGCCACCATCAACAGAATAGCTGAGGGTGAGTTTGGCATCGGTGCTGGTTTTGTTAAATGCCTTAACAGATAGTTGATATGCATCATAGTATGTATCACTGCTCTCAATAAGACATGGCATATTCATGGATACTGACCGATTTCCGTCGCAAAGTCCGCTACCAGGTTCAGCCACGTTGGAATTTGTGAAAGACCAGAATGCCCAACGCCCCTCTACATATTGAGCCGAAGTGCTGGTTGTGGCGGGCATGGTTTCAAAGTCTTCAATTATGGGTGGAGGTGTTCCTTTGGCTGTGTAGAAAATGGTGATGTTGTCAATATAAATAGGGTTGTTTTCGTTTCCTGCTATTTGTTGAATGCGATAGCGAGTGGGTACAGTCTTACTTGTTGATAGAACCCATGTGGGTGTGGCGGTAGAGTTCTTGCTGATGGTAATCGATGTTTCGCCTGTTTCAGATTTAGCCACATTCCAAGTGGAACCGCCATCAACAGAATAGCTTAGTTTTAGTTTGGCGTCGTTGTTAGTTTGGTTAAAAACATTTACCGATAGTTGATAAGCATCGTAGTAGGTGTCATCGCTTTCTATATTGCTCGGCAACATCATGGCCACTGCTTGAGTGCCGTTGCACATTTGGTTGCCAGGCGCAGTCACGTTACAATTAGTGAAGGACCAATAAGACCAATGTCCATTTACATTTTGAGCCGAAGTGCTGGTTGTTGTGGGCATGGTTTCAAAATCTTCCACTTCAGTTTCATAAACTGTAACATTACACGATGCACTGGCCGCCCCATCAATCGTTGTCACCATTATGGTGGTCGACCCAAGTCCATTTGCGGTTACAGTCCCGTTCTGGTCAACAGTGGCTACTGACGGATTGTTTGAAGTCCATGAAAACTCGGAGATGTCTGCTCCCTCCGGTAATACAGTTGCTGATAAGGTCTCAGTGTTTCCAATTGCCATGGAAAGGTTATTCTTATTCAGTGTAATTGATGATGTTATTGGATAAATGTTAATGAATTCTTTCCATTGTTCATGGTTTTTATAAAGATTAATAGATTCCAATGGAACATAAAGTTTACAATTATTCTTGTCAACACTTTGAAAAGTAGGCTGATGACCATTACTTGTGGCGTATATTACATTATTAGGATCAGCTATATAGCTGACTATCTTTTTCAATTTATTGCAACCCCCAAAAGCCCATAAGCCTATTCTGTTGACACTAGCACCTATGGTGAGGCTGTTTAAGTTAGAGCAACCTAAAAACATTTGAGTACCAATCCTTTCGAGACCATAACTGATGTTTACGCTTTTTAAGCCGGTGCAATAATAGAACGCACTTTCACCAATTGAGGTGATGCGAGGGATATTGACATGTGTCAAGCCAGTGCAATAATAGAATGCATAGTCACCAAGTGAATTAAGACTCGGAGGGAGATCGATACTGGTCAAGCCAGTGCAATGCTCGAACGCACGGTCGCCGATAGATTTGACTCCACCAGGGATGGTGACGCTAGTCATTTTGCAGTAACTTAATGCGTTATTGCTGATGTCGGTGACCCAATAGTGAAAATGATACATTCCAGGCTCATATATAACAACCGCTGGTATTTCCACATGTTTGCCTGCAAAATTTGAGTTGTATGAATCATCGGGAAGCAAAGACGCAACACCTCTCGATGGGTCATTGTCATTTCCTCCAGTCCCATGAAACCGGAATCCATTATACATAAACACATAACCTTCGCCTTCTGCGTTAGCATGCCATATTCCAAAGGAGATTAAAAACAGAAAAATAAATACTTGATGTCTCATAAATATAAAATTTTAATTATTATTATCGTTTAGTCTATGTATAGCTTCGTGTGATGCTACAATTTTGTTGAATAAGTCTTATCGGTTAGCTGATGCCGAGAATGATGTTGATGAGTGCTGTAACATCGGAAACGTTTATTTTGCCGTCGCCATTGATGTCGGCACGAGCCTCATCTTTGGGAATGACACCAAGAATCATGTTAATCAATGCCGACACATCGCTCACATTCACCTTACCGTCGCCGTTCGCATCGCCAGGAATAACTTCTTCATCATCCTCCACAATGTTGTCGAATTTCATCCAACCAGTTGTGACATAATACAACGAAAGGCTCCCTTTGGGCACACGAAGTGTGGCATTGGAATAAGCTTTATCCGAGAAAGTGTTTTCTTGAATAGCAGCGGGACGAAATCGCTTGCAAGTAATGCTTTTGAGATTGTTGGCTCCTGCAAAAGCATTTTCACCAATTTCCTTAACTTTCTCACCTAAAACTATTGTATTAAAGCTGCTGCATTTATGGAACGCATATTCAGCGATTGATGTTACTGAGTTTGGGACAACAAGGTCTTTGATTTCAGCGCCGTTTAAAAATAAATGACTAGCATAGTAAAGAGGATTGGAATTAATGTCAAAAAAATAAATATTAAACCATGCTGCTAGATTTGTTATATGTACATTTGCCAATGCGCTGCAACCCTCGAACGCAAAGTAACCGATGGAAGTGACGGAGTTGGGGATGGTGATGCTGGTCAAGCCCCTGCAGCCATTGAACGCATAGGCGCCGATGGAGGTGACGGAGTTGGGGGTGGTGATGCTGGTCAAACCAGTGCAATCTCGGAACGCAGATTGGCCGATATTGGTGACGGAGTTGGGGATGGAGACGCTGGTCAAGCCGCTGCAACCATAGAACGCCCAGTTGCTGATAGAAGTGACGGAGTTGGGGATGGTGATGCTGGTCAAGCCGCTGCAACTATTGAACGCCCCGCTGCCGATGAAGGTGACAAAGTTTGGGATAGTGATGCTGGTCAAGCCGCTGCAAGCATAGAACGCACCGCTACCGATGGAAGTGACGGAGTTGGGAATGGTGACGCTAGTCAAGCCCCTGCAATTATAGAACGCCCTCTCTCCGATGGAAGTGACGGAATTGGGAATGGTGATGCTGGTCAAACCAGTGCAATCTCGGAACGCATCTTGGCCGATATTGGTGACGGAGTTGGGGATAATTGTGTTTTTACAACCTTTTATTAATGTGTTGCTTGCTTTTTCAATGATTGCATTGCAATTGTTACGGGAATCGTATTTATTATTATCGCTGTCCACGACTATTGATTCCAAGCCGCTGCAGCCAGAGAACGCTCCCTCGCCAATGGATTTGACTGAACCAGAGATGGTGATGCTAGTCAAGCCGCTGCAGCCAGAGAACGCTCCCTCGCCAATGGATTTGACTGAGCCGGGTTTGATGGAGACGCTTGTCAAACTGCAATATTCAAATGCATTTCCGCAGATACCTCTTGCTTTTTCGCTTAACTCCAAGTGGCCACTAGGTTTGTCCCCTTTATAGCCACAGACCCAATCATTGACATAAAACACACCATTAGGAGAATTGTTCCATATAGCTGTACCGTGGAACGCCTCTTTACCTATTGAATTGACAGAGTTGGGGATGGAGACACTTGTCAAGCAGGTGCAGCCATTGAACGCACCTCTACCGATGGAAGTGACGGAATTGGGGATAGTGATACTGGTCAAGCTGGTGCAACCAGAGAACGCATCTTGGCCGATTGATGTCACCGAGTTGGGGATAGTGACGCTGGTCAGGCCGCTGCAATAACGGAACGCATAGTCAGCAATTGCCTTTGTTCCTTCTTTTATTGAGATTTTTGTTCCTTCGGACATTGTACCCTTATATGTATATGCCACCATGCCAGCGTAAACCAAACCATCGGGTTGATTGTTCAGCCAGGGAGTATTATTGAAAGCAGAGCCTCCGATGGAAGTGACGGAATTGGGGATGGTTATGCTGGTCAAGCTGGTGCATCCAGAGAAGGCTGCGTAACCGATAGAAGTGACGGAGTTGGGGATGGTTATGCTGGTCAAGCCGCTGCAATCACGGAACGCAGATTCACCGATGGAAGTGACGGAGTTGGGGATAGTGACGCTGGTCAAGCCGCTGCAATCACGGAACGCAGCGTAGCCAATAGAGGTGACAGAGTTGGGGATGGTAACGCTGGTCAAGCCGCTGCAACCATAGAACGCACCGCTGCCGATGGAGGAGACGGAGTAAGTTTGGCTGCCTATTGTCACTGTTGACGGGATATCTACATCAGTTAAACCCCAGTAGGTTTGTGATATTCTACCACAAAGCGTCAGTGTAACCGAAGTGCCATCCTTGTTTATACTATAGCAAAACCCATTGACTATAAAGTCTTCGGGTGATGCGGCCTCTATAATATGGTAGTAGGTAGTGGCCGTTAATGGCAAAGCTGTTAGCAGCAATAGCACTGCCGCCAGCCAAATGGGTTTAAGTAGTTTTGTTTTCATTTCGTTTATCATTTTTTATTAAATTATTTTATAAAGTAAGTTACTCGATTTGGAATATAACCAAGTTGCGAAAATCCTTGAATTTCAATGTTGAATCGATTTTACATAGTCAAATATTCGGCAGACCGCATTTCCGATGCTCTTTAAAGTAATCAATCAATTAAAAATCATTTTTTGGGTCTTATATGATTGATGTTTTTAGGATGATTTTCTGCAAAATCTCTAAATTCCTTTCTAACAGTAACAGCTGCTTTACCATTATTTCTTAATTTTGCTATTTCCTCAGACATAATTTCTTCTTCACATTGGAATGCGACAACCAATTCATTTAAGTCTTTAATTCTGTCCTTATAATTCTGTTTTTTAAAACTAATAAATTGAATAATAGCAAAAACAATAGCAGCTACTTCAATTATGATAGAAAGAAGTGATGCAATTAAAGCAAAGTCAAGTTTACACATGATTATTATATTACCCCTTTTAGTCTCCCGAATTGAGGCTTAGTTTTTAAAGGTTAGTACAAAACGAAAGCGTGGAGACTTGGTCTGCTTTGTTTCGATGTTTGGTGAAAAAAGCAAAACGCTTTCCTGAAACTAAATCTTTTTATAGCCGATAATGGCTCGGATACTTGATTTGCAAATATAGTATAAGGTGGGGGAAGGGGTGTGTTTCATTTTATTTCTTGTTTTGGGTAGTTTGTTTCATTTTATTTCATTTAGATTTCTTTAAGGAAAATACCCACAAAATTAAAATCCGTTAACGATTGACAGGGTGAATGGGCGGTGGTTTTTAGTTAATTTTGCCGAAAACTAAGGGTTTTGCGGTGGTGGCGACTGTGCCCATGCCGCAAGCAACCCCGATAAACAAGAAACAACTATGGTCACCTCGGAGAAAGACAGTATTGCGGCGCTGCGGCGCGCAGTGGAACAGCGATTTGGGCACGGCGTGAACAGCCCAAGCGAGTTCAAACGGCTGAGTCAGGCCATTGAGCAGCAAACGGGCAGCACGGTGAGCACCAGCACGCTGATGCGCCTGTGGGGCTATGTGAGCAACCAAGTGAAGCCGAACCTGACGACGCTCAACGCACTGGCAGCCTACGCGGGCTATCTCGACTACGCCTCGCTGGCTAATGGTGCCGACGAAGACGGCAGCGACGAGGTGGTGACCCCCCACCTGAATGTGGACGAGGAACTGAGGGCTCGCGACCATGTGCTGCTGCACTGGCAACCTGGCAGGGAATGCCTCATGCGCTACATGGGCAACGGCCAGTGGGTGGTGGAACGCAGCGAGCACACGAAACTCGCAGTGGGCGACACCTTCACCTGCCACCTCATTATTCAAGGCCACCCGCTCTATCTCGACAACCTGGTGCACAAGTCAATGCCGCCACGGTGCTATGTGTGCGGCCAGCGCAATGGGGTGCAATATGAGGTGCTGAAGGCCGAAGAGGCTTGCGACAACGAGAATAAATGATTATCTTTGTGGGCAAGATACCAATGAGAACTCTGAGGACTCTGAGAACTCGGAGTTATCGGACTATTGACAAGATTTTTTTGATTAAATGATGGACCAAGCAAGTATATCGGGCTTTGTGGTCGACTCGTTCGAGGGTGTGAACGACCACTTCACTTCGCTTGAGGTGCTAGACACACACGGCCACAATGTGCTGGCGCGTGCCAAGCGTTTTGGCCGCTGGTACTTGCTCAAGGGGCTAGCGCCCGAAGTGGCCGAGCAGCATGCCTACCACGAGATGCTGGTGAAGGAGTTCGACATCATGATGCGGCTGCAGCACCCGGGCGTGGTCCAGGTGATGGGCCTGGAGGATGTGGACGGGCTGGGCAAGTGCATTGTAATGGAATGGGTCGAGGGTATCACCCTGAGCGACTGGCTTGAGGAAAAACCCACACGCGCCGATCGCCACCAAGTGGCACAGCAACTGATGGACGCACTGGCGCATGTGCACCAGCACGGCGTGGTGCACCGCGACATCAAGCCCAGCAACATCATGGTCACCACCAACGGGCAAAATGTGAAGATTATCGACTTTGGCCTTGCCGATACCGATGCTCATGCCGTGCTGAAGCAGCCTGCTGGCACCGCACGCTACATGGCACCCGAACAGGCATCGGCCAGCAAACCCGACCTGCGCAACGACATCTACAGCCTGGGCCTGGTGCTGCGCGACCTGAAGCTTGGCCGAAAATACGACAAAGCAATAGCACAATGCCTGGCACCCATCGACTCGCGCATGCAAAGCGTGGAGGAACTCAAGAGCTACTTGAAGCGAGGTGAAAACAGGAGGAGAAATGCCCTGTGGGGTGTGGTAGGCATTGCTGGGGCACTGCTGGTGGGTGTAATACTGTGGCAACAGTTGGCCATCAGGAATGTGAACACGCAAAACCGTGCGCTGAGCGACTCGATTAAGAGGCAGATGCACGAGAACACACTGCTAACAGAACAACGCATCGACAGCAGCAGCGCCACCACGCAGACACACCTGCGTGCCATGAACGACACACTGCAGCAACTGCGACAGGTGAACAATCAACTACAAGAGCGCGAACAGCAACGCATGGAGCGGCAACATGCCGTGGATGCGGCCATCGAGGAAGTAACACGCATAGCTCGCGACGCGAACCTGAAGACGCACATTGCCCAGCATCTTGACACAGTGACCCGCAAGAACAACCTGTGGATTGACGGGCTCAAGCTCATTGAGGAAGGGCGATTACAGGCCAAAAAGTACTTGCTTAAAGTGTCTGCCTCGGGCAAGTTCAGCACAAAGGAAATGGCTGAGATTGAATATGCCGTCATGGAATATTGCAACGACTATGAGCGCATCATGAAGGCAAAATACCAACAAGCCGTGTATTCTTTACCGTAATTTTTAGTAGAATAGTAGAGTAGTAGAATAGTAGAATGAGGGATGAGGGATGAGGGATGAGGGATGAGGAATGGGGAATGAGGGATGGGGAATGAGCCCCGTTAGGGGCGACAGACAATAGGCAGGCGGTGGAGCCGTAGGCGGAACCCCTGTAACAAAGGCACAAATTCATCCAATTAGCCCCGTTAGGGGCGACAGACAGGCACAACCCTACTCTCCAAACTCTGACAACGCTGCACGCAGCGCACGGAGCGATGCGTCGACATGCGTCAGGCGTGCTGCAATGCGACTTATGTGCGCATCAAGGGCCAAGCACTGCATGTGGGCAGAAGTGACGCCCAACGACTGCAACGAGGGCATGGCCGAGGTAATGTGGCCGAAGCTACTCCACCCCGGAGCATCGCGGTAGGCCTGTTCACTGCCTGGAGGCACCACAAGGGTGACGCGGCTGAAATGATCGGGGTCGAACACATCGTTGGCCGAGCACGGTCCCTTGTCGATAGAGCTGAAAGCGGGAGGCGACGCACTGCGCATGACGAGCAAACGCAACTCGGGGCAACCCCACAAGGCACCTGGAGCAAGGTTAGCGAGGTCCAACGGCAGCGTGAGCGCCACCAGATGGCGAAAACCAGCAAAAGTGCTCTCCCACATCGATTTGACGGGATAAAGGCGACCATGGAAAACCGAATCGGGCACAACCAGCTGCAAAGCCGTGGAATCGGCATAACCCGTGAGAATCAAATAGGGTGTAAAGCGAGACTTGTAGACAAAGCCATTGTTCTCCACCTTGATGGACGTACGCTCGAGTGTGATGTTCCTCTCATTGTCGCTATTCACCGACGAGTCGGGCAACGATGTTGCGGGTACCGACGGCACGGCAGCGAGCGGCTGAACGGTAATGGGTGATGGTGACGGAATCACGGTGCCAGCACGCAGCGAGGCAATGCTGTCGCTCAGGAGTTGTGTCAAAGCAATGAGCGAGTCACGCTCGTTCTGCAGGTCGGTGATGGCCTGCTTGATGGCTGGGATGTCGAAGTCTTGCAGTGTGGGCTCTTGACTGATGATGGTATGGAACAAACTCCATCCGTGAGCATTGCGATAGGCCTCCTCACAGCCACGAGGCACAACAACGGCTGTAGTGAGAAAATGATAATCCTCAAAGACCTCGTCGGGCCTGCCATAATAGAAAATGTGCTTGCCAATTGTAGGTGGTTGGGAGCTGCGAGAGCGCAGGCAACGCAACAACTCACAGCCAGTGAAGGCGTTGACCAGGATGCCTTCCACTTTGAAATCACAAACGCGCAAATGCCGCATGTCACGAAACACATCATTGGCTACTTCTCCAAGAAAATATTTGCGTCCATGCCACTGCAGTGAGTCGGGAATGTAAACCTCTGTGGCATCACGATCGGTATAGCCATCGACATTTACGAAAGCAGCATAATCCCAAAAACTGTATATCAGACCTTGGTTGACAACGCGCTCCACCATATGCTCGGATGAGTATTCAATATCCTGCGCCTGCGCCACAGTGAAGGTTGACAATAGGGTAAGCAACACAGCCAGCAAGCTGTTGCGTGGTATTGCGTGAGATTGAATTGTCGCAAGGTGATTCATAAGTTCAGTGCTTTACGGTATTAGCTGATGAGGCCCCAGTGCTGGGTGCGGTTGAAGCGGGTGCGCAATTCGGCGTCGAGCCGGCGGCCTTGGGGGGTGGTGAGGTCGGGGTCGGCATCAAGTATCTGCTGGGCATCGTCGCGGGCGGCCTGCACGATGAGTCCGTCGGTGGCGAGATTCGATATCCTGAGGTTGAAAGCAATGCCGCTCTGCTGAGTGCCCTCCATGTCGCCCGGGCCGCGCAGTTTCATGTCTTCCTCGGCCACGACAAAGCCGTCGTTGGTCTGCGTCATCACCTCGAGGCGGTGGCGGGTGTCCTTCGAGAGTTCGTGCTTCGACATGAGTATGCAGTAGCTCTGGTCGGCGCCGCGCCCCACCCTGCCGCGCAGCTGGTGCAGCTGCGACAGGCCAAAGCGCTCGGCATTCTCGATGACCATGACGCTGGCATTGGGCACATTCACGCCCACCTCAATCACCGTGGTGGCGACCAGGATATTGGCCTGCCCCGATGCGAAGAGCTGCATCTGGTGGTCTTTCTCGGCAGGTTTCATGCGGCCGTGCACATAGCACACGCGATAGCTCGGAAAAGTCTCGCGCACAATTTCGTAGCCCTCTTCAAGCGCCTTGAGGTCGAGTTTCTCGCTCTCCTCGATAAGGGGGTACACGATGTAGGCCTGACGGCCCTTGCGCAGTTCGGTGCCTATGAAGTGGTACATCTCCTGGCGCTGGTTCTCGTAGCGCAGTCGCGTGGTGACGGGTTTGCGACCCGGCGGCAGTTCGTCGATGACCGACACATCGAGGTCGCCATAGACGGTCATGGCCAGGGTGCGCGGTATGGGGGTGGCGGTCATCACCAGCACATGCGGTGGCGACACATTTTTCTTCCACAGTTTGGCGCGCTGTGCCACACCGAAGCGGTGCTGCTCGTCGATGACGGCGAGCCCCAGGTTGCGGAATTTCACCTCCTCTTCGATGAGGGCATGGGTGCCTATGAGAATCTGTAGTTCGCCACTGCGCAGCTGCTCGTGAATGGCTTCGCGTGCCTTTTTGCGCGTGGAGCCGGTGAGCAGGGCCACCTTCACGCCAATGTGCTGCGCCATGGTGCTGAGCGATTCGTAGTGCTGCGTGGCAAGAATCTCGGTAGGCGCCATGATGCAAGCCTGGTAGCCATTGTCGAGCGCAATGAGCATCGACAGGAAAGCTACGATGGTCTTGCCGCTGCCCACATCGCCCTGCAACAGGCGGTTCATCTGGTGACCCGAGCCTGTGTCGTTGCGAATCTCGCGGATGACGCGTTTCTGCGCCCCGGTGAGCGGGAACTCGAGGTGATGCAGGTAGAAGTCGTTGAACAACTGGCCCACATGCGCGAAACGCAGTCCAGGCAGTTTGCGGCTCTGTCCCTTGATGTTCTTGAGGATGTCGAGCTGCAGGAAGAAGAGTTCCTCATATTTGAGTCGGCGCTGCGCCTGTTGCAGCGAGGGCACATCGGTGGGGGTGTGTATGTTGAACAAGGCCTCGCCCAGCGGCATCAGGTGGTGGCGCTGAACGATGCTCGGTGGCAGCGTTTCGGGCAGACGGCGCACCGCAACGCTCTCGAGCAGCGTGGTCACGAGCTTCTGCATGGTGCGCGAGGTGAAGTTGCGGTTGCGCAGCTTCTCGGTAAGATTGTAGATGCCCAATAGGCCCGTGGGGGGCGCGTCGGGCTTATAGACATCCACCTCGGGATGAATGATGCTGTAGGAGTTCTTGAACAGTGTGGGTTTGCCGAATAGGATGTACTCGGTGCCCGTGTGATAGGTTTCGGCAATGGTTTTCACACGGTTGAACCACACCACCTCGATGGTGCCGGTGCCGTCGGTGAAGAGCGCCACCAGACGCCGCTTGGCGCCCTCGCCTTGCACATTGAAGGTCACAAAGCGGCCCTTGAGCTGAATGGCGGGCATATCGCCCTGCAGGTCGGCAATGTGGTAAATGCTGCTGCGGTCCACATAGCGGAAGGGGAAGTACATGAGCAGATCGTAGAACGAGTGTATGTCGAGTTCCTTGGCGAGCAAATCTGCCCGCTTGGGACCCACGCCATACAGGTACTTCACATCTTTGCGCATCAGCTGATTCATGGCCTATACTCTCGTTCAGTTAATCGTTTTGTTGCTGCTTCAGTATCGCTTCGGCGCGTGCCAGGTCGGCAGCACGGGTTATCTTCAGGTTGTCGAGATTGCCCTCAACGGGGTGAATGGCGTGACCCGCAGCTTCATAGACGGTGGCATCGTCGGTAAAACGCGGGTCAAACGGCACCTCATAGGCCTTGCTGAGAGCCACGGCATCAAACACCTGCGGCGTGAGAACCACGCGCAGACTGCCGCGGTCAATGGGGTGCGTGCTGCCGTCGGGCAGCATCTGGCGCAATGAGTCGCTATAGGGGAAGTGGGCCATAGGCACTGCCGAGCCATGCTCCGCCGCCGCCTCAAAAGCCATCTTGATGTCGCAGGGCAGCACCAGCGGACGCACGCCATCGTGCACCGCTACCAAGTCGCCAGGTTCTATAGTCATTGCCGCAAGGCCGTTTTTCACCGACTGGAAGCGCGAGTCGCCCCCGACCACCACTTGATGTGGCATATTGAAACTGTGCTTGCGGCACAACTCCTGCCACTGCCCTATCTGGTCGGCAGGCAGCACCACGATGATGCGGTCGCACACGCCCGACTGCTCAAAACGCACCATTGTGCGCATGAGCACCGGAATGCCGCACAACTCCACAAACTGCTTGGGCACGGCGGCTCCAAATCGGGTGCCGCTGCCTCCAGCCACTATCAATGCCGTCACTTTCATATTCGATTCACATTTAATCCTACAAATATACGAAAAAAACAAATAAATTAGAAAAACGGAAGTTATCTCGCCCTACAGGTGACTCAAATTCTCCCAATATGGACGCAAAACCTCCTGTATGCGGGCCACCATATCACGAAACAACACATGTCCGCCATCCTTGGCAATCTTGCTCATAAAAGCCTGCCATTTGACTTGCATCTGCTGATTGTCGGCAAATTCCTTACGAAAGAACATTGTGTTGGCGAAATAAGTTGTGTGCCTGTTTTTGAATGTTCGCACAACAGCATCACTAAGGACACCGCTATCATAGTTCTCTTCAGATAGAATATGATACAAGTCATAATAGTCCTTCATGCGACTATTCTGGTCGGCAAGGTCAACCACAGCATGCAACTTCTCTGCTATGACCGTCTCAATTGGATAGGCCAGAACGTTCACCCTCGGCA
Organism: uncultured Bacteroidales bacterium; assembly: GCA_902768435.1. GTDB lineage: Bacteria > Bacteroidota > Bacteroidia > Bacteroidales > Muribaculaceae > Sodaliphilus. The sequence continues at coordinate 22,528 of CACXLJ010000016.1, read as the reverse complement.
GGTGCTCCAAAAGAGATGGGTAGTCAATATCAACTGGACTTGGCGTTACAATATCGCCAAAACCAATGTCGATTGTCAGCATCTGTGAAATTGTATCCATTCTCACAGGAATGCTTAACCTGAGGCCATGGTAATCTCTGAGTTCCGTAATTCTTTGCGCAGTAATATGAGCTGTATCAAAAACAACTCCATCTTCATCATAAATAACGGAGCAAATTTCCTGAAAAGCGGCAACAATCGATTCCTCCTCATTACTGATGTTGCTACCCAGGAAGTCAATGTCCAGCGTAGGACGGGCAGCAAATTTCTCGTACGAGTACATCAGAGCACCACCTTTCAGGTAAAAGTGATTGCGATACCGTGTCTGCGACATCCTGAACAACAGTCGCTCGTGAAAATAACGCGTGAGAATCGTCTGATAGAACACATTCTCTTTTATAGCCACATTTAACAATTTGCTACGGATCGACTTTCCGTAATTCTTAACACCATCGTTACTCATAACATTACTTGAAGATATTGTTCGAGAATAGTTCCCACTCTAAGTTTGCGAGCATAGTCCATCAGTGTGCTCAAATTCCTGTCGGATCGTTCCAAATAATTCTTGATAATTTCGAAACAAACATCCATACCGACTTTATTTCGGAACTTGACGGCATCACACACACATCGCTCCACATCATAAAGGCTAATGCTGAACCCTTCAATTTCCATCTCGATTACACCAACATGCAGAATTGACTGTGTATAATGGTGCAACACCACTTTAGGAAACGACGGCACAACCACTTTACGGTCTCTTTTGATGGCAACATGAAAAGCCTGAGGCATGGAAGTGGTGAGCTGATGGATGTTCCAGGCCGACCACAAACACAAGATTCCATCAGGCACAATAGCATTGATGTCAACCATGTTGCCACTGAGTTGTTCAACATCGGCATATACACCACGACGAACCTGAAAAAGGCTGCCCTTACGCGCGCTTTCAAGCATTCGGTAGTATGCCGTTCTGCCATGCTCTTTAACACTGGCCGATGATATATATGAATTCCGTTTGTTCATTGTTTTTTATGAAAGTCGGTACAAAGTTACCACAAATATTTTTAATTGTGGTGTTTTTGTACAAAAAAACAACAATAGTATGTGCATTTTTCAAAAAACAAGGAACGGGATTCACAAGGAAAGTTGCAAGATTCAGCAAAAGTTCCATTTGAATGGTGTGAATACCCCCTTGCATTTTGTCCAGACCTTACACAAGAATGCTCAGGAAAAACTAAGGAGCAATTCTCGGTGAAGAATTGCTCCTTAGAGTCTCCAATAGGCATAAACTCTTTAAGGTAAAAAAAGATTGTTTTAGGTTTATGATGCAAAGATACTGCTATTTTTTCAAATACAAAATTATTTTGAATAATTTTTTACCTGACACATTCGCAACACTGCATAAAAAAGTAGGAAAATCACCCATTAATTCACTGAATGTTAGCACATTGCCAAATTGAAAGTAAAAATCATTTCATGTAAAGGAAAAAACGGCCCCTTATGCCTTGAGCACCTCTTCGCATAAGTCCTTCAGGCTGATAATAGCACACTGAATTCACTGAATTAGAATGAATTATTTTGCTGTTCATCGACCCTTAGTTCTGTCGCCCCGATGGGGCTAATTGTCATTTAAATAACCTGGTTACAGGGGGTTCGCCTTCGGCTGCACCCCTGCCTATTTTCTGCCCAGCCCTGACGGGCTTCAGATCTTTAGTCAGTGCGTTCTGTGTAATTCTGTGTATTCTGTGTGGAATATAGTCATCGAGTGATAATAGCACACTAAATTCACAGAATTTCACTGAATCATTTTTGTGCGAAATCTGTGTGCTCTTTTGTCTGTGTAGTTCTGTGTGAAATAAAACCCGCAGCACTGCAGGCACAATTAATGATCGAAAGTGTGCAACTGCAGCTGCTCGCCATCGAAGGTGCAATAGGTGCACTGCTCCATCCACTCGCCCAAGATAATCATGCGACGGTTGCCGGCAACAGTGATGTCGCGTGCCACATGCAGGTGTCCGAAAATGTAGGCATACACATCGCTATGGGCGGCGGCATGCTGCTCCACAAAATCCTTGAGGTGCGACACGCTCTGTTCCACCCCCTTATCGACCTGCTCCTGCGAACGGCTCGTGCGGTTGTTAGAACTCCACAGGTGGGCAAGGCTATAGGTCCAGCGCGGGTGCACCGACTCATAAAGCACCTGACACACCTTATTGTGAAAGCACCACCTCATGAAGCGGTAGACAGGTGGCTGATACCCGACATCGTCGCCATGTGAGATGAGGAAATTCTTGCCCATGACGGGAAGCACCTTGTTGCTCTTGAAAATGGTGATTCCTATCTCGTCGCGCAAGTAGTCGAAGAGCCACACATCGTGGTTGCCAGTGAACCAGAATATCTTGACACCGGCATCGGCAAGGCGCGCAAGCTGCCCGAAAAACCTGACATAGCCGCGAGGCACCACATGCTTATACTCATACCAGTAATCGATGATGTCGCCCACAAGATATAATTCCTGTGCATCGTGCTCAATCGTCTGCAGAAAGTTCACAATGCGCTGCTCATGCTCCCGATGATTGGCAATATAGTTTGCCCCCAGGTGCATGTCGCTCAGGAAATATGCGCGTCGGCGGTCGGTCATGCGGCTGTAATACTATATATATTAATGAGTTTTAGAGCATGCCGAGTTCCAGCTTGGCCTCATCGCTCATCATGTTGATGTTCCACTCTGGTTCAAACACCAGTTTCACATTCACGGCAGTCACTCCCTCAACGCTCTCAACCTTTTGGCGCACATCCTCAAAGATGAAGTCGCCTGCTGGGCAGTTAGGCGCAGTGAGGGTCATGTCGATGTCGACCTGACCGTCGTCGTTAAGGTCGATTTTATAAATAAGTCCCAAGCTATAGACATCCACGGGCATCTCGGGGTCGAAAACGGTTTTGAGCATGCTCACGATGTTGTCCTGGATTTGATTTCTTGTTTCTTCAGTCATAACGGTGCAAAGATACAAAAAAGAAAAGTGTTGAACATCACAATACTAACTTTTTATTGACGCAACCCGCAAAAAAAGCCACCAAATGCAAAAAAATGTGTTTTTTGAGATAAAAAATGCTGAAACATAGTGGGTAATTAAAAAAAAAGTACGATATTTGCAGTTGCAAAATTCAAAATGGCCGTTGAACGAGTTTCAACCGACTATTTATCAGCAAGATAATGCCATGTTGAGTTTTCAGTATTTTGATTTTATTGTAAAATTTTAAACTTATACTACAATGACTAAAGCAGACATCGTAAGTGAAATTTCAAAAGCAACAGGCGTTGACAAGGCCTCAGTTCTTTTAACAATTGAAAAATTCATGGAAACAGTGAAGGATTCACTGGCCAACGGCGAGAATGTTTACCTTCGTGGCTTTGGCAGCTTCATCGTGAAGACTCGTTCTGAGAAGACCGCTCGCAACATTTCTAAGAATCAGACCATCATCATTCCCGAGCACCAGATTCCGGCATTCAAGCCCGCCAAGGTGTTCATGGAACAGGTTAAATAATAACACATGACCGTTTTCCCCGAGTTGGGGATCGCAGTTTTAATATTCATTTTTAATCCTAAGTAATATGCCAAGCGGAAAAAAGAGAAAAGGCCACAAAATGGCAACGCACAAGCGCAAAAAAAGACTTAGAAAGAACAGACACAAAAACAAGAAATAATTCTTTCTAGTTTATGTCACACATACTGAGGGCAAACTCTGTGGTCTCGCTTTAGATGGGCGACATAACCAAAGAGTTTGTTCTTTGTATTTGGTGGCAAGAAGAATGTCACCTTTCAGAAAATGAGAAGTGAACTTATTGTTGACGTAAGCCCGGCCGACATATCGACCGCCCTGCTCGAAGACGGGCGACTGGTATCGTTGCAGAAGGAGTCACAAGATGCCTCCTATGCCGTCGGCAACCTCTACTTTGCCAAGGTGAAGAAAATCATGCCCGGACTGAATGCCGCATTTGTCAATGTGGGGCATCCCAAAGAGGCATTTCTTCATTACCTTGATTTAGGCTCGCAATTCAGCACTTTTGCTGGTTTCATCAAGTCGGTAAAAGAAAGCGGCGGGAAAAGGATTCCCACCATCTCGAAACTGAAACTGAAGAATGAGATTAACAAGCAGGGCTCGGTGAGCGATGTGCTCACTCAAGGACAGGAACTGCTTGTGCAAATCGCTAAAGAACCCATCTCGACCAAGGGTCCGCGACTGACCACCGAGATCACTTTCACAGGGCGATTTATGGTACTCATCCCATTCAACAACAAGATTTCGGTCTCTCAGAAGATTAAAGACAACGGAGAGAAAACGCGTCTGAGAAGACTCATCGAGAGCATCAAGCCCGCCAACTTCGGTATCATTATCAGAACCTCGGCCGAGAACAAGAAGGCGGCCGAACTCAATGCAGAACTCAAGGTTCTCATCAAATGCTGGGAAGACAGCATTGCCAAGCTCGCCTATGCCGAGGCGCCATCGCTCGTCTACGAAGAAGACAGCCGCGCCGTGAGTCTCATTCGCGACATCTTCAACCCCGACTTCGAAGCCATTCATGTGAACAATGCTGAGATCTACGAACAGATTCTCAAATATGTGAGCCTAATCGCACCCGACCGCAACGAGATCGTGAAACTGTATAGCGACGAGATGCCTATCTTCGACAAGTTCAATGTCACCAGGCAAATCAAGACCGCATTCGGCAAAACGGTTTCATTCCGTTCGGGAGCATACTTAATAATAGAAAGCACCGAAGCACTTCATGTGATTGATGTGAACTCGGGTAACAGGTCAAAAGCCTCGAGCGACCAGGAAAGCAATGCGCTCGATGTGAACCTGCTGGCTGCCGACGAAGTGGCACGACAGCTGCGCCTGCGAGACATAGGCGGCATCATTGTCATCGACTTCATCGACATGAACAAGGCCGAACACCGACAGGCACTCTACGACCACATGAAAGAAGTGATGAAGAAGGACCGAGCCAGGCACAACATTTTGCCGCTCAGCAAGTTTGGACTCATGCAAATCACACGACAAAGAGTCCGTCCTGCGCTCGACATCGTCACTGCCGAAACCTGCCCGTCGTGTGGAGGGACTGGCGAGATTCAGCCTTCGCTGCTTTTTACCGACCTGCTCAAGGACAAGATTCAATATCTTGTGCACACGCTCGGAGTCAAGGACTTTATTATGTATGTCCATCCATTTGTCGATGCCTATCTCAAAAAGGGTGTTTTCAACAACCTCTACGGCAAATGGCGGCGTGAATTCGGGAAAAAATTCAAGATCCTGCCCGACCAGTCGCTTGCCTATCTCCAGTATCGCGTCATCGACAAGAACAACAACGAAATTGATCTTAAAGAAGAGAAAGACACCAGCAACAGCGAATCGAGCAAGAAAGAGCGGCGCTCGAAACGCAGCAAAGAAAAAGATGACTCGGAATCGTGACTTTGCACATGCATCAAAGCACTGCCGGCATCAAAACCACACATGAAATCACATCAAAAGCGGGTTGCCCAAGTTTGAGCAACCCGCTTTATTTCTTCTTTAGACGAGGGGAACTCCCCCCCTATCGGTTTACTTTATATAATAAGTAGCCTGGATAAAGAATGTGCGGTTCTTGGCTGTGTTCTGGTCGAGCAGACGCGTGCGCAGCGTTTCGCCAATGCCAAACCTGTAGCCCGCCTTGACTTCAACCTTGTTAAACAACTCGCAGCCCAAGCCAAACTGCAGGCTGGTGCTCACCTTCACATATTTCAGCTGGTCGGCAAGTTTGTTGTGACCGGCAAGGAAGGAGATCACCGGACCGGCAAAAATAAGGGGCGTGATGGTGTTCTCCACGCCGTTGAGCCTGTTGAAACGGTATTTCAGATGAATGGGAACATCCACATAGTGCAGCATGCAGTTCTCCTCGCCCAATCCTTGCGACGACCACACCTTTTGTTCTCCCAGGTCGAGGGTACCGTTACGCATTGAGTAGAGCAGCGAGATGTCGAAACCAAAACTGCCGCCGGGCGAGAGCAGCTGTCCCATGACACCTGCATCGCCACCCACCTGACCCTTCGACGAGAAGAGGTCGGTTTGCTTAAAGTGAATTGTATTATAGTTCACGCCAGCGGTCACACCCCAGCGCGTTGCGGCAAAACTGGTGGCAGCCGTTAACATGGCCAGTGCAATAGTGAGAGCAAAATATATCTTTTTCATCTTAAATGTTGAATTTTTTGACAAAATTAGTGCATGACGAGCGAAATGCCAAATTTATTTGAGCATTTCCGAGCCGCAGTGCAGCCTAATTTAGAAGAAGTAGGCTGCCGAGATGGTCCAGCAACGGTCTTTTCCGGTCACATTTCGCACATCGGAGTTAATTCCCACATATTCAAAGGCCTTCGACATGCCCAGCGAGTAGTTGACACTGATCTGCAAGTGATTAATGAGTTCCACACCACCGCCCAGGTCGAGCGAGACCGACATCTTGCGGTTTTTGAACGAGTTGCTGGGGTCCGATTCGCTCGTGAGAAAGGCAAAGTCGGGACCGGCATAGATAAAAGGCACTAAAATGCGGTTGAGACCGAGCATGTTGAGTTTGTACTTGGCATGCACAGGAAACTCAAAGTAGTTGCGTTTGTACGACTGGTTCTCCTCGTCCTGCACCAGAATCTTGTTGCTGCGGTGCGAGTAGAGTGCCGAAGCGTCGAGCGCAATGCCCACTGCCGGGAGTTCCAGCTCGGCAGTTACACCCACCGAGTAGCCCAGATAGTTATCGGCATCCATGATGCTGCGGTCAAATTTCACGGAGTTGATACCAAAACCGGCCTTGGCGCCAAATCGGAACCTTGCCTGCGCCACACTGGGCAGCATGAGCAGCAGCAAGGCTATCGTTAAATATCTTTTAAGTGTAGTCATTGTTTCCTGTTATCTTGATTGTTGTTGCAAATCTATGAAAAAAAATGATATTGAGGAAATTTTCGGGCGCTTGAAGGTGTTTTTTTTGATAATCGGCAAAAAAATGCTAACTTCGCCCGTCCTAAAATGTTGTAACCAATGGCATCATCACAAAAACCATTTTCACGGCGTTATTTGGCCGTTCTGGCTGTCACACTGGTGGCAGTAGTGTGTTTCTTCTTGTTCAAACCCAGCGCCCGGCACACCTTCAGGCTGAGCGGTGTGGTGTGGACCACCGACTATCACATCACCTATCATGGCACCACCAATCTCTCCGACTCGGTGCAGGCGGTGCTAAATGCCGTGGACATGAGCGCATCGGTCTACAACAAGCAGTCGCTCATAAGCGCCATCAATGCCGGTGGCAACGAGCCCCTAGATGCATGCCTGACGCAACTCTACAAGGCTTCGCAAAAGGTGCACAAGGCCTCAGCCGGAGCATTCGACCCCACGGTGATGCCGCTGGTCAATGCCTGGGGCTTTGGTTACAAGAACGGGCAACTGCCCACACAGGCACAAATTGACAGCATCCTGCAGTTCGTGGGTTTGGAGAAAACGCGCCTTGAGCAAGGACGCATCGTGAAACAGGACCCTCGCACCCAATTCGACTTCAGTTCCATCGCCAAGGGCTATGCCTGCGACGAGATAGGTCGCATGCTAGAACGCAATGGCGTGGAAAACTACATGGTGGAGATAGGCGGCGAGGTGGCGCTGAAGGGCGTGAGTCCCCGTGGCGACAAGTGGAATGTCTCGGTCGACATGCCGCAATCCGACCCTGATGGCACCCACCACGAGTCGGTGATGACGCTGTCGTTAGACAAGGGTGGAGTGGCCACAAGCGGCAACTACCGCAAATTCAAGGAAGTGAACGGCAAGCGCATCTCCCACATCGTGAACCCCAAGACGGGCAAAAGCGAGGAGAGCACCTTGCTGAGTGTGACCGTTACCGCCCCCAACTGCATGTTGGCCGATGCCTGGGCCACAGCATGCATGGCCATGGGCACCGAGAAGGCCAAGGCATTGATGGAAAAGGAAAACAAGATGGGCGTAATGACCATAGCCACTACGCCCAACGGTTCTTATGAGGTGTGGAGCAACAAGGCGTTTGCTTCGCAAGTTGCCCGCTAAAATAAATCAACACAGGTCGTCAAACACCAAGAATGATGTTGACGAGGGCCGTGAGGTCGCTCACATTCACCTTGCCGTCGCCGGTAAGGTCAGCATACTTGAGTTTCACATTTTGAATTCCCATTATCATATTGACCAATTCAGTCAAGTCGCTCACATTGACCACACCGTCGAAGTTCAGGTCACCAGCCTTGATTTTGAGGCCAAGAATCACCGACACCATGAGCGACACATCGCTCGTGTTGAGCGTGCCATTGCCATCAAGGTCGGCAACTTCCAGGTTAACAGGTTCAACGCCCAGCAGCATGTTCATCATGATGCTCAAGTCGGTCACATTCGTAGCGCCGTCACCATTAAGGTCGCCCACTATATGTACATCGATGAGTGTCATTTCAAGTTCATCGGGGGCCTCGGCCTGCGGTATGTTAGCGCACAGGTAGGCCTGGCTCTTGCTCTGATAAGTGCCACCCGCCTGCACTTTGCGCCACTTGCCGGTTGAGCGGCTAATGGTGTAGTAAGTTACATTGGGGTCGGCCGGCTGCATGATTTTATCAGACCATTTCGTCACGCCATGCAGATATTCGTCAGGATTGGATTGGCTCGATGACTTGTGGCGGTTGCAGCGAGCAATTCGGTCGGGTGTAATAAAATGATATATCACGCAATCGCCTTGAGGCTGCTTGTTACCCACCACAAAACGCACCTGCTCGGCAACAACGCGTTTCCTGTCCTTATTCACCTCCTTGACTTTGTAGGCCTTGATGTTGGTCATGTTCACAAACGACGGATTCATCTCACTGGTCACACACAGTGTGTTGTAAGGAGCCGTGTCGGAATGATACAAGAGCATATTGAACTTAGCCGGATAGAAGCGTTCCCAGGCTTCCAGGCCAGCAAATCGGTCAAAGCTTTTTTCCAGAACATAGAATAATACACGGGGCGACAAATCAAAGAACGCTGTGGCCGCAGTCGTGGGCGGAATATCGGGCGCAAGCGAAAACTCAATCATCGATGAGCAGTGCCCAAAGGCATATTCGCCTATTGTTTCCACATTCTCCCTGACGAGAAACATGGTCATCTGGTTATTGTTATAAAAAGCGTAGTCGCCCAGCGACTTCGTGCGCTTGGGCATATCGAAGTGATACATGCTTATGCACTCGCTAAAGGCACTGTCTTGGATAATGAACGGGTGTGTTCCACCCTCTTCACAGTTTACAGTCTCCAGGTTTCCGCACGAACCAAAACACTGTACGCCAATCGTGTCGAGTGTAGCAGGAATGGTGAACTCGGTGAAACCGGTGTTCATGAATGTGCGCGGTGGCAACATGGCGACTCCCTCGGGAAGCGTTACGGTGTTGAGTTCCACACAATTCGAAAAAAGATCGGTTCCTAACGCAACAGGAACACTGCGGCCGGTTTCAAACTCCACCGACATCAGATTATAGTTTTGCGAGAAAGCCGAATTCCCCATGCTTTTCACCGAGCGGGGAATAACCAAGTTTTCAAGGTTGCAGCGCTTAAAGGCATCGGCACCAATCGACTCAAGTCGCTCCGGAAGACTAACTGTGTAGAGGTAGCGGCATCCCATAAACGCCGAGTCGGCAATCGTGAGCGGAACATCGCCAGCCTCGTTGAGCGTGGCAATGGCTAACGACGAGTTCATGAATGCCCGTGGTCCTATCTCGGTAATTGCCGACGAGATGGTGAGCGTCTGCACCTGAGCGCCCTCAAAGGCTCCAGCGGCAATGCGCGTCACGCTATATGGCTTGCCATCGTGTTCAACCTTGTCGGGTATGTTCACATCGTTAATCGACTGATAAGTGCCATCGGGCGAGGCAACCACAGCTACCTCGTTGGACGAAAGCACTTCATAATACAGTCCGTCGACATTAAATGGCTCGGCACTGGCCATGAAGGTCGTCAACGCCATGCCAAGGGTGATTTTCAAAAGTCTGTTGAGTTTCATTGAGTTATTTATCCAATTCAATGTTTTTTTAAAAAAAATGGTTTTCTCTCAGGGTTAGAGCAGCATGCCTGCAGCCACTTCCTGTGCCTTGTCCTCGCCTTCGGTCATAGCCACGATGGCGAGCGCAAATTGACTGGCTGCGGCCGGGCCCTTGCCGGTGACGACATTGCCACTCACCACCACCATTTCGTCGCTGGCGGCACGGCAGTTGAGCGTGGCGCCCATGCCGGGATAGCACACTGCCTCGTGGTCCTTGAGCAGTCCCAACGGACCAAACACGATTGCCGGCGAAGCGCAGATGGCGGCTATGTAGCCACCCTTGCGGTAATGCTCAATGAGCAGGTCGCACAGGGGCTCGCAGTTGCGCAAATTGGTGGCGCCGGGCATGCCACCAGGCAAGATGAGCCACTGAGCATCGGCATAGTCAAGTTCATCAAACAAGGCATCGGCCTCAACGGGAACACCGTGAGCACCAGTTACCAGCGTGTCGTCGTGGACCGATACAGTCACCACATTCATTCCTGCACGACGCAGGACATCAACACTGCTCAACGCCTCGATTTCCTCAAAACCGTCGGCAAAAAAGATATAAGCTGTTTTCATTGTTTCTGTCATTATATTTGAGTTATCTATATTATGAATTGCGAATTTAGGCATTTTTTTTCATTTTTCACCTATTATTCCTAAAAAACTTTATGCCTCTTTCTTTTTGTGAATCGGTATAAACACAGTAACTTTGCACTTATAATTGTCATTTTTAGCAATGATATTCAAAACATCGGGCATAAAGTGGTTTTTGGCTCTGGCTGCACTCTTCGTGATTCAGCTGGTGGTTTCTTGCACCTCGACCAAGCATGTGCCCGACGGCAAATTTCTCCTCGACGATGTCACTATCCAAATCATGGACAAGGAGAACCAGAACGAGGACATCAGCAGCGCCGAACTGGTCAACTACCTGCGACAGACCGAGAACCACAAGGTGCTGGGAGGCCTGAAACTGCAGCTCGCCCTGTACAACATCTCGGGCAAAGACTCCACCAAGTGGTTTAACCGGTGGGTGCAGCGCCTGGGCACGCCGCCAGTCATATACGACTCCACCCTCACCGAAGCCAGCGTCAACCAACTGTCGCGAGCGCTCTCCAACAAGGGATACATGAACAACCAGGTGACCAGCATCGTCGACTCGAATGCCAAGAAGAAAAAAGTGAAGGTGAAGTATGAAATCAGGCTCAACCAGCCCTATTATGTGCGCTCCATCACCTACAACATCCCCGACGACACGCTGCGCGAACTCATCCTGGCCGACACCACCCTGTTCCCCATTAGGCAGAACTCCACCTTCGACCACAACAAGCTCGATGCCGAGCGCGTCATCATCACCGAGCACCTGCGCAACAACGGCTACTTTGCCTTCAACAAGGAGTATATCACCTTCACGGCCGACACCGCAGCAGGATCCAAGGCGGTCGACCTCACCCTCAACACCATGCCCCCGCGGCCGCTTAAGCGTCTTGAGGGATACACCGCCCACAAGCCGTTTTATGTGCGCAATGTGACCTTTGTCACTAACTACGACCCTGTCACCATGCAGAACAACGCCTACTATGGCGACACCACCATGTACCAGAACATCATGGTCATCCACAACAAGGAGGATTTCCTGCGCCACAGCGTGCTCGACGAGTGCTGCTACATTGAGCCGGGCCAACTCTACGACGCCAGCGATGTGGACAAGACCTACAAGGCACTGGGCCGGTTGGGCATCGTCAAGTTCATCGACATCAATTCTCAACTGGTGGGCGAATTCGACGGCAAGATTTGGATTGACACCTACATACTGCTCACGCGCGAAAAGCAACAGTCGGTGGCATTCTCGCTCGAGGGCACCAACAGCGAGGGCGACCTGGGCTTTGGCGTGGGCGTCGACTACTACCACCACAACCTGTTCCGGGGGTCCGAGGTGCTCAACGCCAAGTTCAAGGTGAGTTACGAGAGCATTTCGGGCAAGATCGATGGCCTCATCAACGACAACTACTCGGAGTATGCCACCGAGGTGGGCATCACCTTCCCCAAGTTCAAGGCGCCCTTCCTCAAGAAGAGCTTCAAGCAGCGCATTCAGGCCTCTACCGAGTTTCACACCAATTTCAACTATCAGGCGCGCCCCGAGTACACCCGCATCATTGCCGGTGCCGGTTGGAAATATGTGTGGCGCGAGCAGCAGAGCATGACTCGGCACACATTTAACCTGATTGACCTGAACTATGTGTATCTGCCCCGCAGCAAGTCCAACTTCCTGGACAGCATCACTAATCCGCTGCTGCGCTACAGTTATGAGGACCACTTCATCATGCGCATGGGCTACAACTTCTATCACACCAACAAGCGCGAAGTGTCGCCACTGCGCAGGTATCAGCAGGAGAACATCTACACCGTGCGTGCCTCGGCCGAGACGGCGGGCAACCTGCTCTACGGCATCTCCAAGATGATCAACCAGAAACGCGACGAAGATGATGCCTACAAGGTGTTTGGCATTCGCTATTCACAATACTTGAAACTGGAGGGCGACTACGCCTTCACGCACTACTTCAACGCACGCAGCTCCATTGCCATGCATGCGGGGCTGGGGATTGCGGTGCCATACGGCAACTCGTCGGTCATTCCCTTTGAGAAACGCTTCTACTCGGGCGGCGCCAACAGCGTGCGAGGCTGGAGCGTGCGCTCGCTGGGACCCGGCAGTTTCAACGGCAGCAACACGCAGAACAAGTTCATCTACCAGTGCGGCGACATTCGCTTCGATGCCAGCATCGAGTACCGAGCCAAACTGTTCTGGGTGCTCGAACTGGGTCTCTTTATCGATGCCGGCAACATCTGGACCATACGCGACTACCCCGACCAGCCCGGTGGCGTGTTCAAGTTCGACAAGTTCTTTGAGCAGATTGCCGTGGCCTACGGACTGGGACTGCGCATGGATTTCACCTACTTCCTGCTGCGACTCGACATGGGCATGAAGGCCCACAATCCTGCTTCAGGGCAAAACCACTGGCCACTGACCGACCCGCGCCTCAAGCGAGATGCCGAGTTCCACTTCTCGGTAGGCTATCCGTTCTAACTCATTGTTTCACTACCAACCAACTGAAGAGAGATGAAAAAATTAGTCATATTCGACCTCGACGGCACACTACTCAACACGATTGAGGACCTCGCACAGTCGGTCAACTACGCGCTCGAGAAAAACGAGTTTGCCACTCACAGCATGGCATCGTACCCGTTCTTTGTGGGCAACGGTGTGCGCCGACTCATCACACGCGTGCTGCCCGAAGACCACCGCGACGAGGAAACCGTCGACCGCCTACTCAAAGACTTCAAGGAATATTACAACGAGCACTGCACCCAATACACAAAACCCTACGACGGTATGCCCGAATTGCTCATGGACCTGCACGAGATGGGTGTGCGCATGGCGGTGGCAAGCAACAAATATCAGTTGGCAGTCGACAAAATCATCAACCACTATTTCCCCGACATCAACTTTGTGGCCATTGAGGGGCAGCGCGAGGGCATGAACATCAAGCCCGACCCTTCGGTCGTGTTCTCCATTCTGGCCAAGGCCCAGGTGCCCAAGGTCGAGACCCTCTATGTGGGCGACTCGGGCGTGGACATGGAAACCGCACGGCGTGCCTGCGTCGACTCGGTGGGCGTCACTTGGGGATTCCGACCCCTCAAGGAACTCAACGAGTATCACGCCAACTGCATCGTCGACCGGCCTATCGACATTCTCGATGTGGTGGAAAACGGCATCAAACTCTCATAATACAAGAAACCTTAACTCTTAAAACCGCAATATCGTTTAAACATGGACTGGATACTTGATCTTTTCACAGGCACTGGAGTGGCTCACTCCATATTCATCTATTCACTGGTGATTGCCCTGGGCGTGATGCTGGGCAAAATCAAATTCTTCGGCATCTCGCTCGGTGCCACATTTGTGCTCTTTGTGGGGCTCCTCGCGGGCCACTTGGGTTGCTCAATCGACCCCGGCACCCTCAAGTTTATCCAGGAGTTTGGCCTCATCCTGTTCATCTTCTCAATAGGTCTGCAGGTGGGTCCTTCGTTCTTCTCCTCGTTCAAGCATGGCGGGCTCACGCTCAACGCGCTTGCCATGGCCATCATTGCGCTCAACATTGTGGTGGCGCTCGTCATCTTCTTCATCGATCCCGACCTCAAGGCCTACGAACTGGTGGGCGTCCTCTCGGGTGCCGTGACCAACACGCCCGGACTCGGTGCCGCACAGCAAACGCTCATCGAGACCCAGGCCGACAGCGCCTCGATGATGAACGAGGCCATGTCGATGGGCTATGCCGCCGCCTATCCTCTGGGCGTGGTGGGCATTATCCTCTCTATGATTGTTATTAAGTCGGTATTCAAGATTGGCGTTGACAAGGAGGCCAAGGAGATTGAAGATGAGAAAACCAACTCGCAGCTGCAGCCACACATCGTCACCTATAAGGTGACCAACAAGCTCATCATTGGCAGCACCATTCATCACCTGCACCAGATCATTGACCACAACTTTGTGATTTCGCGCATCCGCAAGGGCGACGGCCATGTGCACATCCCTGTGAGCGAAACCGTCATTGAGGAAGGCGACCTGCTGCTCGTGGTCATGAGCCAGCAAGACGAGGAGATGTTCGACGCCGTTCTCGGGCCTCACGAAGAAATGGACTGGAAAGGCGACCCCGACCCTGTCACGGCTCGCCGCATTGTGGTCACCAAGAGCGAATTCACTGGCCGCAAGCTTGGCTCGCTGCGTCTGCGCATGGGTTACAAACTCAATGTCACGCGCGTGCATCGTGCCGGTCTCGACCTGCTCGCCAGCCCCAACCTTGCGCTGCAGGTGGGCGACCGCTTGACCGTGGTGGGCAACATCAACGACATCAACCGACTGGCCGACAAGATGGGCAATTCGCTCAAGACCCTCGACCATCCCAATATCTTCACCATGTTCATTGGCATTGTGCTGGGCATCATTTTGGGCAGCATACCCCTGCTCCTGCCGGGCATGAGCGTACCCATGAAACTGGGTCTGGCAGGCGGACCGCTCATTGTCGCCATCCTGCTGGGCCGTTATGGCTACAAAATCAAACTCATCACCTATAGCAGCAGTAGTGCCAACCTCATGCTACGCGAACTGGGCATATGCCTCTTCCTCGCTTCGGTGGGACTCGCGGCCGGAGGCAACTTTGCCGCCACCGTGTTCAATGCCACCGGCGCCAAGTGGGTGCTCTATGGTTTCCTCATCACCTTCCTGCCCCTCTTTGCAGTGGGACTCTTTGGCCGAGGCAAGCACAAAATCAACTACTGCACCCTCATGGGCCTCATCGCCGGCTCTAACACCGACCCGCCCGCGCTCGCCTACGCCAACAAGACGGCCAACAACGACGCCCCAGCAGTCGCCTACTCCACCGTTTACCCCCTCTCCATGTTCCTGCGCGTGATCGTCGCCCAAATCCTCGTCCTCGCCCTCACCTAGCAGCCGATAGCCATTAGCATTTAGCAACTAGCAGATAGCCGCTAGCCTATAGCCGCTAGCCTTTTAGCATATAGCATATAGCAGATAGCAACTAGCTGTTAGCCGATAGCATATAATAGACAATCACCTGCAGTCAGCGACTGCGGTGCCTTGCTTTTTTATCTTTCGTTCTTATGTCTAATTATTCTGTGTGACCCAAAAACCAAAGCGAAAAAAAATCCTCGATATCGCTATCGGGGATTGCTTAACTAATTTAACCTTAATACCATTAACATAAACCTTAAATAATGAAAATGCGCAAACGCCATCGCGGCGGCTGGATTTTCATAACCTTAAAAACTAATACCATGAAAAACCAATGCAAAGGTAATGCGAAATATGTTATAAAACATAATTTTCAAGCATAAAAATAATGATTTTAACATTAAATTAACATTCATAACTCATTAAACAGTGATTTGTTAAATAATTTAACGAATTGAGTAGCTGTTATGTCAAGTGGGAGGAGGGTTGTGGAGTGTGCGAGAGAGTTTATGGGAAGAAGAGGTCGAGGCTAAAAACGGAATCAGCTCAAAAAATCGAAAAATCGGCTCAAAAACTTGCACAAATGAGCTGATTTGCCTACATTTGTGAGCCAATAATATCAAAAAGCGATGAATCAGAGCACTCTATTAGATTATATCAAGGAACATCCAAACTGTTCTAGCAAACAAATCAGTGAAGTATTTGCTGATGAAGTAAGCCTCTCCACCGTCAAGAGAATGCTTGGTGAATTGGTTGATAATTATTATGTCACTGTTCAAGGAAAAGCCAGGGCCACACGCTACACAGCTTCTTCTTTATTCATGCCCATTGATATGGACAAATATTATAGTAAAGAAATTGATGAACGCGAAGTGCTGACTGGTTACAATTTTGATTTGATTCCAAATGTGTTGAGCCGGGTTAATTTGTTTACATCCACAGAAATGATGTTGCTGAATGCTCTCCAAGACCAGTTTTCAAAGAATATTCGAACACTCTCTCCTGAGGAGAAACAAAAGGAGATGGAAAGATTGGGAATAGATTTGAGCTGGAAATCTTCACAAATAGAAGGTAACACTTATTCGTTACTTGAGACAGAACGACTATTGCGTGAGAAGCAAACCGCATCGGGCAAGACTAAAGAAGAGGCAATTATGCTACTCAATCATAAAAGTGCCCTTGATTTCATTGTTGAGAATCCCGACTATATGGAACATCTTTCTGTATCACGCATAGAGGATATTCATAGTTTGCTGATTAAAGACCTGTCAATTCAGCGCAACATTCGCACTCGGCGCGTTGGCATCACAGGTACCAATTATCGCCCTATTGACAATGAATTCCAGATTAGAGAAGCGCTTCAGCAGGCATGCGACCTAATCAATAGCCGTGACAACGTGTTTGAGAAGGCTCTTTATGCATTATTGCTTTTATCATACATCCAAGCTTTTAACGATGGCAATAAACGCATTGCCCGGATTAGTGCCAATGCCATTCTCATAGCCAATGGATATTGCCCAATCTCATTTCGGACTGTTGACAGTATTGACTACAAGAAAGCGATGCTACTATTTTATGAGCAGAACAATATATTTGCGTTCAAGCAGATATTCATTGACCAATATCGCTTTGCAGTCGAAACCTATTTTTAACAAAAGAAAGAATTGCGACTGACGGACTAAACGTCGCAATAGGGTAATTAGGGGAAGAGGAGGTCGAGGCCGGTGGCGGTGCAGATGAAGTTGAGCAGGTTGATTTCCTCGTCGGTCACCAGCTCGTCGGCGTCAATCACCTCCACCAGCAGCTGCGCCACGGTGCGTTTCTGCACATCGGTCATGTTCTT
This sequence comes from uncultured Bacteroidales bacterium, assembly GCA_902768435.1. Taxonomy (GTDB): domain Bacteria; phylum Bacteroidota; class Bacteroidia; order Bacteroidales; family Muribaculaceae; genus Sodaliphilus. The sequence goes on along the minus strand of CACXLJ010000016.1, from coordinate 5,032 downwards.
GACCACATAGAGCGCATGCACGGGGTCGAGGTTGCGGCCGGCATTGAAATCGTTGGTGCTGATGCTGAATCGCGAATGAATGTTGTTGGTCACAATCAGTTCCTCGTAGGCCACGCTGTGGTCCACATTCACCATCTCGAGCAGCAGGCTCACCAGCGCCGCGCGCTCGCCATCGTTAAACTTAGGCAGTTCTTTCATCGCTCTTCGTGTTTGGGTTGAGCAAAAATAGTGAATATTCATGAATTGTGACGCACAATTTGCTAAAAAAGTTTCAAAACATTAACTTTGTGCTATAAAACCCAATTTACACCTATACTATTATGAAATCTATAAGGACCCTTGCCCTGGCTGGCGCGCTGCTCATTGCGCTAAGCACTGTGGCGCAGAATAACCCCAAGCGCGAATTCCGCGGCGTGTGGATCCCCACGGTGGGCGACCGCTACTACGCCAAGCACACAACGGCCGAGAACAAAGCCTACCTGCTCAACATGCTCGACAGCCTGCAGATGGCGGGCTGCAACGCCATCATTTTCCATTGCCGACCCCAGGCCGATGCTTTCTACCAGAGTGATCTGGAGCCGTGGAGTTTCTGGCTGAGCGGCACCGGCGGCGTGCCTCCCACACCCGTGTGGGACCCCATGCAGATGATGATTGAGGAGAGTCACAAGCGCGGCATGGAACTGCACGCGTGGATCAACCCTTACCGCGTGGGCTACGACCACCAGTTGGCACCCGACGCACTCATCAAACAGCACCCCGAGTGGTTCCTCAAGTATGGCGAGCAGAACTACTTCGACCCCGCTTATCCCGAATGCCGCGAGCACATTTGCCGCGTGGTCGCCGACATTGTCACGCGCTACGATGTCGATGCCATACACATGGACGACTACTTCTATCCCTACCCCATCGAGGGCAAGGAATTCCCCGATACCGCCAGCTACGACCTGTACGGCATAGGCTGGGACCGTGCCGACTGGCGCCGCGCCAATGTCGACTCGCTCATCGCAGGCATGCACCGAACCATTATGGACATCAAGCCCTGGGTGCGGTTGGGCATCAGCCCCTTCGGCATCTGGCGCAACAAGGCGAGCGACCCCGACGGCAGCGACACCAATGGCCTGCAGTGCTATGACGCACTCTATGCCGACTGCATCAAGTGGACCGCCGAGGGCTGGGTCGACTACATGGTGCCACAGCTCTACTGGCAGCTCGAGCACCCCAAAGCGAGCGATGCGATACTCATGGACTGGTGGAACCGCCACACCAACGGCCGCCACATGTACTACGGCCTGGCCATCCGCAACACCATGGACTATGCCGACACCGACGACCCCACCTGCCCCACACAGCTCGACCACAAACTGCGCATCATGCGAGGCCTGGACAATGTGCAGGGCGTGACCTGGTGGCCCTGCTATAGCCTCACCGCCAACTACAAGGGCGTGACCGACTCGCTCATGAACGGCCGCCAGTCGACCCTGGCGCTGCCACCCACCTACCCGTGGCTCGACGATGTTGCTCCCGCTGAGGTGAAGGACCTGAAGGTGAAGAAAATCAACAAGGTGAAGACGCTGGTTTGGGAAGCCCCCAAGACCAACGACCCGCTGCAGCAGGCAGCCCGCTTTGTGGTGTACCGTTTCGCAAAAGGCGAGCGTATTGACTTGAACAACAGCAAGGCCATTGTCGCCATCACCAGCGACACACAATTGCCCCTGCCGCAGTATGCGCCCAAGGGCAAGCAATTTGTGTTTGTCGTCACGGCGCTCGACCACTGCAACAACGAGAGCCCGCACGGCACACAAACCAAAGTGAAATTATAAAAAACATACCATAAACACACAATAAAATCGCTACAACTATGAAAAAATTATTGATATCATTCGCTGCCATCTGTGCGATGTGCCCCACCGTGCAAGCCGCATGGGAAACCGAAATCACCGACTGGCAGTTCAGTCGCGACAGCATCAACTGGGTTGATGTGAAAGTGCCTCACGACTGGGCCATCAGCGGCCCCTTCGACAAGAAGTGGGACCTGCAAGTAGTGGCCATCAAGGAAAACGGCGAGGAAACTGCCACCGAGCACACCGGCCGCAGTGGTGCCCTGCCCTGGATTGGCAAAGGCTACTATCGCACACAGCTGCGTTATCTGGCCAGTGACTTGGAACTGGTGTTCGACGGAGCGATGTCAGAGCCCACCGTCTATGTCAATGGTGAAGTTGCTGCCAAGTGGGCCTACGGTTACAACGCCTTCAGGGTGCCGCTTTCCAAGTACATCAACCTGTACAATAAATCCATCGATGTGGTGGTGAAACTAGAAAATCTCGAGGAAAGCAGCCGCTGGTATCCCGGTGCCGGCTTGTTCCGCCCCGTGAAACTCGTGGGCTACAACCACCCGATTCACCTGGACCCGTGGCAGACCTTTGTTCGCACCTTGCGCGTGAAGGACGGCACAGCCGAACTGCTCGTGAGCGCCCGCTCAACCAGTGCCACAGAGGCTAACTTCGTGTTCATCATCACCGATGCAGCTGGCAAAGTCGTGACTAAGAAAGAAGTCCAAACTACCGACGGCAATGCCGAAGCCAAGATCAATGTGCCGGATGCCCAGCTGTGGTCGCCCGAGAGCCCCACGCTCTACAAGCTGAAAGTGGACTTGTATCAGGACTATGACAACAAGCGGTTAGAACCCATTCACAACGAGGGGGAAACTCCATTGCTCCATTCACTGCAATACTGCGATAAGCAGGAAGTGAAATTCGGCATACGCACAATTTCCTTCACGCGTCAGCATGGTTTCCAACTCAACGGTGTCACCCGCAAGTTCAAGGGCGTGTGTCTGCATCACGACCTGGGCCCGCTGGGCGCAGCAGTCAACAAGGCAGCGCTCATCAGGCAAATACGCATCATGAAGGACATGGGTGCCGACGCAATACGCACCTCGCACAATATGCCCTCGACCTGGCAAATGGAGGCGTGCGACAGCATGGGCATGATGGTCATGGCCGAGAGTTTCGACGGCTGGAAGGAGCCCAAGGTGCGCAACGGTTACAACCGCCACTGGAACGACTGGTGGCAGAAAGATATCACCAACCTCATCTTGAATCACCGCAACCACCCCTGCATTGTGATGTGGAGCGTGGGCAACGAAATTCCCGAGCAATGGAAGGAAGAAGGTGCCGAGCGCTACCGTCAGCTGGTGGGCCTGTGCCACCTGCTCGACCCCAGCCGCCCCGTGACCTGCGGCATGGACCAGCCCGACGGTGACATTGCCAGCGGTTTTGCCGACGCTGCCGATGTGCCGGGCTACAACTACCGCACACACCGCTACGAGCCTACCTTCCCGCTCTTGCGCCAGGGTTACCTGCTGGGCAGCGAGACGGCTTCGACCGTGAGCACCCGCGGGCACTACTGTTTCCCCGACACCGCCGCAATAGGGAAAGCCTACCCTGACGGACAGTGCTCGGGCTACGACCTGGAGCATTGCTGGTGGAGCAATCTGCCCGACGACGACTGGCGCTTGCAGGACGATATGCCCTGGACAGTGGGCGAGTTTGTGTGGACTGGCTTCGACTATCTGGGCGAACCCACGCCCTACGACGCCTACTGGCCCAGTCGCTCGAGCTACTACGGCATTGTGGACCTCGCCGGACTGCCCAAGGACCGCTTCTACCTGTACCGCAGCCATTGGAACAAGCAAGACCACACCATTCACCTGCTGCCACACTGGACCTGGAAAGGCCGCGAGGGCAAGGTGACACCCGTCTACTGCTATACCGATTATCCCAGCGCCGAACTCTTTGTCAACGGCAAGAGCCAGGGACGCATCAGCAAAGACCCCAGCACACGCCTCGACCGCTACCGTCTGCGTTGGCGCAATGTGAAATATGAGCCGGGCGAACTCAAAGTGGTGGTATATGACGAGAACGGCAACCGCGCTGGCGAGCAGGTGGTGCGCACCGCTGGCAAACCCGCACGCCTGCAACTGGAGAGCGATCGCACCAGCCTCAAGGCCGATGGCAACGATCTGGCCTTCGTCACTGTGAGCCTCGTGGACAAGAACGGCACGCTGTGCCCCGATGCCGACGATCAGCTCGAATTCACGGTGCAGGGCAACGGCACCTTCCGTGCCGTGTGCAACGGCGATGCCACCTCGGTCGAAGTATTCACCAATCCCACCATGAAACTCTTCCATGGCCAACTCGTGGTGGTGGTGCAAGCAGGCGACAAGGCCGGCAAAGCCACCCTCACAGTGAAAGACCGCAAAACCGGCATGAAACAAACCCTCAACATCCCCATTAATCAATAATATTGAAATTAAAGAGGAGGGATTGACGAGAATGCAACTTGTAAGGATTTCTTGATAGTTCAAAAAGAAGGTGAGATCGAAAAAGAGAATAACGTGCATTTTTTACACGTTAATGGAGTAAAGAAATCAGTGCCGTTTTATACACCTCTAAACAAACATGATAAGAGATATATTTGATTATATATTATATAGACTTTATCATTTCTATGATATTGTTTATAAAGTTATACCGTTTTGGATTAATATGCATTTTCAATTTGTTGTGGATGCAAGTTGCATAATATCATTTGTTTTTACTTTCAACATCATTTCGATAGTAAAGCTTTTTGGAGTTCTTACAAAAACGGAATTATTGTATTTGTTTCTTCTTATTTATTTCATCATCTTAGGATTTCTGATATGGTATATGAAAGGAGAAAGGCGATACAAAGCATTGGCTCACAAATATAGGAACGAAAAATATCACAAACTGAAAGGATATGCAGTCTTAGCCTATGTAATATTGTCATTTGTCCTCTTCTTTGTTGTCATGCTCAGCAAATAATGATATGGAAACAAAATACAAATATGCCGAAACCAATTTTCAACACCATCCCTTTATCTCTGTAGGTTTGGGTATCGCTAATGCGGTTTGGGGCGACGAGCTATATGAATCGATAGATTTTTAAATAAATGATAAATGAACATGTTTAAATTCTTTTTCTATCTCTGTGCAAAATATATGGACAT